>DASXCV010000164.1:0-40541 GCA_036491015.1 Thermoleophilaceae bacterium | reverse complement strand
CAGAAGATCAACCACCGCTTCAACAACGAGGTGCTCGACGAGGACATCGACCTCGTGCGCAACGTGCAGAACGGGCTCGCCACTCGCGACTACGAGTGCGGACCGCTGTCCGCGCGCGAGTCGGCGGTGGGCTGGTTCGCGGACCGCGTGCGGGCCGACCTCGCATGAGCCAGGACGGCCGCGAGCGCATCCTCGCCGCGGCGGTGGACCGCATCGCGAGCGACGGCATCGACGACGTGCGCATCGCCCGCATCGCGATGGACGCGGGCGTGTCGACCGCGCTCGTGCACTACCACTTCGCCACCCGCGAGGCACTGCTCGCCGAGGCGCTCGAGTACTCGTTCGAGCACGCCGGCGACCTGCGCATCGAGGGCGAGATCGCGCCGGGCGCGGAGTCGCACGCGGAGCGGCTCGCGCAGATGGTCGAGCAGTGCCTGCCGAGCAACGAGTCGCAGGAGCGCGACTGGGTGCTGTGGGTGGAGCTGTGGCTGCGGGCGGTGCGCCACCCGGAGCTGCGGCCCACGGCCGAGCAGCTCTACGCGCGCATGCGCGAGTGGTTCGGCGAGGCGATCGCCGCGGGCGTGGCGGCAGGCGAGTTCAACGACTGCGACGCGGAGGCCGTGGCCGACCGCGCACTCGCGCTGATCGACGGCTTCGGCGTGCGAGCGCTGCTGGGTGATTCCGGGATGCCGCTCGAGCGCGCCCGCCACGAGATCGGCTCGGTGCTGGCGCGCGACCTCGGCGTGGGGGACCAGCTGCCGTTCAGTGCTTCTTCTTCGCGCGCGCGAGCTTGACGCTGCGCGACTCAGTGCCCTTGTGGCCGGCGGCGTCGGTCACGCTCAACGTGAGCTTGGCCTTGATGCTCCTGTGGCCGCGGAACGCCTTGCGACCCGCCTTCGTGACCTTGAGCTTGAGCGTCTTGTGCTTGCCGCCGGCAAGCGAGTAGTGGGCGGAGGCGATCGTGACCTTGCGCGTCTTCGTCTTGGCCGACCCCGCGGCGAAGGTGCCCACGAGCTTCACGCTGCCGGTGCACTTGCCTGCGCCCGCGGGGCAGGCGAGCTTGAGCGCGATCGTCTTGAGGTTCGAGGCCACCGACAGCTTGGAGGCGAGGCTGAGGTGTGGCGCCTTGCCGCCACCCCCGGCGCCGGGTGACGTGCTCGCGACGGGCCGCTCCGCCGCGCCCGAGTCGCAGCCCGCGCCCTGAGGACGAGTGACGCCGCGCGCGTCCGTGGCCGGGCACGGGCCGACCGCGCGGTCGAGCGCCGGGCTACCGGGGAGCGGCTCCTCGACCGGAATCGGGGTGCCGCCGAGTGGGCCGAGCAGCGGGTCGCTCACGATCGCGTCGCTGGGCAGGTTGAAGCCGCAGGAGGCGGCGCCGACGTTCCCGCCCTCGTCCTGGCCGGCGGAGTCGCAGTCGCCGCCACTGTTTCCGGTGATGATCGACGACCGGATCCTGTAGTGCTGGGGGTCACCGAGGCCGCCGCCGGCACCACTAGCCGCGCTGTTGCCGGTGATCGTGTCGAACGCGAGTGTCACGGCGTTGCCGGTGTCGCTGTGAATGCCACCGCCGTCGTTCTCCGCCTTGTTGCCGCTGATAGTCGTGTTCTCGATGTCGGCGCTGGCCGTCTCGAGGAGGATCCCGCCTCCGTAAAGTGCGAAGTTCAAGCCATTGTCGTAGATCGCCGAGTCGGACACGAGGAGGCTCCCCGCGTCCTTGTAGATCCCCCCGCCGTGGGCGATCTTCCCGTTGTCCGTCCCCACGTTGTTGTCGTGCACGGCTACGCGCTCCAACGTGAGTTGTCCGTTCCCAGTCCCCCTGATGCCACCGCCGTAGTCGGTCCCCTGCCCTCCAGTGACGGCCAGGTCTTGGAGCGTGAGGTCAACGCCGAGGGCGTCGAGCACGCGCTCCTTGGCGACGGTTTGCTGGATCGTGGTCGCCGAGGCGCCCTGCCCGCGGATGGTGACCTTGCGGGTGACGTCGACGTCGCCCGTGACGTTGTTGTCGTCGGACGCCACGGCGCTCTTGGTGAGGGTGAGCGTGCCGGCGGGCAGCAGGATCGTGATGTCGGGGTCAAGCGAGGCGTCGGCGACGGTCACTGCGTCACGCAGCGTGCAGGTGCTGTCGCAGGTGCCGTCGCCGTCGTCGGTCAAGCGGTTGACGGTCAAGGTCTCCGTCGCACCCGCGGGACTGGCAATCGCCACCATCCAGGCGACCGTAAGCGGTAGCCCAAAAGCCACCCAGCGGGTCTTCATGGGGAATCGCACGAGTCCTTGGCGACCCTAACACGGAGTTAGCGCGCTTGGGAAGGGCTACCGCAGCGCCGCCACGGCCGCGTCGGCGAGGTCCGGCAGCGCGCCCGCGTGCCGCGGGATGTGGCGCCACACGACCTCACCGTCGGCATTGACCGCGAACGTGCCGGCGCCCTGCCAGCGCGAGCCGGCCGGGTGACGGTTGCGGATGCCCTCGTGCGCGAGCTCGGCCACCGCCGACAGCGAGCGGCTGCCGGCGAAGTGGGTGAGGCTCGTCCGGCCGAGGCCCCAGGCGCCGTATGCCGAGCGCTCCTCGTCGATCACGAGGCGCACGTGACGGCTCGCCCCGATCGCGGTGCACCAGTGGTCGGAGGCCTCGAGCTTCGCGTGGCTCACCGCGATCCAGTCGATCTCCGGGTGCCGGGCGGTCTCCTCGGACAGCGCCTTCATCGTGGCCTCGGCGAACGGGCAGCCCACGTGCCGCAGGAACGCGATCACCGCGGGCCCGCGAACCTCGCCGAGCGGCTCCGCGATGGGCGCGAGCGCGCCGAGCTCGGGAACCGCCGCTACGGGTACTCGGTGAGGTGGAAGAAAGGTGCGAGGATCCATCCTGCGCTACGGCGAGCCGGGGCACGGACCACTCCCGCTCCGGACGGAAGGAGGAGCGATGGGCTACAGAAAGTATCGGCTCGGCAGCTACGACGAGATGCGTGCACAACATCGGTGGGAGGTTCCCGCTCGTTACAACATCGCCGCCGACGTCTGTGACAAGCATCCTGCAGACAAGCTCGCGATGATTTGGGAGGACTGGCGCGGAAACGAGCGCCAAGTCACGTTCGGCGAGCTGCAGAGCCTCTCCAACCGCTTCGCGAACGTTCTTGGCGCAAATGGAGTCGAACAGGGCGACCGCGTGGCCACTCTCCTGCCCTCGCTGCCCGAAACCGCCGCCGTCTTCCTCGGCACCTACAAGACCGGCGCGATCCTGCTCTCGATGTCCGTGCTGTACGGCGACGAGGGCATCGAGCACCGCCTGCGCGACTCGCAGGCCAAGGCGCTCGTGACCGACACCGCCAACCGCCACCGCATCCCGGACGGGCTCGCCGAGGTGATCTTCGTGCTCGGCTCGGGCGAGGGGGAGAAGGCGGACGGCGACGTCGACCTCGCCAGCGCGCTCGAGGAGGCCTCCGACTCCTACGAGATCGTCGATACCGCCGCCGACGACCCCGCCCAGCTCTACTACTCCTCCGGCACCACCGGGATGGCCAAGGGGATCCTGCACGGGCACCGCTACCTGCTGGCGCACGAGGAGTTCGAGTACTGCCACGACGTGCGCGAGGGCGAGCTCTTCCACGGCTCCGGCGAGTGGGCGTGGGCCGCCGGCATCTGCCCGCTGCTCGGCCCGTGGCGCTACGGGTGCGTGCAGTTCGTCTACGCGCGCAAGGGTGGCTTCGACCCCGAGGAGCAGCTACGCCAGCTCTCGAAGCACGGGGTGGAGAACATGTTCACCACGCCCACGGCGCTGCGCGCGATGCGCGCGGTGTCGGATGCCGGCAAGCGCTTCCCGCTCGAGAAGATGCGCATCGTCTGCTCCGCCGGCGAGCCGCTCAACCCCGAGGTGATCCACTGGTTCCGCGACCAGTTCGGCATCACCGTGCTCGACTACTACGGGCTCACCGAGAGCTATCCGCTGTGCGGCAACTACCCGGGCGTGGAGGTGCGCGAGGGGTCGATGGGGCTGCCGATCCCCGGCTGGGACGTGGAGATCCTCGACGAGGACGAGAAGCCGCTACCGGCCGGCGAGCGCGGCGAGATCTGCCTGCGCGCCCGCTCGAATCCGCACTACCCGATCGGCTACTGGAACCGGCCCGAGGACTCGGAGGAGACCTTCGGCGGCGAGTGGTTCCACACGAAGGACGCGGCTCAGAAGGACGAGGACGGCTACTACTGGTACGCCGGGCGCGCGGACGACGTGATCATCTCGGCCGGCTACCGGATCGGGCCGTTCGAGGTGGAGTCGGCCTGCGTGGAGCATCCCGCGGTGCTCGAGGCGGCCGCCGTGGCCTCGCCCGACGAGAAGCGGGGGACGATCGTGAAGGCGTTCATCGTCCTGACCGAGGGCAACTCGCCCTCTGACGAGCTGGCCGACGAGATCAAGCGCCACGTGCGCGAGCGCCACTCCGCGTACGCGTACCCGCGCGAGGTCGAGTTCGTGAACGACCTCCCGAAGACGCTCACCGGCAAGATCCGCCGGATCGAGCTCCGCGAGGCTGAGCTTCGGCGGAAGAAGGCGCAGTCGCCGGCCTAGCCGGCGGCCGTCGGGTCAGTCGTCGCGCTTCGGCGGCTTCGGGCCGCGCCGCTCCTGCTCGCGCACCGCGTCCTTCCACTGCGGCGTGGTGAACGGCGGCTGCCCGATGCGGCCGAGGCCGCCGAACAGCCCGCGGCGCTTGCGCCGGTCGCGAGGCGGCTCGTCGGGCTCGGGCGGCTGGTCGCGCAGGTCCCTATCGGTCATACGACCATCGTAGGAGGGACGTGGTCGATCTAACGGCCACTGAGAGGCCATTAGATCGACCACGTGGGGGTAGCATCACGAAACCCATCCCGCGAGCAAGGAGCAGTCGTGAGCGAAGTCGTGACCGGTGAGGGCTACTCAGTCGGGAATCTGGACGATCTGGGCGATGGCCCCGGCTTCCGCAAGATCCGCGCGCCGCTCGGCGTGACCGCGTTCGGCGTGAACGCGATCGTGATGCCCGCCGGAATCGAGTCCGGCAAGCACTTCCACGAGGAGCAGGAGGAGCTGTACTTCGTCCACCGGGGCGAGGTGGAGTTCGTGTTCGGCGACGGCACCTCACACCGGCTCACCGCCGGAGGCCTCGCGCGCGTGGACCCGCAGATCGTCCGCCAGATCCGCAACGTCGGCGACGGCGACGCCGTGTACGTGTGCGTGGGCGGCAAGGACGGCTACGTGGGCCGCGACGGCCGCGTGCCCGCGGGCGAAGAGGGACCGCGAGCGCGTCCCATCGCGTCGTAGGCGTGGACCTCGCGCTGATCAACCTCGACGAGCCGAGCGAGACCCGCACGTTCGACAGGGGCCGCTTCGAGGTCTTCAAGGTTGGCCCGATGACGCTCGGCCGCGCGGTGTACGAGCCCGGCTGGCGCTGGTCCGAGCACGTCGGCGCCGCGAGTGGGGAGAGCTCCTGCCGGGTGGAGCACGTGGGCCTTGTGATGAGCGGCCGCGCCGCCGTGAAGATGGACGACGGCACCGAGCGGGTGATGGAGCCAGGCGACTTCTTCTACGTGCCGCCCGGCCACGACAGCTGGGTGGTGGGCGACGAGCCGTACGTGTCGCTCCACATCATGGGCGGCGAGGACTACGCGAGCTGACTGATGCTGACAGGATCATGTCAGGACGGTAGGATCCTGGCATGCGCACGGCGAGCCCTGGGGAACGCTTGCGGCGAGGGCGGGATCTGGCCGGTCGCTCCCAGTCCGAGCTAGCGCGCCTCGCCGGGGTAAGCCGCGCCCTGGTCAGTGCGGTCGAGCAGGACCGTCATCTCCCCGCGGTCGACGCCGCACTGCGGCTCGCGCGCGCACTGGGCACCGACGCCGAGTCGCTCTTCGGAGCCGATGAGCGTGTGAATGCCGAGTCGGCGCTAGGCACGTCGCTGCCGGACGGCTGCCTTGTGCGCGCCGCGACGGTGGGGGATCGGGTGCTCAGCGCGCCGCTCGACGCTCTGCAAGGCGGGGCGGCCTGGGCGACGGCCGACGCGATCGTCGACCGGGGCTCGCTGGAGCTGCTCCCCGGCGGGAGCATCGAGGGGGCGCTGATCCTGGGGTGCGATCCCGCTCTCGGCACTGTGGAGGCGCTCAGCGACGCCCGCGGCGCCGCGCGCCTCGTGACCGTTCCCGCCACTACCGGCCAGGCGCTCGACTCCCTGCGGTCCGGCGGTTGCCACGCCGCACTCGTGCATGGCCGGGCGAGCCGCTTGGCGCGGCCGCCGCACCCGGTCACCCGCTGGCACGTGGCCCGCTGGGAGGTGGGCATCGGCTACCACCGAAAGCTCGGTCGCAACTCGCTCGAGTCGCTCCTGTCCGGCCGGGTCGAGCTCGTGCGCCGCCAGCGCAGCGCGGCGAGCGATCAGGCGGTGGTGCGCGCCGCGCGCCGGCTTGGGCTGAGCGTGCCCTCCGGGCCGCCGGCGCGTGGGCATCTCGACGGGGCGCAGCGGGCCGACTGGGCGCGGGCGGCGGCAATCACCTACCGCCCCGCCGCCGAGCGCTTCGATCTGAACTTCGAGCCTCTCGAGACCCACGAGGTCGAGCTGTGGGTGGCGGAGGAATGGTCCGCCCACCCCGGCATCGCTCACTTCCTCGAGCTGATCGGCTCGGGTGGCTTCAGGGCCCGGGTCGGCGCGATCGACGGCTACGACCTGACCGGCAGCGGCACTCGTTGCGCGGCGTAATCCAACAGATGAGAGGTAAAGAATGAAGCTACGGGTGAGTGTCGTCGCGCTCGCGGTCTGCGCGGCCATCGTGTCAGGCTGCGGCAGCAGCAGCGGCAGCTCGACGGGCAGTTCCGGAACGCCGACGCTGACGGTATCCGCCGCCACCTCACTCACCGACGCCTTCACTGCCTATGGCAAGCAGTTCGATGAGGCCAAGGCACGCTTCTCCTTCGCGGGCTCCGACCAGCTCGCGGCCCAGATCCAGCAGGGTGCCCGTCCCGATGTGTATGCGGCAGCCAACACAAAGCTGCCGGATCAGCTGTACAGCAAGGGGCTGATCGAGAAGCCGGTCGTGTTCGCCACCAACACGCTCGTGCTCGCCGTGCCCGCGAGCGGGTCGAAGATCGCCTCCCTCGCGGATTTGGCGAAGCCGGGCGTGAAGATCGCCGCGGGCGCCCCCTCGGTGCCCGTCGGCACCTACACCCTGAAGGTGCTGTCGGGCCTGCCGGCGGCGGAGCGCAAGGCGATCGAGGGCAACATCGTCTCGTCGGAGCCCGACGTTGGCGGTGTGGTCGGGAAGGTCGCGGAGGGAGCGGCCGACGCCGGCTTCGTCTACATCACGGACGTGAAGGCGTCCGGAGGGAAGCTCAAGGCGCTCACGATCCCGGCCTCGCTCAACCCGACGGCGGCCTACGGCGTGGCCGTCGTGAAGGGCGCGAAGCACGAGCAGCAGGCACAGAGCTTCGTCAACGGCTTGCTGAACGGCGCCGGCCACCAGCAGCTCCAGAAGGCGGGATTCGGGGTGCCACCGCAGTGAGGGGAACGCGCTGGTTCAGCGCTCTGCTCGTGGCGGCGCTCGCCCTGGCGCTGGTGTTCCTGATCCTGCCGGTGGCGGCGATCTTCCTGAACACATCGCCGGCCAAGCTCCTGTCGAGCCTCAACGACCCCAGCGCCACCGAGGCACTGCGGCTGAGCCTCGAATGCAGCGTGATCGCGGTGACCATCATCGTGATCGTCGGCACGCCGGCCGCCTACCTGCTCGCCACCCGCTCGTTTCCCGGCAAGTCCCTGGCCGTGACCTTCGTCGAGCTGCCGCTGGTCCTGCCGCCGGCCGTGGCCGGGATCGGGTTGCTGGCGGCGCTCGGACCCGAGGGCATCCTCGGCGGGCTGGTCAAGGATGCCGGGGTGCAGCTCGTGTTCACCACCGCCGGGGTAATCGTGGCGCTCACCTTCGTGGCGGCGCCGTTCTACATCCGGCAGGCGCAGGCGGCGTTCGCGACGACGGACCGGAATCTCCTGGACGCCTCGCGCACGCTGGGCGCCGGCGAGGCGCGCACCTGGCTGCGGATCGCCATCCCGGCCGCACGTCACGGGATGGCGGCCGGTCTCGCGCTGTCATTCGGCCGGGCGCTGGGAGAATTCGGCGCGACCCTGATGTTCGCGGGATCCTTCCAGGGCGTGACCCAGACCGCTCCGCTCGCCATCTACCAACGCTTCTCCACCGACTTCACGGGCGCCCTCGCGCTGTCGGCCGTACTCGTGGCCGTCTCCGCGGCGCTGCTGCTCGGCGTGAAGCTCGTGTCAGGGGTGTCCCTGCTCACCGGTGCTTCGCGCTGAGGCTCGGACCCGATTCGGGTCATTCGAGCTCGACATTCAGGTTCAGGCGGAGAGTGGCCGCTGCCTCGCCATTGCCGGCCCGTCGGGCGCGGGGAAGACGAGTCTGCTGCGGATCGTCGCGGGACTGCTCACGCCCGACTCGGGCCGCGTGGCCTGCGGGAGCGACGTCTGGCTGGACACGAGCGAAGGGGTGAACCTGCCGCCTGAGCGGCGCCGCTGCGGCTACCTGTTCCAGGACTACGCACTGTTCCCGCACATGAGCGCGTGGCGCAACGTGGCGTATCCGCTGCGCGATCTGCCCCGCGCCGAGCGCCGCTCGCGCGCCCAGGAGCTGCTCGAGCGCTTCGGGGTGGGCGATCGGGCCGAAGCGCGGCCTGCCGGCCTGTCGGGCGGCGAGCGTCAGCGCGTCGCACTCGCCCGCGCGCTCGCGCTGCGGCCGAACGCGCTGCTGCTCGACGAGCCGCTGTCGGCGCTCGACGTCCGCACGCGGGCGCAGGCCAGCCGTGAGCTCGCCGACGCTCTTCGCTCCAGTGGCGTCCCGGCGCTGCTCGTGACGCACGACTTCGCCGAGGCCGCGCTGCTGAGCGACGAGATCGGCGTGATCGACCACGGGCGGCTGGTGCAGGTGGGCAGCGCCGCCGAGCTGGCGGCGACCCCGAAGTCGGCGTTCGTGGCCGATTTCACCGGCGCCGTGGTGCTCACGGGCTCCGCCGCGCCGTCGGAGGACGGTCTCACGCGCGTGGAGCTTGACGGCGGCGGGTCCGTGCAGAGCACAGACGCCCTCAGCGGCCGGGTGGCCGTGACCGTCTATCCGTGGGAAATCTCACTCGAGCCCCCGGGCGAGGTGGCGAGTGGCTCGGCGAGAAATCACCTGTCCGCCGAAGTGGTCTCGCTCACGACGATCGGCAACCGCGTGCGCGTGGGCCTGGCCACGTCGCAACCGCTGACGGCCGAGATCACAACCGCGGCGCTCGAGGCGCTCGCGCTCAAGCCAGGCGCGCCCGTGACCGCAACCTGGAAGGCGGCCGCCACCCGGCTCATCGCCTCATAAGCCGGATGGCGCCCTTCTGAGTCGAACC
Source organism: Thermoleophilaceae bacterium (assembly GCA_036491015.1). Taxonomy (GTDB): domain Bacteria; phylum Actinomycetota; class Thermoleophilia; order Solirubrobacterales; family Thermoleophilaceae; genus JAICJR01. The sequence goes on along the minus strand of DASXCV010000164.1, from coordinate 31,156 downwards.
CCGGCTAGCCGCTCCGCCCCAGCAGCTCGTCGGCCTGGGCCTTCAGCTCCTCGACGATGTCCGGATCGCGGAGCGTCGTCGTGTCACCGAGGTCCTTGCCCTCCGCGATGTCCTTGAGCAGCCGGCGCATGATCTTGCCCGAGCGCGTCTTCGGCAGGTCGGCGCCGAAGATCACGGCCTTCGGCCGCGCGATCTTGCCGATCTGCTCTCCCACCCAGTCGCGCAGCTCGGCCGCCAGCTCCGGCGAGGGCTCGTAGCCCGACTTGAGGATCACGAAGCAGAGCGGTGTCTGGCCCGTGAGCTCGTCGGGCGCCGCGGCCGCGGCCGCCTCGGCCACCGCCTCGTGCGCCACGAGCGCAGACTCGAGCTCGATCGTGGACAGCCGGTGCCCCGACACGTTCATCACGTCGTCGATGCGCCCGAGCAGCCAGTAGTAGCCGTCGTCGTCCTTGCGCGCGCCGTCACCCACGAAGTACGTGTCCGGCGTGTACTTCGAGAAATAATTCGACACGTAGCGCTCGTCGTCGTCCCAGAGCGTGCGGAAGATCCCCGGCCACGGCTTCTTCAACACGAGGAAGCCGCCCTGGCCCTGCGGGACCTCCTTGCCCTGCTCGTCCAGGATCGCCGCCTCGACTCCCGGCAGCGGCTTGGTGGCCGAGCCGGGCTTGAGGGGCGTCACGCCGGGCAGGGCAGAGATCAGGATGCCGCCCGTCTCGGTCTGCCACCAGGTGTCCACCACCGGGCAGCGCTCGCCGCCGATGTACTTCCAGTACCAGAGCCACGCCTCGGGGTTGATCGGCTCGCCGACCGTGCCGAGCAGCTTGAGCGAGCTGAGGTCGTGGCGCTCCACCGGCTCGGGACCCGACTTGATGAACGAGCGGATCAGGGTCGGCGCCGTGTAGTACTGCGTGACCTTGTACTGCTCGATGATCGCCCAGTGGCGGTCGATGTCCGGGTAGGTCGGGTCGCCCTCGTAGAGCACGCCCGTGGTCCCGTTCGCCAGCGGGCCGTAGACGATGTAGGTGTGCCCGGTCACCCAGCCGACGTCGGCGGCGCACCACCAGATGTCGTCGTCATGGATGTCGAACACGTACTTGTGCGTGAACGCCGCGTATGTGAGATAGCCGCCGGTGGTGTGCTGCGCCGCCTTCGGCTTGGCGGTCGTGCCTGAGGTGTGAAGGAGGTACAGGACGTCCTCGGCGCCGCAACGTGCCGGCTCGCAATCGGTCGAGCGCCCCTCGACCAGATCGTGCCACCAGACGTCCCGTCCCTCCTTCATCGGCACCTCCGCCCCTGTTCGGCGCAGCACCACCATCTGCTTGATGCTCGATGCGCGCTCGAGAGACTGGTCCGCGATGTGCTTGAGCGGAATCAGACCGCCCTTACGACGGGCCTCGTCCTGCGTGATCATCACGCTCGCGCCCGTGGAGTCCATGCGCTCGGCGAGTGAGTCGGCGGAGAAGCCGCCGAACACCACCACGTGCGGCGCGCCGATGCGCGCGCAGGCGAGCATCGCGATCGGCAGCTCGGGCACCATGCCCATGTAGATCCCGACGCGATCGCCCTTCTTCACGCCGAGCTCGAGCAGACCGTTCGCGAACTGGCAGACCTGGTCCTTCAGCTCCGCGAAGGTGATCGGGCGCGGCTCCTCCTCGATCGGCTCCGGGACGAAGTGGTAGGCAACCTTGTCCCCGAGCCCCGCCTCGACGTGGCGGTCGAGGCAGTTGTAGGAGACGTTCAGCTCGCCGTCGGCGAACCAGGTGCAGTGCGGCGGCTTATCCCACTTGAGCGACTCGGTGGGCTCCTTGAACCACTCGACCAGCTCCTTGGTCTGGTCGAGCCAGAATCCGTCGAAATCCTCTTCGGCCGCGCGGTGTAGCGAGTCGTCGGTGATCAGGGCCTGCGCCTTGAACTCGTCGGAGGGCGGGTAGGTGTTCCCCTCCTTCGCCAGTACTTCGATCTGGGCGACGGCCGACTCGGCCGAGCCAGTGGCTTCCTGTGTCATTCGCAGTCCTTTCTCGTCGCGGGCCGGGGGGTCGGGGCGCGAGCCACACCGAAGTGTGACCCGCGCCCGACGTATTTGCCGACTTACGGACCAGACAGTGGGAACGTCGGCAGGACCGCACGCTTGAACGTGTGCGCCATTACTGCCGCGAACGATGCGTACCAAGCCGCAATCGCCGTGGCAAGTCCGAGGTAGCCGCCGATCTTGATGACGTTGGTGCTACCGCCGGAATTCCCGATGCCGAGCACGATGAACGTCGCCGCCAGCAGGAAGAACACCAGCGCAATCGCACCCGTGGTCCGCAGCGAGGCGACGAACATGTAGGTCGTGAAGATTCCCCACGCCCACAGGTAGAGCCCGATCGCATCGCCTGCGTGCGCCGCCGGGATCTTCGGGGCAAAGAACGTCACGAGCACCCAGAACGAGATCCAGAAGGCCCCGTACGAGCTGAACGCCACCGCGCCGAACGTATTGCCGGTGCGGAACTCCCACATGCCCGCGAGGAGCTGTGCGAGACCGCCGTATGCCAGCGCAAGGCCAAGCACCACCGACTCGCCGGCTTCGCTGACCAGGTGCGCGTTGAACATGCTCAGGACGAACGTCGTCAACGCGAATCCCGCCAGTCCGAGCGGCGCAGGGTCCGCGGGCGTCCAAGCCGCCGCGGGAGCCGCACTCTGAGCGCGGGCGTCAGCGCCGCCCGTTGGATCGCCCTGGCGGATGGATGCTGATTCCATCAGGTCCCCTCTCCTTCCTCGACTGCCACATTGCAGCGATTTCGTATGCGAAGGTACGCGCGACGTGAGGTGCCACAAGAGGCCTTCGGCGTACGGTGTCCCCGGCTCGATGAGCGGTGTGAGAAACGCGACGAGCGGCAGCCGCCGACCGGCCGCGGCCCTCTATCGTGGGGGTCTGGAGGTGAGGGGGAAATGGGAGTTGCGCTTGGTGTCGTGGTGGGCTTTGCCATCGCTGCGTCGCTCTTCGCCGCTTGGCGTCTTCTGAGCGGCCCGCGGCGCGTGATCTCTCCGGAGCGCCAGGCCATGCAGGCCGCGCTGCACGAGGCGATGGCCACCCTCCCGCATTTGCGAAAGGGGCTCACCCTGCAGAGCGCCCAGACCGCCGCGCCGCACCTGCGCGCGCTCTGCCAGGCGCCCGCCATCGCGCTCATGTCCGGCCGGAGCGTGCTTGCCTTCGACGGCCTCGGCAGCGGCCATCACGAGCCGGGCGATCTGCTGCCGGTGGACATGGGCCGCGACGAGCGAGTGCACGTGCAGACGCGCTTCCGCTGCAACGAGCCGGACTGCCCGCTGCACGCGGCGATCGCCGCGCCGCTCGTGGTGCAGGGCGACCGCGTGGGCACGCTCGTGGCGCTCTATCCGGATGGGGGCCGGTTGCGGCCCGAGGACACGCGCGGGGTCGAGGAGACGGCGTCGCTCGTGTGCGCCCAGCTCGCGCTGGCGTCGCTCGCGGCGCAGGAGGAGCGGCTGGCCGAGGCCGAGCTGCGGGCGCTGCGGGCGCAGATCTCGCCTCACTTCATCTACAACGCGCTGGCGGCCGTGGCCAGCGAGATCCACGCGGATCCGGAGCAGGCGCGCGAGCTGCTCACGGAGTTCGCCGAGTTCATCCGCTACGCGTTCCAGGGTGAGCGCCCGTACGTGACGCTGGCCGAGGAGCTGCGCTACGTGGAGAAGTACCTGCGGCTCGAGCGGGCGCGCTTCGGCGAACGGCTCGAGGTGCGTCTCGAGGTGGCGCCGGAGGTGCTCCAGGCCGTGCTGCCGGTGCTGTCGCTGCAGCCGCTCGTGGAGAACTCGGTGCGGCACGGGGTGGAGGCGAGCATGGGACGCCGCCACGTGGAGATCGTGGCGAACGACCTCGGCCGCGACGCCGAGGTGCGCGTGATCGACGACGGCGTAGGAATGGACGAGGCGCGGGCGCGCGCCGCGCTCAGCGGCGCGAGCGAGGGCATCGGGCTCTCCAACGTCCACGGCCGCCTGCGCGCGGCGTTCGGCGAGGGCTACGGGCTCGAGTTGGCCTCCACGCCCGGAGGGGGTACGACCGTCGTGATGACCATTCCCAAGTTCCGCGCCGGGGTGCGGGCAGCGTGACCGACCGGCTTCGCTTCCTCGCCGTCGACGACGAGGCGCCTGCCCTGAACGACCTGGTCCGGATGCTGCGCGCGTCGGAGGCGGTCGGGAAGGTCGACTCGGCCTCGAGCGGCAGCGAGGCGCTGCGGCGCCTGAACGACTCCGCCGAGGACTACCACGGGCTGTTCATCGACGTGCGCATGCCCGACCTCGACGGCATCGAGCTCGCACAGATCCTGCGCCGCTTCGCCACGCCGCCCGCGATCGTGTTCGTGAGCGCCTACGAGGACGCGGCGGTGCGCGCCTTCGAGCTGCGCGCCGTGGACTACCTCGTGAAGCCGGTGAGCAAGCGGCGGCTGGCGGAGGCGGTGGAGCGGGTGCACGCCGTCAGCTCGATCGAGGTGCACGAGCTCGATCCGGTCCCGAACGGCGGTCCCGCGCACGTCGCGGCGGCCATGGGCGAGGACGAGGACGACATCGTGCCGGTGGACAGCCTCGGGGCCGGCACGACGAGGCTCGTGGGCCGCTCGTCGATTCTCTATCTGCGCGCGAATGGCGACTACGTCCGCGTGATCACGCCGGACGGGCGCTACCTGATGCGCGGCAGCCTGAGCGAGATCGCGCGGCGCTGGGAGCCGCTCGGCTTCGTGCGCGTGCACCGCCAGTACGTGGTGAACCTCCGGCGCGCTACCGAGATCCGCCCGCAGCTGAACGGCACCGCCACCCTGATCTTCCCGGGCGACCGCGAGGTGCCGGTGGCGCGCCGAGAGGTGGCGGAGCTGCGGCGGAGGCTGCGCCTGTGAGGCAGCGGCGGTGAGCCCGTCGCGCCCGCCGGGCGGGCGCCGCACGCCGCGGGACGAGCTGGCCGAGGCCACCGCTCACGGCGGGCTGTATCTGCGGCGGCTGGTGCGCGCGCAGCTCGCGCTGTCGCTGCTCGGGCTCATCGCGTTTGCGGGCATCCTCGGCTCGCTGCCGCTGCTCCTCTTCCTCGCGCCCGCGCTGCGGCGGGTCGAGCTGATCGGGCTGCCGCTGCCCGTGTTCCTCGTGGCGTTCCCGCTGTTCCCGCTGTTCGTCGGGCTCGGCTGGCTCTACCAGCGGCGTGCCGACGCCCTGGACGAGGCCTTCAGGGACCTGGTGGGCCGATGATCGCGATCATCGCCGTCAGCGTGGTCACGATCGGCACGCTCGGCCTCGGCACCTGGGCCGTGCGCTTCGCCCGCACCACGTCCGACCTGTTCGTGGCCTCGCGCGCGATCACGCCTTGGTGGAACGCGGCAGCGGTGTCGGGCGAGTACCTGTCCGCGGCGAGCTTCCTCGGCATTGCCGGCCTCGCGATGAAGATGGGGATGGACGCGATCTGGCTGTCCGTCGGCTTCACCGCCGGCTACCTGACGCTGCTCCTGTTCGTGGCGGCGCCGCTGCGGCGCTTCGGCTCGTTCACGATCTCCGACTTCGTGGAGGCGCGGCTGGGCGCGCCGCGGATGCGGCTGCTCGCGGCGGCGATCGTGCTCGGCATCGCGGGCTTCTACCTCGTGCCCCAGCTCAAGGGCGCGGGCATCACGCTCGGCGAGGTGATCGGCGCGCCCTACTGGGTGGGCGTCGTGGTGGTGGGCGCGATCGTGGCCGTGAACGTGAGCCTCGGCGGCATGCGCGGGATCACGTACGTGCAGGCGGTGCAGTTCTGGATCAAGACGTTCGCGATCGCGCTGCCTGCGTGCCTGCTCCTCATCTACCTGGGCGGGCTGCCCAACCGGGGCGCGCTGTTCGGCACCGACGTGCCGCGCGCGCCCGCGGCCGGGCTCGTGGTCAAGCTCGACTCGCCTCGCACGGTCACGTTCCAGCGCGCGACCGCCTTCCGCATAAACGGCGTGCCGCATCACGCCGTTGCGGGCGAGAAGGTGCGGCTGCCGAAGGGACGCTTCGCGCTACCGCCGGGCGGCACGGTTCCGCTCGGTCAGGGCGATCAGCGCGGGCCGGGCGTGGTGTGGTCGCGGCCGGTGGGGCACGGCGGGCGCGACGGGCCGCTGTTCGTCTACTCGCTCCTGATCGCGACCGTGCTCGGCACGATGGGGCTGCCGCACATCCTCGTCCGCTTCTACACCAACCCGGACGGGCCGGCGGCGCGCCGCACCACCGTGCGCGTGCTCGGCCTGCTCGGGATCTTCTACCTGTTCCCGACGGTCTACGGGCTACTCGGTCGGGCGCTCGCGCCGGGCCTCTACGTGACCGGCGAGACCGACTCCGTCGTACTGCGGCTGCCGCACCTGGCCTGGCCGGGCGTGCCGGGCAACCTCCTGTCGGCGCTCACGGCCGCGGGCGCGTTCGCGGCGTTCCTGTCCACCGCGTCGGGCCTGCTCGTGTCGATCGCCGGCACGCTCTCCTACGACGTGTGGGGTCGCCTGCGGGGAACGTCCACTCCCGGCGACGCCCACTCGCGGCGGCGGCGCTTCCGATTGGGCGCGGTGCTCGGCATCATCCTGCCGATGCTGCTCGCCCTCGCGGCGGGCAACCTCGACATCGGCGTGCTCGTGGGCTGGGCGTTCGCGCTCGCGGCGAGCACCTTCTGCCCGACGTTCCTGCTCGGGATCTGGTGGGAGGGGTTGACGGCACGCGGCGCCGCCAGCGGCATGATCGCGGGAGCGGCGGTGGCGAGCGGCGGCATCTTCGCCGGGCTGATCGCGGGCGACACGGTGGGCGGCGCGCTCGGCGCCCTGCTGGCCCAGCCCGCGATGGTGTCGGTGCCGATCGCGTTCCTCACGATGGTGCTGGTGTCGCTGCTCGACCCGAGCCCGCGCGTGGATCCCGAGCCGGTGATGCTGGCGCTGCACGCGCCGGAGGGGCTGGGCCTCGACCAGTTGCAGGAGCCGTCTCCGCCCGCCGACGCCTCACGCGAGCCGGCACCGGCCTAGGGCCCACGAACTGCGGCAATAACGGGCGGGCTGAGACCGGCCATCCGGTCCACTGTGTCATTTAGCTGTTGCCAGGCAACACCTGGATGACACAGTGCCCGGCCCGATGCCCTCATCGTTGCGGGGCGACTCAGGCCGCCGGCGGCTCGTCTTCGTGCAGCCAGTCGTCGAGCGGTAGCTGCGCCCCCGCCTCGGCCAGGCCGTCGCGCGTGATCGGCGGCAGGAGGCTCACGGCGATGTTGCCGATCAGCGCGATCGCGTCGCGATTCGACTCCGTCATCCCGTCCGGCTCCCAGGGCGTGAGCACCACGCCGCGGACGTCGATCCCCGCGGTGCGCGCGGCTTCGAGCGTGAGCAGCGTGTGGTTGATCGTGCCGAGGCCTGGTCGCGCGGCGATCACGAGCGGGAGATCGAGGTCGAGCACGAGGTCGCGGATCAGATAGCCGGAGGTGAGCGGCACCATCAGGCCGCCCACTCCCTCGCAGACGAGCGCGTCCGCGCGATCGCCGGCGTGGCGCGCCTTGGCGAGGAGCTCGTTCGGCTCGAGCAGCGTGTCCGCCAGCTCGGCCGCGTAGTGGGGCGACACCGGCGGCCCGAACTGGTGCGGCGACACGTCCGCGGCCGACTGCCCGACGTTCGCCACCGACGCGAGCAGCTCGTGGTCGCGCGCCCAGCCCACGGGCGGATCCTCGTCGAGCCCGGTGACCGCCGGCTTGAAGGCCGCCACCTTCTCGCCGCGGGCGGCCAGCGCCGCCACCACCGCCGCGGCCAGGATCGTCTTGCCGACGCCGGTGTCAGTACCGGCGACGAATACGCCGCGCACCAGCTCCTACGCGGCTTCGGCCAAGCCGTCGTACACGCCCTGCTTCCTGTCCGCCACCGGCTCGGCGTGCGCCACCGGCTGCGCCGGCACGACCGCCGCAAGCGCCTTCGCCGCCTGCTTGAGCTCGGCGCCGGTGTGCGAGGCCATCACGGCGAGGCGAAGGCGCGAGGTGCCGTCCGGCACCGTCGGAGGACGGATCGCCTGCGCGAACACGCCCTTGGCGAGCGCCTGCTCGCACGCGCCCATGGCCTCGAGCGCGCTGCCGACCACGAGCGGCACGATCTGCGTCTCGGAATCGCCCGTGTGGAGCCCCTCGCCGGCGAGCGCCTCGCGCAGTGTGCGCGCGTTGCGCTGCAGCTTGTCCACCCGCTGCGGCTGGGTGCGCAGGAGGTCGAGCGCGGCGAGCGCCCCGGCCACCGCGGGCGGCGGCAGCGCCGTGGAGAAGATCAGCGTGCGGGCGCTGTTCACGAGGTACTCGGCCATGTCGGCGTCGCAGCAGACGTACGCGCCGTAGGAGCCGAGCGCCTTGCCGAGGGTGCCGACCACGATGTCGACCTCGTCCTCGAGCCCGGCGGCCGCAACTGCGCCCCGTCCGCCGGGCCCGAGTGCCCCCGTGCTGTGCGCCTCGTCCACCATCACGCGCGCGTCGTAACGACGGGCAAGCTCGACGATCTCAGGCAGCGGCGCGACGTCCCCGTCCATCGAGAACACGCCGTCGGTGACGATCAGCGCCGCGCGCCCCGCGGCCTCGCGCAGGCCGTGCTCGAGGTGCTCGAGGTCGCAGTGGTCGTAGACGAACGTGCGCGCACTGGCGAGCCGGCAGCCGTCCACGATGCTGGCGTGGTTGAGCGAGTCGGACAGCACCACGTCGCCCTCGCGCGCGAGTGTGGAGATGATCCCGGCGTTGGCCAGGTAGCCCGAGCCGAACAGGAGGCACGCCTGGCTGCCCTTGAAGTCCGCGAGCTCCGACTCGAGCCGCCGGTGCACCGTCATGTTGCCTGACACGAGCCGCGACGCCCCGGCGCCCACGCCCCAGCGCATGGCCGCTTCGGCCGCCGCCTCGCGCACGCGCGGGTGATCAGCCAGCCCGAGGTAATTGTTCGAGCACAGCAGCAGCACCGGCTTGCCGTCGAGCAGCACGCGCGGCCCCTGCGGGCCGGACACGAGCCGCATTCGCCGGTACAGCCCCTGGTCTCGCAGGTCGTCGAGCCGCTCCTGGATGTCGGTCATGCTGCCTCCTCCGACGCTGGGTCCCCTGCAGGCACCTGCACGATGTCGAGCGGCCGGTCGCGGTTGGGCGCGCCGTCCGGCCGCGGTGGCACCGAGCTCTTCTTCCGGTGCCTGAGCTGTGTGGACGGATTCCAGAAATTCGCCTCTGACTGGCTGCGGATCAGGCGGTCGATCGGCGTGCCGGGCGAGTCGCCCGCGAGCCAGCCCGAGCGGTTGTCCGGCCGCGGGTTCGAGCCGTTGTCGGGCTGTGCCGCCGTGTTGAGCCCGAGCTCCTCGAACATCGCGCGGTCGTCCTCCGGCTCCGCGCCCAGGGTGGTGAGGAAGTTGCCCATCATCACGCCGTTCAGCCCGGCCTTCACGGCCAGCGGCTGCAGCTCGCCGAGGTTCTCGATCCGGCCGCCGCAGAGCCTGAACAGCGCCGCCGGGAGGATCAGCCGGAAGATCGCGATCCACTTGACCGCCTCCCACGGGTCCATGTAGTCGCGGTCGCCGAACTTGGTGCCGGGGCGCGGATTGAGCAGGTTGATCGGCACCGATGTCGGGTCGATCGAGGCAAGCTGGAACGCCATCTCCGCGCGCTGCTCGCGCGACTCGCCGAGGTTGAGGATGCCGCCGACGCAGGTCTCGAGCCCGGCCTCCTTCACCGCCTCGATCGTCCGGATGCGCCCCTCGTACTTGACCGTCGTCGAGACCTCGTCGTAGTAGGACTCGGCCGTCTCCACGTTGTGGTGAACGCGCTGGATGCCCGCGTCCTTGAGCGCCTTCGCGCGCCCGACTGACATGTGTCCGATCGACGCGCAGCGCTTGAGGTTGGTGTGCTCGGCGACGAGCTTGGCGCCCTCGACGATGTTCTGGAAGTCGCGCTTTGAGAGGCCCTGGCCCTGCGTGACCATGCAGAAGCGGTGCGCCCCCGCCGCCTCGGCCGCGCGCGCGTGCTCGAGGATCTGGTCCGGAGTCATCATCGCGTGCATCGGCGTGTCCGCGTCCGCGTACTTCGACTGGGCGCAGAAGCCGCAGTCCTCGGCGCAACCCCCGGACTTCGCGTTGACTAGGGAGCAGAGATCCGTGGAGTCGCCGAAGCTCTCCATCCGCGCCTCGAAGGCACGGTCGACTAGCGCGAGGATCTCATCGTGATCCTCGATCTCCCCGAGGGCCAGCGCTTCCTCGAACGTGATCAGCGGCGGCAAGCTGAACCTCCCACACTGCGTCGGTTCCCGCCAAGTTATGTGTGAGGTCGGACGGCTAGGCGTTGCTGAGCAGCGACTGCGACTCGAGCTCCTCGATCGGCAGCCCGCGCTCGATCAGGATGTCGCGGTCGCGCCGGCCGATCGGCCGCGCCGGCACGCCCGCCCAGATCTCCCACGCCGGCACCGGCTTGTTCACCACCGCGCCCGCCGCGGCGATCGCGCCGAAGCCGAGGCTCGTGCCCGGGAGCAGCACCGCATTGGCGGCCACGAAGCTGAGGTGGTCGAGCACCACGGTGCTGGTGCTCACGTCGCGCCACTCGTCGGGCGAGACCGGGTTCATCGCGCCGGTGGCCTGTTCGGAGCCGCTGATCAGCCGGCTGCCCTGGGCCATGCCGCACATGTCGCCGAGGAGGGCGGTGCCGCCACCGAAGATCGAGCAGAAGCTCGAGATGTGAATGCGCGGGCCGATCTCGGTGCGCTCGCCCCCCTCGATCCGCGAGTAGTCGTCGATCCGGCTCTTGTCGCCGATCGAGATCGCCTCCGGCTTGAGGATGAGCGCGTGCTCGAACACGAGCACGTCCTCGCCCACGCTCGCAAAGCGAGCCATGAAGTCGTCTGGCTTAAGCATTGGATGCCTCCCTCTTGAGTTTGGCGAACAAGCCGAGGTAGTCGGATGCGACGTCGTTCCAGCTGCGCTCGGCCACCGCCGCGGCGTTCGCGGCGAGCGTCTGCGGATCGGTGGCCGGGGATCCGTTCCAGAGGCGCGTGAGCGCCCCGGCCAGGTCCGCCGGCGAGAGCGGGTCGAAGAGCTCGACGACGGTGCCGAGCCGCTCCACCTGCTCGACCACCGGCGGGATGCGCGAGATGGCGGCAGGCTTGCCCGCGATGTTGGCCTCCCACATCGGCCAGCTCCCGGCCTCGTACAGCGTGGTCTGCACGATGCCCGCGGACTCGTCGAAGAGCGCCTGCAGCTCGCGCGCGGTCACGTAGCCCAGGCCGAGCAGGTCGGGGCCGTGGTAGTTGACGTCGGTGGCCTGGCCGGTGGCCACGACCTTCACCGGCCTGCCCTCGCTGCGCAGCAGGCGCAGGGCCGCGTCGAGCACCGGATAGTTCTTGTGGAGGTGGAAGCCGGCCGGGCTGAGCAGGAAGCGCTCGGGAAGCCCGTAGCGGCGGCGCACCCGCTCGCGTTCCTCGCGGGTGGCGGGCTCGGCCGGCGTCTCGGCGGTGAGCGGGATCACGTGCGAGAGCGACTCCGGCGAGCCGTAGTAGTGCTGCATCTCGTCGCGGATGAAGTTGGAGGAGTGCACGAGCGCGCTCGACAGCTCGATCCAGAGCGGGGTCTGCTTTTCGATCTCGACCTTGTCCGGCGGGTCGTAGACGTCGAAGTGCTTCCAGTTGAGGTCGTGGAAGGTGCAGACGAGCGGCGCCTCGGTGTCCAGCGGGGCGGTCAGGTGCGGCCAGGAGTAGTAGACGATGTCGGAGCCCTGGAGCTCGCGCGTGGCCACCTGGTCGAAGTCGGTGCCGGGCACGGTGACCACCTCCACGCCGAGGCTCTCCAGGAGGCGCGTGCCGGGGTCGAACGGCTCGAACGGCTTGATCTTGCAGACGAGCTTCACCTGCGGCGCCGACTCGTGCCTCGCCATCGCCGCCACGAGCTCACGCATGAAGCGCTCGCCACCGCCCTCGCTCGCGCGCGGGTTGAGAACGCAGACCGACAGGCGCTCCCCGGTCACCTCGGCCTTCACCGGAGCGGGGATCGTCGCGCTCGCGGCCTTCGGAGCGAGCGACTCGATCAGCACGCCGTAGAGCTTGGAGGCCGCGTCGCCCCAGCTCTCGTTCAGCACGGCCTCGCGGGCGGCGGCCTCGAGGTCGGTGCCGCGGTCGCGTCGCAGCGCGGCGGTGAGGGCCTCGGCCAGGTTGCCCGCGTTGTTCGGGTTCGCGTACGGGTAGGCGCCGGCGCCGACCGCGCCGAGATGGTCGCCCACGAGCGAGGTCTGCGGCGTCACCACCGGCACGCCCGTGGCGAGCGCCTCGCGCAGCTTCCAGCCGTCACCCGGGTGCTCGTCGAACAGCACGATCGCGCCGGCGTGCTTGGCGGCCTCGCGCCAGTCGTCGGTGGCCACCACCTCATGGCCCGCGAGTAGTCCCTGCGAGTTGACGGGTCCGCCGGGGCGGACGAGCGGCTTGGCGACGGGGTCGGCGAGCACCACGCGCGGGTCGAGGCCGGCCAGGCGGGTGAGCCTCACGGCCGGGATCAGCGAGTGATACTTGATCGGCGGGACCGCGACGATGTCGCCGTTCAGAGTCGATTCGCGCGGGATGCGCCTGGGCGGCAGCGGCAGCGAGACCACGCGCACGCGCTCGGCCGGGAGGCTGAGCAGCACGCGCAGGTTGGAGGCGGCGCTCGAGGTGGGGACGATGAACAGCGCGCCGCGCTCGGCCCAGCCCACCAGAGCCGTGGCGCAGCCCTCGCGAGTGTTCGGGTCGTACAGGCCGTCGGTGTCAGGGATCACCGCGACGATGGTGTCGACCGGCTCGCCCGGCGCGGGGTAGGCGAGCGCGTCGGGGCAGAACAGCACCTCGCCCTCGGGCGCCTTCTCGGTCTCGGCGAGCGCCTCGAGCGCGTCGAACAGTGGCCCGAGGTACTCGGGCAGGTTGCCGCTCCAGTAGAGCCTGAGATCCATCGCAGCTCTCCCGCCTACGCGGCGGCGACCCGGTCGAGAACCGGAGCGGCCAGAGCCGTTGCCAGTGTCGCGACCACCTCGTCGACCTCGGCGAACGTCATCTCGAAGAACATCGGGAGGTTGAGCACCTCGGCGCTCGCGAGCTCGGCGTGCGGGCGCAGGTCGTTCGCATACGGCGCGTACTCGGGGATCGGCTGGCGGTAGGCGGGCACCGGGTAGAGCGAGCGCGTCTCGACGCCCTGCTCGGCCAGCGACTGAGCGACCCCGTCCCGATTCGGCACCCGGACAGCGTACGAAAACCATGCCGGCTGCCCGTCGGCACAGTGGCCCGTGGGCGTGACCTCCGGCAGCTGCGACAGCTGCTCGGTATAGCGGGCGGCGAGCGCCCCGCGATGCTCGAGGATCTCGGGCGCGCGCGAGAGTTGCACGCGGCCGATCGCGGCGGCCATCTCCGTGAGGCGGTAGTTCGACGCGAGCGTGTCGTGCACGTACTTGCGGCCCGGCACCTCGCCCTGGCCGCGCACCTTGCGGGCGCGCTCGGCGAGCTGCGCGTCGTTCGTGAAGACCATTCCGCCCTCGCCGGTGAGCATCGCCTTGGCGGTGTGGAAGCTCGTGGTTGCGACGGTTCCGAGCGAGCATGTCGGGCTGCCCAGGTGGTAGGCGCCGAGCGACTGCGCACCGTCGACCACGAGCTGGATGCCGCGGTCGAAGCAGATGGCCTGAAGCAGGGTGTAGTCGACCGGCGAGCCGCAGTAGTCGGCCACGAGCAGCGCCCTGGTGCGCGGGGTCACGCGGCGCGCGACCTCGTCGGGATCGATGTTGAGCGTGACAGGGTCGACGTCGCAGAACACGGGCGTGGCGCCTGCCCAGACGATGCAGCTCGTGGTGGCGATGTAGGACAGGCCCGAGACGAGCACCTCGTCGCCGGGTCCGATGTTCAGCAGGTTCAGCGCGAGGTCGAGAGCCACCGTGCCGTTGGCCACGGCGATCGCGTGGTCGCGCTCCACGAAGCGGGCGGCGTCCTCCTCGAACGCGCGCACGGTGGCGCCCATCGAGAGGCGGCGGTCGGTGAGCGTGGCGAGGACTGCCGCGATTTCCTCATCGCCGAGAAACGGCTTGGCCCAGGGAATGTGGAAGTTGTTGTGCATAACCGGGAGGGCGGGCACGCGGGCGCGTGCCACGGGTCGGATGTCCCGGTATTCGGCGCGGAGGATGGGGACTTGAGAGGGCGGTTCGACCCCCGACGGCCCCTGTCGGCTAGCGGTCCTTCCATTCCGCCGGGCGCTTCTCCGCGAACGCCTGCACGCCCTCGCGGAAGTCCTCGCTCGTGAAGCAGGACTCGCGCAGCTCCACGAGCTGGCGGGCCACGTCCTCGGGCAACGAGAGGGCGTGCGCCCGCAGGGTGCGGAGCGCCTGCTTGTTCCCCTTCAAGGAGAGCGGGGCGTTGGAGGCGATCTCGCCCGCGAGGTCCACCGCCACAGTGGACAGCTCGTCGCGCTCCACAACCTGGTTCACGAGGCCCATCGTGGCCGCGCGGTCGGCGTCCAGGTTGCGCCCCACGTAGAACAGCTCCGCGGTGTTGGCCACTCCGCACACCTCGATGAACTTGCGCAGGCCCGTGTGCGAGTAGATGAGGCCGAGGCGAGCGGGCGGCATCCCGACCTTGATCCCGCGCGCGGCCACGCGGATGTCGCAGGTCAGCGCCAGTTCGAGCCCGCCGCCGATCGCGTGCCCGTTCAGCGCGGCCACGGCCGGATACTCATACGCCTCGAGCGCCTCCAGGGCGTCATGGAACGGATGCGCGACGAGCGCCTCCGCGCGCTGCTCGAAGTTCGCCTCGGACAGGTTCCCGATGTCGTAGCCGGCGGAGAACATCTTGCCGTCGCCGGTGAGCAGCAGGCAGCGGGCGTCGAGCCCGCGGACGGTCTCGGCGAGCGCGTCGAGGATGTCGTGGTCGAGCGCCCCGCGCTTCTCGGGGTTCGAGATCCTCAGCCGGGCCACGTGCGGCGCCGGCTCGTCGAGCAGCAGCTTGCCCGACGCCAGTTCCTGGACGGCGGAGCTACTCAAGAACCACCAGTGTGTCGCCCTCGGACACGGACTGGCCCTCCTCGCAGCGGATCTCCTTCACGGTGCCTTCGTCCTCCGCCTCCACGGGCATCTCCATCTTCATCGACTCGAGGATGACGAGCGTGTCGCCCTCCTCCACCGACTGCCCGATCTGACACTCGATCTTCCATACGGTGCCGGTGATGTGAGCCTCGACGTCTGGCAACTGAAGTCCTCCTGTCCGCGGGTTTGCGGCACGATACCCGTCAGTGCCAGCGG
The DNA here is from genome assembly GCA_036491015.1 of Thermoleophilaceae bacterium. GTDB lineage: Bacteria > Actinomycetota > Thermoleophilia > Solirubrobacterales > Thermoleophilaceae > JAICJR01. The sequence continues at coordinate 15,912 of DASXCV010000164.1, read as the reverse complement.
AAATCGCGGTCGTGGTGGCCGCTCGCAACGAGGAGGAGCGGCTGGGCGACACGCTCGCCGCGCTGCGCTCGGCGTTCCCGGGCGCGCGGCTGATCGTGGCCGACGACGCCTCTACGGACCGCACCCCGGAGATCGCCCGCGAGGCGGGTGCCGACCTGGTTCGCTCGCCGCGCCGGCGGGGGAAGGGAGGGGCCAACACGCCCGCCGCGGAGACCGCGCTGTCGGGCGATCCGGACGTGGTGCTGCTCTGCGACGGCGACCTGGGCGCCTCGGCCAAGGAGCTCGAGCATCTGGTCGGGCACGGGGACGTGGTTATCGCGAAGTTCGCCCGCCGGGTGGGCGGCGGCTTCGGCGTCGCGCTGAGGACCTCCCGCAAGATCGTCGAGAAGCACACGGGCAGGTACCTCGAGGCGCCCCTCTCGGGTCAGCGCGCGCTCACCGCGGCGGCTCTCCGCAATGTGCTCCCGTTTGCTCCCGGCTTTGGGATGGAGACCGCGATGGACATCGACGCGATCCGCGCCGGGCTTACAGTTGTCGAGGTGGAGCTGGATCTCGAGCACCGCGCCACCGGCCGAACCCTGGGCGGCTTCCTCCATCGCGGACGGCAGCTATGGGATCTTGCGCGGGCCGAACGCGTTTCTCGCCGGTGATCCTCGCCATCGACCAGGGCACGAGCGGCACCACCTGCATCGTCTTCGACGACGGCGGGCACGCGCGCGGCCGCGCCTACAGCGAGTTCCGCCAGCACTTCCCGCGCCCCGGCTGGGTGGAGCACGACGCGAGCGAGATCTGGGACATCACGCGCCGCGTGGCGAAGGAGGCGCTCGACAAGGCCGGGGTGAGCGGCCGCGACCTCGCGGGCATCGGGATCACGAACCAGCGCGAGACCGTCGTGGCCTGGGATCGCGACTCCGGCGAGCCGCTCCACCGCGCGCTCGTCTGGCAGGACCGCCGCACCGCCGACCGCTGCGCCGAGCTCCGCGAAGGCGGCCACGAGGCACTCGTCCGCGCGCGCACCGGCCTCGTGATCGACCCCTACTTCTCCGGCACGAAGATCGAGTGGCTGATCCGGCACGCGGGCGTCGACCCCGCCAGGGCCGCGTTCGGCACGATCGACTCGTGGCTCGTGTTCAAGCTCACCGGCCGCCACGTGACCGACTACTCGAACGCCTCGCGCACGATGCTGTTCGACATCCACGAGCTGCGCTGGGACGAGCAGCTGTGCGAGCTGCTCGGCGTCAAGCCCGGCTCGCTGCCCGAGGCCTGCCCCAGCGCGCACGTGTACGGCGACACGACCGAGTTCGGCGGCAGCGTGCCCGTGGCCGGCATCGCGGGCGACCAGCAGGCGGCGCTGTACGGGCAGGCCTGCCACGAGCCCGGGCTCGGCAAGAACACCTACGGCACCGGCAGCTTCGTGCTGCAGAACGCGGGCACGAGCGCGCCCGACGCGCACCAAGGCCTGATCACCACGGTGGCGTGGGGCGTGGGAGAGCGAGTGGACTATGCGATCGAGGCGAGCGTGTTCGTGACCGGCGCCGCCGTTCAGTGGCTGCGGGACGGCCTCGGCATCATCCGCGTGGCCGACGAGACCGAGGAGCTCGCCCGCTCCATCGACGGCAACGAGGGCGTGTACTTCGTGCCGGCGCTCACCGGGCTCGGCTCGCCCTACTGGGACCCGTACGCGCGCGGGACGATCGTCGGCCTCACCCGCGGCAGCGGGCGCGCGCACCTCGCGCGGGCGGCCCTCGAGGCGATCGCCTACCAGTCCACCGACGCCGTGCGCGCGGCTGAGGCCGCCTCGGGCAAGCGGCTCGAGGAGCTGCGCGCCGACGGCGGCGCGGTGGTGAACGCGTGGCTCATGAAGTTCCAGGCCGACGTCCTGGGCGCGCCCGTGGTGGTGCCCGAGGTGTCCGAGACGACGGCGCTCGGCGCCGCGTACCTGGCCGGCGTGGCCACCGGGCTGTGGTCGGAGGCCGACACGCGCGCGATGTGGCGCGAGGCAGCTCGGTACGAGCCGACGATGTCCGCCGACGCGCGCGAGGAGTTGCTCGCGGGCTGGGCGCGCGCCGTCGGGCGCTCGCGCGGCTGGGAGGCTCAAAGTAACCAGGGCCGCGCCATCGGGTAGAAATGCAGGAGGGTGAAGGAGCAGGTCTACAAGGATCCGCGGCCGGTGGAGTACTTCACGCGCTTCCACGAGCGCGCCCGCTCCCGACGTCCCGACTGGGTGTATGAGCTCGTTCGCCTGCTGCTCGTCCCCTACATCGGGATCCTTTACCGCGGCCGCTGCATCGACTCGCAGAAGGTCCCCACCGACGGCCCCGTGCTGCTCGCGCCCAACCACTTCTCGTTCCTCGACCACTTCTTCGTGGCCGCCTACCTGCGGCGCAAGGTGCAGTTCATGGCGAAGTCGCAGCTGTTCGCGCGGCCGATGCAGTGGATCTACACGCACGGCGGCGTATTCCCCGTGCTGCGCGGCCGCCGCGACGAGGACGCGTTCATCACCGCGCACGCGATCCTCGCGCGCGGCGACATGGTGCTCATGTACCTCGAGGGCGGCCGCTCGCGCACCGGCGAGCTCGGCGAAGCGCGCTCCGGCGTCGGACGGCTGGCGCTCGAGAGCGGCGTGCCGGTCGTGCCGGTGGCGATCTTCGGTTCGCAGGGCGCGCGCAACTGGAAGCGGCTGCAGTTCCCCAAGGTCACCGTGCAGTTCGGCGATCCGATTCGCTTCGAGCAGGTCGACAACCCCACGCGCGAGCAGGCGCAGGCGGCGTCCGAGGTCGTGTTCGAGGACGTGCAGAAGCTCTACAACGGCCTGCGCGAGGGCGGCCGCCGGCGCGCGGTTCGCGCCGCGCGGGCGGCGCGGCGGGCTGCGCGCGAGGCTGCTGAGGCCGCCCGGCGGCGGCCCATCGCTTCGTAGCGCCGCGGCGGCTTAGGCGCTTACCGCGGCAATAAAGGGTTGGCCCCCACGCGCCGGGACTTTTGTACCTATCCGGTGCAAAAAGCCCCACGCGTGATGAATCTAGCGCCGGGGCTGCCCTTATTGCTGCTGTAAGCGCCCGACGATCAGTACGCCGAGTCCAGCGCCCGCCAGGCCGCCATGTCGTGCCCCGGGATGATCACGGCGTCCGGGGTCTGCTCCGCGTAGAGCTGGATCTCGCGCACAGAGCGGCGGAAGAGGTGCTCGTCCACCACGCGGTAGGGCAGGTGCGACTCGCGCATCGTGCGCAGCGAGTAGATCGCGTCGCCGGCCACGAGCGCCTCGCGCCCCGCCAGCTGCAGCACCACGGACAGGTGCCCGAACGTGTGGCCCGGCGTGGACACGAGCCGCACGCTGCCGTCGCCGAACACGTCGTAGGAGCGGCCGAAGGTGGCGAACGAGTCGGCGGCGGAGGAGTCGAAGTCGAGCAGCCGGTAGTCGAACGCGTGGTCGAACTGCCGGCGCACGTATCCGCGCGGCGCGCCGCGCGGCTCGACCGCCGCCTCCCACTCGCGCCGCGACATCAGGTAGGTGGCCGCCGGGAAGTCCGAGATCGCGCTCGCGTGGTCCACGTGCAGGTGCGTCATCACCACGAGGCCGATGGACGCCGGATCGATCCCGCGCGAGCGCACCTGATGCGAGACGGCGTCCGACTGCTGCATCTCGATGTCCTTGAAGAAGGCCGCGTTCAGCCGTCCGAGGTTCTGCTTCGGGTCGACGGCCACGGACGGGTGGAAGCCGGTGTCGATCAGGAACGGGCCGAAGCCGGGGTGCTCGACGAGGAACGCGACCACGGGCACCTCGATCCACTCCGCCCGCGGCACGCGGATGCCGAATGCGTGCATGGCCCCGAGCCGCCCCTCCTCACGGTGAAACCAGGCCGGCGGCCCCTTGCACACGCCGGACAGAAGCGGATGGAGCCGCACCGTCGCCCCCTCGCTCCCTCCCGCCAGGGGAAGAGACGCGGGTTGCGGTTCGGCGGCCGTGCTCAAAACACGTGGGCGCTCAGCCAGTCCGACGCGTAATAGACGCCGAACAGCACGACCAGCCCGTACATCAGCGGGTGGATCTCGCGCCAGCGGTTCTGGGCGACCATCACGGCCACGAACCCGAACACGCCGAATCCGATGCCCGCGGCGATCGAGAACGTCATCGGGATGCCGGCGATGATCAGGAACGCGGGCAGCGCCGACTCGGGCTTGCTCCAGTCGATCCCCGGCACGAGCCGCAGCATCAGGTAGCCGACCATGATCAGCGCAGGCGCGACCGCCGGGTTGATCGTGGTTCCGTGGTACTTCACGGACTGGCCGACCATCGAGATGAGCGGGACGAAGAAGATCGCGAGCCCGAACAGCCCCGCCACCACCAGGCTCGAAAGCCCCGTGCGCGCGCCCTCGGAAACACCGGCGCCGCTCTCCACGTAGGTGGTCACGCTCGACACGCCCATGGCGCCCCCGACCGACGCGGAAGCCGAGTCCACGAGCAGCACGTTGCGAATGTGCGGCAGGTGCGCCTCCTCGTCGAGCAGGTCACCCGAGCCGCCCACCGCCACCACTGTCCCCAGGGTGTCGAAGAAGTCCGACATGAACAGCGCGAAGATCGTGGGGATCAGCGCCACCGCCAGGGCGTCGCGGATGTTGTGCCAGTGCAGGGCGGGACCGATCGTGTCGAACGAGCCCGCCCCGGGCCACTGCGCCACGCCGCTCGGCCCGTCGAGCACTCCAAAGATCAGCCCGAGCGCCGTGCTCGTCAACACTCCGATCAGGATCGAGCCGCGGACGTTGCGCGCGCTCAGGACGGCGGCCGTCAGCACACCCGACAGCGCGATCAGCGGCGGCCCGGCCGTCAGGTCGCCGAGCGCGATGCCGGTGGCCGGGTCGTTGATCACGATGCCGCCCTCGCGCATCCCGACGAGGGTGATGAACAGCCCGATCCCCACGCCGATCGACAGCTTCATCGAGAGCGGGATCGCCCTCATGATCGCCTCGCGGAGGCCGAGGATCACGCAGATCAGCGCGATCACGCCCTCGAGCACGATGCACGACATTCCCACCGGCCAGGCGACCTTCCGCCCGAGGATGATGTCGAACGCCACCACGGCATTCAGCCCGAGCCCGGTGGCGAGGGCGAACGGATAGTTGGTGAGCAGCGCCATCGCCGCGGTGGTCACGCAGGCGGCGAGCGCGGTGGCCACGGCCACGCCCTTGAACGGCACCCCGGCGGCGGACAGGATCGCCGGGTTGACGAACAGGATGTAACACATGGTCAGGAACGTGCTGAGGCCGCCGAGCAGCTCCACCCGCACGCTGCTGCCGCGCTCGGCTATCGAGAAGCGCCGCTCGAGAAAGCCCTGACGGGCCGCCGTTGCGGTCGAGGCCTCCATCGCGCCGAAATCTAAAGGCTTGCGGGGACGGTTGGCGCCGCCGGCGATGCCGCGGCGGTTCGCTCAGGAAGGTTGCGCGAACCTCGGCGGCAGGCCGCTCGCCGCTCGCTCGGCCAGCGAGGCCATGCCCAGCTCCGCCGCGGTGTCGGCCGCCAGCCGGAGCAGCTCCTCGGCGCGCTCCCGGTCCTCCTCGCGGCCCTCGGCGATCAGCGCCCGCGCGAGCTCGTGGCGCGTGTGCGCGACGAGCGGCGGCGAGCCCATGCGCTCGTTGCGCTCGAGCGCATCCTCGAGCCATGGCCGCGCCAGCGCCGGCCGCCCCGCGGTGGTTGCCAGCACGCCGAGGTAATGGCTCACTGCGCCGAGGCAGAAGATCGGGTGGCCGGAGGCGACGTTGCGCGCCGCGTGCGGCTCCAGCAGCTCGTAGAGCGTGGCCGCCCGCTCGGCGTCGCCGAGCCGCCCGCAGCCCATCGCGAGCCAGGTGACCGCCGGCAGCCAGTTGATGTCCTCGGGCAACCCGGCGAAGCCGTCCGTGGCCAGCGCGTCGAGCTCGCGGGCGGCGTCCTCGTCCCGCCCGAGCTCCGCGTACAGCAGCACGAGGCCGCAGCGCCAGGCGGGCACGGCCGGGTAGCGCTCCACATACGAGCTCACGGCTTCCTCCACCTCCGCCAGCCGCCCCTGCGCCCAGCGCAGCATGAAGCCATGGATGCCGAAGTAGTTGGCCGCGTTCGGGTCGTGCGCGCTGCGGCCGATCTCCACGCCCGCGGCGATCAGCGCCTCGATCTCCTCGAAGCGGCCCTCGAACAGCGCGCGCACGGCGTCGAACAGCGGGATCTGCCAGAGGTAGGCGGGCTGGCGGAGGCCGCGGGCCAGGTCGCCGTAGGCGGCGAACTCCGCGTAGGCGGCCTCCATGTCGCCCTTCTCGAGCAGGTCGGTGGCGCGCCAGATGTGCCCCCAGAGCGCGGTCTCGGTCGCGCCGCCGAGGGTGGCGAGCTCGATCAGCTCGGCGGTCACCGCCAGCCGCTCGTCCACCTCGGGCGAGCCCGCGATCGCCACGCGCCTGCTCATCAACGCCCGCGCGAGGGCCACGCCGTCGCCGAGCCGGCGCGCCACGTCCACGGCCTCGCGGCTGAGCGTCTCGCGCTGATCGGGGCCCGTGTAATAGAGCTCGAGCGCGAGCCGGCTGAGCAGTCCCGCGCGGCGCGCGCTGTCCTCGGGTCCGACGGCCTCCAGGGCGCGTTCGAGCAGCTCGAGGCGCTCCGGGTCAACGGTGCCGAGCTCGAGCCACGGGCCCGAGTAGCCGAGCGCGGCCCGGGTGAGCTGCGCGGCGTCGCCGAGGCTGCTCGCCAGGTCGGCGGCCTGCTGGAAGGTGCGCTTGGCCGCATCGGACTCGCCGGCCCGGTTCTGCGCGCGGCCGAGCTCGATCAGGAGGCGGCAGCGCTCGTCCTCGCCCCCGCCGCTCGCATCGAGCGCGGAGAGTGCCCGCTCGCAATGCGCGAGCGCCTCATCGTAGGCCAGCTGGCGCAGCGCCTCGCGACCCGCGCGCGACGAGTAGGCGATCGTCTTGGCCGCGGCCTCGGCGCCGTCCGCGCGCGAGTAGTGGTGAGCGATCTCGGCGAGATGGGGCTCGAGCGCGTCGGCGTGCAGCTCCTCGAGGGCGTCGCCCACCTGGCGGTGGAGGCGCGCGCGCCGCGTTCCGCCGAGCGCGTCGTACAGCGCGCTTCGCACGAGCGCGTGCGAGAACGAGTAGCGCCCGACCGTGCCCGGCACCTCCACCACCAGGTGCGCGCTCACGCCCTCGTCGATCGCGTCGAGCAGCTCGTCCTCCTCGCGCCCGGACACGCGCGCGAGCGTGGGAAGGTCGAACTCGCGCCCGATCACTGACGCCTCGCGGAGCGCCCTCACCGCGGGCTCGCCGAGACGCCCGAGCCGGCGGTCCACGACCTCACGCACGCCCTCGGGCACGCCGACGTCTTCGAGCCGGAGCGGCCCGTCCTCGGCCATCGCGGCGCCCCGCTCGCCCAGGTGTCGCAGTACTTCGCCGAGGAAGAACGGGTTGCCCTCGGTCTCCTCGTACAGCGCCTGGGCGACGCCCGCCGGCGGGTTCTGCCCGGTGAAGAGGGAGATCAGCTCGCCCACCTCGGTGCGGCCGAGGCCCTCGATCGACAGGCGGGTGACGAGCTGCTCGCGCCGAAGGTCGGCGAGCAGCCCGGCCAGCGGCTCCGCGCGCGCCACCTCGGTGGCGCGGTAGGTGGCAAGCAGCATCAGCGGCGCTCGCATCCTCGCGCGCGCGAGATGGCGCAGCAGGTGGAGGGTGGCGCGGTCGGCCCAGTGGAGGTCGTCGAGCACGATCAGGAGCGGCGCCGAGCGCGCGGCTGCCTCCACCACCGCCGCGGTCTCCTCGAACAGGCGATAACGGTGGGTGTCCGCCGAGCCCTGGAGCGGCGCGGGCAGGTCGGGAACGATCCGGTGCAGATCGGGAACGAGCCGGGCAAGGTCGCCGCCGCGGCCCGCGAGCTCCTCGCGCAGCTCGTCCGGGTCCGTGCTCGCGACGTAGTGGCCGAGCGCCTCAACGAACGGCTGGTAGGGCACCGTGCCCTCCTCGTCGCTGCGCCCGTAGAGCACGGTGGCCTCGTCTTCGAGCGCGTGGGCCAGCTCGGCGCAAAGCCGGGTCTTGCCGATGCCGGCCTCGCCGCCCACCACCACGGTCTGCGACTCGAGCCGCTGGGAGAGGTCCCACGACGCCCTGAGCTGGGCGAGCAGCTCGTCGCGCCCCACGAACGGGCCGGCGAGGCGTAGCGCGGGCGGCAGCGGCGGCGGCTGGCGGGCCACGGCGGCAGCTGGGCGCGCGTCGCCGAGCGCGAGCAGGCGGGCATGGTGCTCCTGGAGGTCCGCGGCCGGTGTGGTGCCGAGCTCCTCGCGCAGCAGCACGCGCAGCCGCTCGTAGATTCGCAGCGCCTCCGCCACGTCGCCACGCGCCTCGTGAACCTGCATCAGGAAGCGGTAGCCGGACTCGCGGTATGGCGCGCGCTCGATCAGCCGGCGCGCCGCGCGCTCCGCGCCGGCCAGCTCGGAGCCGCCGAGGTCGAGCCCCACGCGTGCGATGCACTCGAGCGCGCGCAGCCCGAGCTCGTCGAGGTCGCGCCTGCGCTCGTCGAGCCAGGGCGCCTCGTGGGCGGGCAGGAGGCCGCGCTCCACCACGCCGAGCGTGAGGCTGGCGGGCGCCCAGGCGGCGCGCACGTGGCCGCCGTCGAGCGCGAGCTCGGCCTCCGCCACGGCCCGCTCGGCCGCCTCCACGTCCACCCACACCTCGCCGGGCACGACCAGCCGCAGCTCGCTGCGGCCCTCGAGTGCCGCATCGTCGCCGAGCGCTCGCCGCAGGCGCGAGAGCAGCGCCGACAGCGCGCCCTGGTGGCGCGGCGGCGCCTCCACGGGCCAGATCGCCGCCGCCAGCTCGTCGCGCGTGACCGAGCGGTCGCGGTTGAGCACGAGATAGGCGCACAGCATCCGCAGCTGCCCGCGGGGCAGCGTGTTCCCGAGCTCTCGCCCCGCGAGCTCCATTTCGAAGTCCCCGCAGAGGTGGATCTTGGCCGCGCGAGAAGCCATCCACGCCCCAGTATCACCCGAGTGGCGCCTCCGCGCCCGTTATTTCTCAGGCGCGCTCGCGCTCGTCCTCGTGGCTCGTCACCGCCATCGCCAGCCACTGCTCGGGGGACAGCGCGCCCGCGAGTCCGGGGTGCGCCGCCGCCATGTGGGCATCGGCGGCGTTAACGAGCCCGGCGGCCGTCGGGGCCCTGATCGTCGCCCCGCATTCGCAGCGGATGGTGAGAACGTCCACGCTCGCAGCCTGCCAGGGCGACCTTGCACGCACCTTGGCCGGTAGATTGGCCGCCGATGCCGTCCGAGATCTTCCGACCCGGGCTGCTCGACGGCCAGGTGATCGTGGTCACCGGCGGCGGATCGGGACTCGGCCGCGCCACGGCCCTCGAGCTCAGCTCGCTTGGCGCGACCGTGGTGGTGGCCGGGCGCCGGCTCGAGCCGCTCGAGGAGACCGTCGGGCTCTGCGAGGGCGGAAGCTGCGAGGCCGTGGTCTGCGACATCCGCGAGGAGGACCAGGTCGCGCGGTTCGTTGACGGGGTGATCGAGCGCCATGGCCGCATCCACACGCTCGTGAACAACGCGGGCGGGCAGTTCATGTCGCCTGCCGAGGACATCAGCGCGAAGGGCTTCCGCACGGTGGTGCGGCTCAACCTCGAGGGCACCTGGCTGATGACCCATGCCGTGGCCACCAAATCGATGATCCCCGCGGGCGGGGGCAAGGTGATCAGCGTGACGCTCTCGCCTCATCACGGGCTGCCCGGCATGGCGCACTCGTCGGCGGCGCGGGCCGCGGTGGAGAACATGATGCGCGTGCTGTCGATCGAGTGGTCGCGCTTCGACGTCAAGCTCACCGCGATCGCCAGCGGCCACTTCGAGACCGACGCGATCCAGAAGTACCCCGAGCCGGTGAAGGCCGGGGTGGCGAACACGGTTCCGCTCGGCCGCATGGGCCAGCCGATCGAGCAGGCCTGGCTCGTCGCGTACCTGGCCTCGCCCGCGGGCGACTATTACTCGGGCGCGATCTTCACGATCGACGGCGCGCGCGACAACTGGCTCGGCCCGTGGCCGCCGGCGGGGCTCGCCGACGCCAGCGGCAAGCCGCTCGCCGAGGAGCGGCGGCCCAAGCCGGGCGACTGATCCGGGCGGGTTGCTTTCCACGCCCGGCCCGGAGATGCTGGGCGCATGGCCAAGATCGTCGTTTTGGGTGGCGGGGTGTGCGGGCTCGCCGCCGGAATCCTCCTTGCGCGCGACGGTCACGACGTGACCCTGCTCGAGCGCGACCCGCACCCGGTCCCCGCCTCGCCCGAGGACGCGTGGGACAACTGGGAGCGCGACGGCGTGACCCAGTTCCGCCTGGCGCACTTCCTGCACGCCCGCGGGAGCGAGATCATCAGGACGGAGTTCCCCGAGGTGCGGCAGGGACTGGTCGACGCGGGCGCCGCCGTGGTGGATCCGCTGGCGCGGATGCCTCCGTTCATGAGCGACCGCGAGCCGCGTCCCGGCGACGAGCGCCTCACCACCCTCACCGCCCGGCGCACGACGGTCGAGCAGGTGTTCGGCAGCGTGGCCGCGCGCGAGCCGCGCCTCGACATCCGGCGCGGGGTGGGCGTGGTGGGCCTGCTCGACGGCGCGGGCACTAGGGTGCCGCACTTCCACGGCGTTCGCACGGAGTCGGGCGAGGAGCTCGAGGCCGACCTCGTGGTGGACGCGATGGGCCGCCGCTCGGCGCTGCCCAAGTGGCTCGCCGAGGAGGGCTGCGCGCCGGTGCACGAGGAGGCCGAGGACAGCGGCTTCAGCTACTACGGGCGCTTTTTCCAGTCTGCCGACGGCACGATGCCCGAGTCATACGGCCCGCTGCTCACGCCGATCGGCTCGTTCTCGATCCTCACGCTGCCCAGTGACGCCGGCACCTGGTCGGTAACGCTGTTCGTCGCTTCGCGCGACCAGCCGCTCAAGCGCTTCCGCCACGCCGAGATCTTCGAAGCCGTGGTGCGCGCCTGCCCGGCGCACGAGCAGTGGCTGGCGGGGGAGCCGATCACCGACGTGCTGTCGATGGGCGGGCTGATCGACCGTTACCGCCGCTTCGTGTCGGACGGCGGGCCGATCGCCACCGGCGTGGTGGCGGTGGCGGACGCCTGGGCGTGCACCAACCCGTCGCTCGGCCGCGGCATCTCGCTCGGCCTCGCGCACGTGGTGGGGCTGCGCGATCTGGTGCGCTCCGAGCTGGACGACCCGCTGGGCTTCGCGGAGGCCTACGACGAGATGACCGAGCGCGAGCTGACGCCCTGGTACCGCGGCACCGTGACGGTGGACCGGGCACGGCTCGCCGAGATGGAGGCGCTCCGCAACGGGCTCGAGCCGCCCGGACCGCGCGACTTCAGGGACGGGCTCGGCCGCGCGCTCGAGGCCGCGGCGCCCCACGACCCGGAGGTGTTCCGCGGCATGCTCGAGATCGCCGGCTGCCTGACGCTCCCGAACGAGGTGTTCGGGCGGCCGGGAATGGTCGATCGCGTGGTGGAGCTGGCCGAGGAACACCCGCCGATCCAGTGGCCCGGACCCAGCCGCGAGGAGCTCCTGAAGCTCGTGGCCGAGCAGCCCGCCGGCGCGTAGGCGCTAGGCCGCCGCCGCCTCCACGAAGCGCGTGATGAGCGCGCGGCCGAAGTCGTTCCAGGCCGCGATCTCGCGCCGCGTGCGCTCGCGCTCGGCCTCGATGTCGAGCCCCACCTCGCGCACGTCCTCGCCGCCGGCGCCGTCGTCGAGCCAGTGCTCGATCGCCGCGGAGTCGACCTCCGCGTGGAACTGGATGCCCCACGCGCGCTCGCCCACCCGGAAGGCCTGCGCGCATGACGGGTTGACCGCGAGCACCACCGCGTCGGCGGGCGGCACGGCGGCGTAGCTGTGCCACTGGAACGCCGGGAAGCGGGCCGGTGCGCCCGCAAGCAGCGGGTCGCCGGGGGCGGCGGGGGTGAGCTCGACGTCGTGCCAGCCGATCTCGGAGCGCGCCAGCCGCGCCACCGGCCAGCCGGCGGCGTGGCCCAGCATCTCGGCCCCGAGGCACACCCCGAGCGTGGGCACCCGATCGGCGAGCAGCGAGCGGATCCAGTCGGCCTCCGGCCGCAGCCAGGGATGCTCGTCCTCCTGGTCGAAGTGCATCGAGCCGCCGAACACGATCGCGGCGTCGCCACCGCCGGGTGGCGGCCCTTCGGACGGCCGCCACTCCACGAGCTCGTGTCCGAGCTCGCGAATCACCTGGCCGAACACCACCGGGCCGCCGTCGTCCTGATGCACCGCCGCGACGATCCTCACGATCGGCGCAGCCTAACCGCGGGGCGTCAGAAGCGGACTTCGTAGTGCTGCAGCTCGATCTCGCGGCCCCACTGGTCGCGGGGCTCCGAGTCGGTCACCGTGAACCCGGCGGAGCGGTACAGGTGGCCGGCCGTGGTCAGCTCGCTGAAGGTCTCGAGCCGCACGACCTCGAAGCGCTCGCGCGCGTACGCGAGCGCCTCGGTCAGCAGGCGCCGGCCGAGGCCCTGGCCGCGGGCACGGCGGTCGATCACGAACCAGCGCAGCCAGCCCTCCGACTCGCTCAGCCGCGTGATCGCGATGCAGCCGGCCACGCCGTCTTCGTCCTCGGCGATCCACACCTGACCGGCCTCCGTATCGCGCGCCAGCTCGTGCGCGAAGCGCGAGATCGACTCGCCCACGTAGGCCTCGAACGTGTAGTCGAGCCCCCACTCGTCCGCGTATTCGCGCCCGTGCAGGCTGGTGATCGCCCCGATGTCGCCGGGGCCGAGTCCGCTACGGAGGTCGGCGGAGGCTCTCACTTGCACGCCCCTAGTGTCCGCCTCGCTCAGAGATAAGTCAAAAACAGAGTTGTTAGGCGATTCATAACGGCTTATTATGAGTGGAATGGAGCTCCGGCAGCTTCGCTACCTCGCCGCGGTGGCCCGGCACGGCAGCTTCACGCTCGCCGCGCAGGAGCTGCACGTGGCGCAGCCGGCGGTGTCGCAGCAGGTGCGCCGGCTCGAGCAGGAGCTGGGGGTGGAGCTGCTCAGCAGGACCACGCGGCGCGTGCTCGTGACCGAGGCAGGCGAATTGGCGCTGGCCCGCGCCGGGCGCATCCTCGCCGACGCCGACGCCCTCCGCGCCGAGATCGACGAGCTGCACGGCCTCCTGCGCGGCACGCTCGCCCTCGGCGTGATCCCGGCCGTGGGTGCGCTCGATCCCGCGCCGCTGCTCGCCCGCTTCCGAGAGCGCCATCCGGCGGTCGACATTCGCCTGATCGAGACGACGCTCGCCGACACGCTCGAGCTCCTGCGCGCCGATCGCCTCGACCTCTGCTTCGCCTTCTGCCTGCCGGACAGCGCGGGCGAGGGCGTGGTGGGGGAGAAGCTCTTCGACGACGAGCTGGCGCTGATGGTCGCGCCCGGCCACCCGCTCGCGAAGCGCCGCCGCGTGGCACTCGCCTCGCTTGCGGACGAGCCGCTGATCGCGCCGATCACCGGCGCCTCGCTGCGGCTCGCGCTCGAGGACGCGCTGCGGGAGGCGGGGACGACGCTGCGCGTGTCCTACGAGTCGAACGAGGCGTCGACCGTGAGGGAGCTCACCGCCCAGGGCCTCGGCGTGTCGGTGCTGCCGCGCTCGTACGCGCGCCGCCCCGGGCCCGAGCTCGTGGCCGTGCCGATCGCGCCGAAGCTGCCGCGCATCCCGGTGTCCGTGCTCTACCGCGACGGCCGGCGCCGCCCGCCCGCCGTCGAGGCGTTCCTCGGCGGTCTGCGCGAGGAGCTGTCAGCGGCCTAGCGTGGGGGCGACCGCGTGGTCGGACAGCACGCTCGCGAGCACCACATCCGGAGCGAGCGCGAGCACGGTGTTGTCGCCCACCGTCGAGACCGAGGCCGCGCCGCCCGGGATCGTCCAGAGGTTGTGGCCGCGAGCACGGCCCTCGAGCCCCTTCGTCACGTAGGCGCCGAGGCCCGTCTCGAACGCCTGGGTGGCGGCTCCCGGCGTGGTGCGCCAGGCGATCACGAGCGAATCGCGCGCGCGGCACGGCGCCGCGCAGCCGTTGGCGGGCATCGCGCCGCGGCGCCAGAGCTGGTAGCGCCCGCCGCGCCAGGCGCCCGCCACATCGGGCGCGCGCGCGGACCCGATGCCGAGCTGCAGCAGCTGCCGGGTGTCGAACTCGCCCATGGAGCTGGCCGCGATCGGCCGCCACCCCTTGCCGAGCAGCGGCTTCACCCGCAGCCGCACCGGCAGCGGCTTGACGTTGTGGATGTAGTCGAGCGGGTTGAGGATCTGCTGCGTGCTGATCGGCGGCCGGAACTTGAACGCCCCGTTCACGAGCTTCCAGCTGTGGGCGCCGACGCGGTAGAGGGTGTCCACGAAGCGCTGGCCCTCGAGGTAGGGGAACTCGAGCGACGCCAGGATGTATGGGGGCAGTTGCGCCGTGCCCGAGGTCGAGCTCGTGAACAGCGCCCCGAGCAGGTTCGAGCCCGTCAGGTACCTGGTGGCGTAGCGCGTCATTACGGACGTCGCGTCGCCCTCCACGAGCGAGTTGTAGGCCGTCGCGGCGTCGTCGGTGCCGGGCGGCACGTCCTTCAGCCCGAAGCGCTGGTCGTCGAGCGCGTGCGTGAGCTCGTGGGCCAGCGTGATCTCCGCCACCGACTCGTCGGAGGCGCCCGCGTTCTTCACGAGCGCGAGCCGCCCCGTCTGCGGGTCGTAGAAGCCCGCCACCTGCTCCTGGAACACGTCGGCCTGGATCGAGCGCAGGTTCGAGCTGGCCGGGATCAGCCCGAGCAGCTTGAGCAGCTCGTCGTCGGCCGCCTCCTGTGCGGGCGTCACCTCCTGGTCGAGCTCGGCGAGCCCCTCCTTCTTCACCGCGGACGGTGCAACCAGCACCGGCAGGGGGCGCCTGTTGAAGTCGAGCCCGCGGAGGTTCTCCACCCTGCCCTCGATCAGCAGCAGATTGCTTTCGAGCGCGGCGAGCGTGGCCGAGGCCTGGTTGCCGCCGGTCTTCCCGTGGCGCCCGCCGAGCAACAGCGCGCCGACGATGAGCACCACGAGAAGCGCGGCTATTACTGCGAAGAGCGTGCGGTTACGAGATGCGGTTAACAGACAAGAGCCCGGTGCTCAACCGGTCATGCCACCAAACTGGCCGCCGGTGATGTGAAGTACCTGGCCGTGAATGTAGTTCGCCCAAGGTGTACATAGGATGAAGATTCCGCCGGCAGCCTCGGCGGGAGTCGCAGGTCGTCCCAGCGGAATGATCGCGGACGCCATGGAGCGCATCTGCTCCGGGATGCCCAGCTGGATCTCCTGGCCGCCGCGCTCGATCTTCTCCGAGGTCTCCTTGGCGGCCGTCAGGCGCGTCTCCACGAAGCCGAACGCCACCGCGTTCACGTTGATCTTGAAGCCGCCCCACTCCTTGGCCAGCGTCTTCGTGAGGCCTACGAGGCCCGCCTTCGCGGCCGAGTAGTTCGCCTGGCCCGCGTTGCCCATCGTGCCCGAGATCGAGCTGACGTTGACGATCTTGCGGAAGTTCTCAACGCCCTCCTCCTTCTCCTTCTTGGCCGTCTCGCGCAGGAAGGGCGCGGCCGCGCGGGCGATCCGGAAGGGCACGATCGTGTGGATGTCGAGCATCGCCTGGAACTGCTCGTCGCTCATCTTGTGGACCACGCCGTCCCAGGTGTAGCCGGCGTTGTTCACGATGATGTCGAGCTGCCCGAAGTCGTCGAGCGCCTTCTTCACGAGCTCGTCCGGCGTGTCCGGCTTGGTGAGGTCGCCGGCGAACACCGTCGTCTCGCCCTGGATCTCGCCGGCGGCCTGCTCGGCCACGTCGCCGTCGAGGTCGTTGATCAGGACCTTTGCGCCCTCGGAGACGAGCAGCTCCGCCGTCGCCCTGCCGATGCCGCGCGCCGATCCTGTGACGATCGCCGCCTTGCCGTCAAGTACTCCCACT
>DASXCV010000163.1:0-13601 GCA_036491015.1 Thermoleophilaceae bacterium | reverse complement strand
GCGCAGCGAGACACAGGCGATGCTCGAGCGCCAGCGCGAGTTCGTGGCCGACGCCTCGCACGAGCTGCGCACGCCGCTCACGAGCATCCTCACGAACCTCGAGCTGCTCGAGGCGGACCTCGAGGGCGAGGACCGCGAGATCGCCGGCGCGGCGCTGCGCTCCTCCCAGCGGATGCGGCGCCTGGTGGCGGACCTGCTTCTGCTTGCCCGCGCCGACGCCGGGCGCCAGGTGCCGCACGAGCCCGTGAACCTCGCCTCCGTGGTGCGCGAGGCCGCGGCCGAGGTGGCGCCAACCGCCATCGATCACGACCTGTCCGTGGACGCAGACGAGTCCGTGCTGATGGTCGACGGCGCGCCCGACGAGCTTCACCGCCTCACCGTCAACCTGATCGGCAACGCGGTCAGCCACACGCCGCCCGGCAGCCACGTGCACGCGTCGTTGCGCCATGAGGGCGCGGCGGTCACGCTCACCGTCGAGGACGACGGCCCCGGCGTGCCCCCCGAGCTGCGCGACCGCATCTTCGACCGCTTCGTCCGCGGCGACGGCGACGCCGGCTCGCGCTCGGGGAGCGGGCTGGGATTGGCGATCGTCAAAGCGGTCGCCGATGGTCACGGCGGGTCAGTGGTGCTCGAGAGCCCGGCCTCCGGCGGGGCCCGGTTTGTGGTCACACTGCCCGGTGCTCGGCACGAAATCGTTGACCGTTCACCGTTGACCGTTGACCGTTGACCGTTGACCGTTAGACCTCGACCACGACCGGCAACACCATCGGCCGGCGCTTGAGCCGGTCGTAGACGAAGCGCGCGACGTCGTCGTGCAGATGGGTCTGGAGCAGGTCGATCTCCCTGATCTCCTCCTCGGCCGAGCGCTCGAGCGACTCCTCCACCGCCTCACGGATGTCCTCCAGCAGGCCGTCGGCGTCCTCGGCGAAGGGCACGCCGCGGAAGATGATCTCGGGCGGCGCCACGGAGCGGCCGTCCTGCTCTGAGATCGTCGCGACCACGATGAAGATGCCGTCTGCCGACAGCATGCGGCGGTCGCGCAGCGCCACGTCCTCGATGTCCCCGACGTCGACGCCGTCGACGAACACCATGCCGGCCTGCTCGCGCTCGACAAAGCCGGCCCGCTGCTCGTCGATCTCGAGCGGCAGGCCGTTCTCGCCGCGGAAGATGTCCTCGGCGTCCACCCCAACCGCCTCCGCCAGCTCGGCGTGCGCGCGGATGCGGCGGTGGTCGCCGTGCACCGGCATCACGTAGCGCGGACTGGTGAGGTTGATCATCAGCTTGAGCTCCTCGGCGTAGCCGTGGCCGCTCGCGTGGATGGGCGCGTCCTGCGGGGTGATCACGTCGGCGCCGAGGTGGTAGATGCGGTCGATCGTCTCGTTCACCGCTCGCTCGTTGCCGGGCACCGGTGTGGCCGAGAAGATCACGGTGTCGCCGCTGTGGAGCTCCACCTGCGGGTGGTCGCCGTGCGCCATGCGCCGCAGGGCTGACAGCGGCTCGCCCTGGCTGCCCGTCGAGATCACGACCATCCTGTGGTCCGGGAAGTCCTCGATCTCGCGCACCGGCACCATCATCCCGTCGGGGATGTGGATGTGGCCGAGGCTGCGGCCGATGTTCACGTTCTTGCGCATCGAGCGCCCCACGAGCGCCACCTTGCGCCCGAGCGTCGCCGCGGCGTCCACCACCTGCTGCACACGGTGGATGTTGGATGCGAAGCAGGTGACGATCACGCGCCCCTCGCAGCGCGACAGCGCCTGCTCGAGGTGCGGCCCCACGCTCGACTCCGAGTCAGCCACGCCCGGGCGCAGCACGTTCGTGGAGTCGCCGCAGAGGAGCAGCAGGCCCTCGCGGCCGAACTCCGCCAGGCGCGAGACGTCGGCCGGCACGCCGTCCACCGGGGTCTGGTCGAACTTGTAGTCGCCGGTGACGAGCGTGGTGCCGAGCTCGCAGGTGAGCGCGACGGCGAACGAGTCCGGGATCGAGTGCGCCATCTTCACCATCTCCACCTCGAACGGCCCGCACTCGATCGGCTCGCCCGGGTCCACCTCGAACACCGGCATGTCCTTCAGCTTGTGCTCGTCGAGCTTCGAGCGCACCATCGCGACGGTCAGCGGACCGCCGTAGACGTTCGGCGCGTGCTCGCCCAGCTCGCGCAGCACGTACGGCAGCGCGCCCACGTGGTCCTCGTGCCCGTGGGTGAGCACGATCGCCTCGATGTCCTCGGCGCGCTCGCGCAGGTAGGTGAAGTCCGGCAGCACGAGGTCGATGCCGAGCTGGTCGGGCGTGGGGAACATGAGCCCGGTGTCGACGACCACGATCCGGCCGTCGTACTCGACGACCATCATGTTCTTGCCGATCTCCCCGAGCCCGCCTAGAGGGAGGACGCGAAGGGTGCCGCTCAAACCGCGCTCAAGAGGCCGTGGCGCTCGAGTACGCCGCGGATCTCCTGCTCCTCCTCTTCCGACGCCTCGACCATCGGCAGGCGCAGCGTGCCCGCCGTGATGCCGAGCATGTTGAGCGCCGCCTTCACGGGCGTGGGGCTGGCGGTGATGAACATCACGTCGAAGATATCCATGAGCGAGTTGTGGATCTCGTGGCGCTGGTCGGGCTCGTCGATCATCCGGCGCATCTCGCGGCCCACGACGTGCGATGCCACGCAGATGCCGCCGGTGCCGCCCTTGTCGAGCACCTCGGCCAGCTTGTCGTCGTTACCCGCGAGCAGGTCCATGCCGTCGATCGCCTCGATGTCCTCGACCCGCGCCTGCTTCACGGCCGCGACGTTGGGGATCGCCTGGGCGAGCTCGCGGAGGAACTCGTTCGGCAGGTCGATCACGCAGCGGCCGGGGATGTTGTAGATCACCACGGGCAGGTTGGTGGCGGCCGCGACCGCCTCGAAATGGGCGCGCAGGCCGCGGCGGTTCGGCTTGTTGTAGTAAGGGGTGACCACGAGCACACCGTCCACCCCGGCCTCGGTGGCCTGCTCGGTGAGGTGGACGGAGTGGCGCGTGTCGTAGGTGCCGGTGCCGGCGATCACGGGCGCCCCGCCCGCCTCGGCCACGGCCAGCTCCCAGATGCGGACCTTCTCCTCGTCGGACAGCGTGGCGCCCTCGCCGGTGGTGCCGGCTACCACCAGGCCGTCGCTGCCGTTCTCGAGCAAGTGGTGGCACATAGCCACAAATGCGTCCTCGTCCACCCGGCCTCGCTCGTCGAACGGCGTGACCATCGCAGTGAGTATTCCCCCGAACGTCATGGGCCGATTATCCCAGGAGTCGGGGACCAATTGCCGTTTCCCCCGCATCCCATGCGGAAATCGGCGCGTTATCGGGGCCACAAGGCATAATTTGCGGCCGATTCATGACTCAGACCACGACTGACTACAGCCATCGCAGCGCCGTGCAGAAGCTCGGCATCAAGCCCGACCAGCGCGTCGAGGTGGTCGGCGACGTCGGCGCGGGCCTTCGCCGGGACGTAAAAGAGGTGCTCGGACGGGGCCTCGTGCGCTCCGGCGAGCTGGATGGCGCGATCGTGATGGTGCAGTCCGTCGAGGAGGCCGACCAGGTCTTCGAGAGCTATCGCCCGCGGCTGCGCGACACGGGCTTCCTGTGGCTGATCACGCCGAAGCGCGGCCAGGAGAGCTACGTCAACCAGATGCTGCTCGTTCCCGGCGGCAAGCGGCGCGGCCTGATCGACAACAAGACCTGCTCGATCGATGACGAGCGCTCGGGCATCCGCTTCGTGGTCCCGAGGGCGCTCCGCAGCGCACAGTCGGCCGCCGCGTGAGGCGACTCGCCCCGGCGTTGGCGGCGCTCGCCGCCTCGATTCTGCTCGCCTCATGTGGAGGCGGCGGTGGCGGCGGCGGTTCGCTCAAGCCGCCCCAGGGCCCGCCCTCGGCCCGGCATCCGGCATCCGAGATCGCCGCGGACATGACCGGCGAGGAGATGCGCGTGCACCTGCTCGTGGCCGCGCGGCTCTACAACAACGCGAAGTACGGCTTCGCGACAGGGCAGACCGCGGCCGCGCGGGCGCTCTACCCGGCGATCAGCGCGTCGGTGCGGCAGAAGGACTTCGCGCTCGACCGTGAGGTGAGCGCGGCCTTCCCCGTGATCTTCACCGAGATCAACCAGCGCCTGCCGGCCCTCGGCGTGACGAACCGCATGGGGCTCGTGCAGGGCCAGCTGCTCGACGCCGCGATCAGCGCCGCGATGTCGAAGCCCGCCTTCAACGACCCGGGCGTGACCGCCCAGGTGATGAGCCGGCTCGCCGCCCAGGGCGCGCGCGAGTACGCCACAGCGGCGCGCGTGGGCGGCTTCACGCCGGAGGGCCGCCGCAACTATCAGGACGCGTTCGGCCTGATTACGCGTGCCTCCAATCTCTCCCACCAGATCAGCACCTACCTCGGCCCGCAGCGGGGTCAGGTGGTCAACGGCCTGAACAACGCGCACCAGAAGGGGTTCCCCACGGGAGTGCTGGTACCCCGGCACCTCGACCCCGCCGCCGTCAGCGCCGGTGTGCAGCAGGCGGTGGCCGGCGTGAGCCGGCGCTTCGGCTTCAGCGCCTGACGCTCCACGGAGCGCGGCAGCGGCGGCACAAACTGGCTAGGGTCCTCGCATGGCGAGTTATCCGGTAGCAGGCAAGTCGGTATTGATCACGGGCGCCGCGCGCGGCATCGGCGCCGAGACGGCGCGCCGCCTGGCGGCCAAGGGCGCGAAGGTGTCGCTCGTGGGGCTCGAGCCAGAGGAGCTCCAGAAGGTGGCCGCGCAGTGCGGCTCGGAGGCGATCTGGTTCGAGACGGACGTGACCGATTGGGACGCCCTCGAGCGCGCCGCCTCGGGCACCGCCGAGCGCTTCGGCGGCATCGACGTGGTGATGGCGAACGCGGGCGTGGCCGTGGCCGGGCTCGTCGAGACCGTCGACCCGCGCTCCTGGGAGCGCGTGATCGAGGTGAACCTGTTGGGCGTGTGGCGCACGGTGCGCACCTGCCTGCCGTACATCGTCGAGCGGCGCGGCTACGTGCTGCCGGTGGCCTCGATGGCCGCTGCGGTCCACGGGCCGGTGATGTCGGCGTACTCCGCCGCGAAGGCGGGAGTCGAGGCGTTCGGCGACTCGCTGCGGAGCGAGATGGCGCACAAGGGCGTCGCGGTCGGCGTGGCGTACTTCTCCTGGATCCAGACCGACATGGTGGCCGGCGGCGACGCCAGCCCGGCCGGCGGGATCATGCGCGGCCGGATGAAGGGCCCGCTCGGCAAGACCTACCCGCTGTCGGTGGCGGTCGACGCCGTCGAGCAGGGCATCGAAAGCCGTGCCCGGCGCGTGGTGGCCCCCGGCTGGGCGCGCGCGATTCTCGCCATGCGCGACGTGATCGGCCCGCTGCAGGACCGCGAGGTGTCGAAGTACATGCCCGAGGTCGAGAAGGCCTTCAACGACGCGATCGCCGAGCAGGGCGACGCGGCATCGGCGCCGGTCGGCGCGGGCGGCCAGGCCGACACCGCCGCTAGGTCCTCAGCAACGCACGGATAGTCCCGACGACCCCGTCCGGGTCGTCGCGCAGCCATGCGTCGCTGACGCGGATCACGGTGTAGCCGCACAGCTTCAGATGAGCGTCCTTGCGGCGGTCCTGGTCGAACGACGTGGGCGTGCGGTGGTACTCCCAGCTGTCGAGCTCGACGATGAGGTTCGTGCCGGGCCAGTGCATGTCGACCTCATAGCCCTCGACTTCGCCGTTGACCACCGGTCGCTCTATGCCCGCCCGGCGGCAGAGCGTCAGGAAATCCGCCTCGAGGTCGGAGCGGGTGCGGCTGGTGCCGGCGGTTACTGCGGCGGTAACGGCGACGAACGCCTTCATTCCGGCTCGGCGGGGGTGTCTCGCGATCAGCTCCTGCACCGCTTGGGGATTGAGCAAGCCCTCGCGCTCGGCCTGGTTGGTGGCGCGGCGTAGTTGCTTCGGGGTGGCGATGGGCGCGAGATCCAGCAGCGTTCGCGCCACCGTGGTGATCGGGATGCCGTGACGCAGCGTGCGCTCACTCGGATTGAGCCCCGGCACCCAGTGTGTCCTTGTTGCTGCCGTTCGCCGGCGATGGGTAGTCACCGACACATCGACAGCCGCGCCACCCCTCCATCCCAGGAGGCTCCAATGCGCGGCGGCGCTCCAGTGGCTCAGCACCGCATCGGGCCCGCACGCCAGCACCGACGCCATGAACCAGCCCTCGCGAGTTACGTTCACATGGCCGACGGCATAAACACCGCGATGAAGGCGATGCAGCCGCTTGGACCGCACCATCCCCTCGGCCTCCCGGCGAGTGAAGCCAATTGCCAGCAGCTGCCGTAGGGCCACCACCCCGTGCTGCCGACTGGCCAGAACAGCCAGCGCGGCCGCGCGCTCTTCACGTTTGCCACCCATACGGTGGTAAAGGTGAAGAGCGTCTGGTTTTCGCCCCCCTAGAGGAGGTTTTCTAGCCCGATCGTGGGCGAGCGCTCCAGGGTGCCTACGCGGCGGATTGCCAGCAGCACTCCGGGCATGAAGGACTCGCGGGAGATCGAGTCGTGGCGGATCGAGAGCGTCTGGCCGAGGCCGCCGAACAAGACCTCCTGGTGCGCCACGAGCCCTGGCAGTCGCACGGAGTGGATTGGCTCGTGCACGTTGCCGCCTGCCTCGCGGATCAGATCGGCGGTGCGGGCCGCGGTGCCGGACGGCGCGTCGACCTTCTGGTCGTGGTGGAGCTCGATGATCTCGCACTCCGGCATGTGCGGGGCCACGAGCTTGGCCGCCTCCATCATCAGCACCGCGCCGATGGCGAAGTTGGGCGCCACGAACAGGTTGGCCGAGCCCACGCCCTCGAGCTCAGAGAAGTCCTGGCCTGTCGTCCCCATCACGCAGTGCACGCCCGCATCGAGGCAGTGACGCGCGTTCTCGAGCGCGGCGTGGGGCTGGGAGAAGTCCACGATCACGTCGGCGTCGCCCAGGACATCCTGGAGGTGCGTATCCAGAAGAGGATCCGCGCGGCCCACAAGGGCCATGTCCTCCGCGCCGTCGACCGCGTGGCAGACCGTCTTCCCCATTCGCCCGGCGGCGCCGGACACCGCGACGTTGATCACGCCGCGTATGGAATCACGCCGCGACTAGCGCGGGATTTACGGCTTCGAGCGCGGCGATGAAGCTGTCCTCGGAGCCGCCCACACCCGCGGCCGACATCCGCTCGGGATCGAACAGCTCGCGCGCCAGGCCCGCGACCTGCTCGAGCGTGACCGAGTCGATGGCGGCGACGATCTCGTCGAGCGTCAACAGCGGCACGCCCATGAGCACGGACGAGCCGAGCCGGTTCATCCGCGCCAGCGTGGACTCCATCGAGAGCACGGTGCGGCCCTTCACATTCTCCTTCGCGCGGACCAGCTCCTCGTCCGTGATCGAGTCGGCGTCCTGCAGCTTGCGCAGCTCGTCGCCGATCACGTCCATCGCCTCGCGCACGCGGTCCGGGCGGGTGCCGACGTACAGCGCCACCTGGCCGGAGTCCTGGTACTGGCTCGCGTACGAGTAGACCGAATACGCCAGGCCGCGCTTCTCGCGCACCTCCTGGAACAGGCGCGACGACGAAGAGCCGCCGAGAATCGTGTCGAGCACGCGCAGGATGAAGCGGCGCTCGTCGCCCCGCGGCAGCCCCGGCGCACCGAGGCACAGGTGGTACTGCTCGGTCTGCTTCTCGTGGAAGCAAACGCGCGGCTCCGTGGTCGGCTGGGCCGCCTCGGGCACGTTCGCCTCCCCGGGTCCGGCCGTGAACGCCTGCTCCACGAGCGCGATGAGCTTCTCGTGCGATACGCGGCCGGCGCCCGCCACCACGAGGTTGGGCGCCGTGTAGCGCCCGTCGTGGTAGGCGGCGAGATCCGGCACCGGCACGCCCGCGATCACGTCCGCGGTGCCGATGATCGGGCGTCCGAGCGGATGGTCGCCGAACACGGCGCTCGACAGCACGTCGTGCACCTTGTCGGACGGCTCGTCCTCGTACATGGCGATCTCCTCGATCACCACCTGGCGCTCGGAATCGATGTCCGGGTAGGTCGGGCGCAGCACCATGTCCGCCATCACGTCGAACGCGCGGTCGAGATGCTGGTCGAGGAAGCGCGAGTAGACCGACGTGGTCTCCTTGCCCGTCCCCGCGTTGATCTCCGCGCCCAGCCCGTCGAAGATCTGGTCGATCTCGGTCGAGCTGAAGCGGTTGGTGCCCTTGAACAGCAGGTGCTCGAGGAAGTGCGAGATCCCCGCCTGCTCCGTCGTCTCGTTGCGTGAGCCGACACGGATCCAGAAGCCGAGCGCGACCGAGCGCACCGAGGGCATCTCCTCGGTGACGACCCGGACGCCCGAGTCGAGCTCGGTCAGCTGGTGTCCGTCGGACGTGCTCAGCGTCGATCGCGCCTGTGATCGCCGCCGCCGCCGCCGTTGCCGCCGCCGTCTCGTCCGCGTCCGCCGCGGTCACGCCGCGGGCCGCGGTCGCCGCCGCCGCCGCGCGGACCACGGTCGCCCGTGCCCACTGCAGCCAGCTCCTCGGCCGTCTTGCCGGCGATGTCCGGGTCGTCCGCGAGGCGCAGCCCGATCCGGCCGCGCTCCTTGTCGACCTCGACCACGCGCACGTTCACCTCGTCGCCGCGGTTGAGCACGTCCTCGACGGACTCGGCCCGCTGGCCGGGCGAGATGTTCGAGATGTGCAGCAGGCCGTCGGTGCCCTTTGAGAGCTCGACGAAGGCGCCGAACGTGGTCGTCTTCACGACCTTGCCGGTGTACTCGTCGCCGACCTCGACCTCCTTGGTCATCGAGCGGATGCGGTCGATGAGACCGTCGCCCTGCTCCCCGGAGGCCGCGTAGACCAGGATCGTGCCGTCGTCGGAGACGTCGATCTGCGCCTCGAACTCCTCGGACAGCGCGCGAATCGTCTCGCCGCCCTTGCCGATGACCATGCCGATCTTGTCGACGTCGATCTGGATCGAGGTGATCCGCGGCGCGTACGGGGAGAGCTCCTCGCGCGGCCCGCCGATCGCGTCGGCCATCTTGGCGAGGATCGCCGTGCGGCCCTTCTGGGCCTGCTCGAGCGCGTCGCGCAGGATGTCGAACGTGACGCCCGAGATCTTGATGTCCATCTGGAGCGCCGTGATGCCGTCGGCGGTGCCGGCGACCTTGAAGTCCATGTCGCCGAGGTGGTCCTCAACGCCGGCGATGTCGGACAGGACGATGTAGTCGTCGCCCTCCTTGATCAGGCCCATCGCGATGCCCGCGACCGGCTTCTTGATCGGCACGCCCGCGTCCATCAGGGACAGCGAGGAGCCACACACCGACGCCATCGACGACGAGCCGTTGGACTCGAAGATGTCCGAGACCACGCGGATCGTGTACGGGAACTCCTCCTGCGACGGGATCATCGGCACGAGCGCCCGCTCGGCGAGCGCGCCATGGCCGATGTCGCGGCGCTTGGGCCCGCGCATGAAGCCGGCCTCCCCGACCGAGAACGGCGGGAAGTTGTAGTGGTGGAAGTAGCGCTTGGCGGTCTGGAGGCCGAGCGTGTCGAGCCTCATCTCCTCGCGCGTCGTTCCGAGTGCGGCGACCGAGAACGCCTGCGTCTGGCCGCGGGTGAAGATCGCCGACCCGTGCGTGCGGGGCGCGACTCCGACCTCGATCCAGATCGGACGGATCTCGTCCGCGCCACGGCCGTCGGGACGCTTCTTGTCCACGGCGATCCGGCGGCGGATGATGTCCTTCTCGAGCTTGTCGAACGCGAGCTGCGCGGCAGCGCGCTTGTCGGCGTAGTCGTCGGCGTCGGCGTCGCCGCTGAAGGCCTCGAGGACTTCCTCCTCGACCTTCTTGGTCGCGTCCTGGCGATCGAGCTTGTCCTCGACCTGCGTCGCCTCGTTGAGAGCCGAGCCGAAGCGGTCGGTGATCTCCGTGAGCAGACCCTCGTCCGCCTTCGGAACCTCCACCTCCGCCTTCTCCTTGCCCGCGAGCTTCTGCAGCTCGCGCTGCGCCTCGCAGAGCTTCTTGATCTCGGCGTGCGCGATGTCGAGCGCGTCGAGGATCTCGGCCTCGGACACCTCGTTGGCGCCCGCCTCGACCATGAGGATGGCCTCCTCGGTGCCCGCGACCACGAGGTCGAGGCTCGTCTCGAGCAGCGTCTCCTCCTCGGGGTTGACGACGAAGCCACGCTCGTCGTCCATGCCGATGCGCACTGCGCCGACCGGCACCGGGAAGGGGATGTCCGACACCATCAGCGCGGCGCTCGCGCCGTTCATCGCGAGGATGTCGTACGGGTTCACGTGATCGACGGACATCGGAATCGAGACGAGTTGCGTCTCGCGGCGCCAGCCCTTGGGGAAGAGCGGCCGCAGCGGCCTGTCGATCATGCGTGCGGTGAGGGTTCCCTTCTCGCCTGCGCGACCCTCACGCTTGAAGAAACTGCCGGGGATCTTGCCCGCGGCGTACATCCGCTCCTCGACATCCACCGTGAGCGGCAGAAAGTCGACGTCGCGAAGGTTTCCTGCTGTGGCCGTGCCGAGGACCATCGTGTCCCCTGCCTGCACGACCACGGATCCGCTCGCCTGCTTGGCGAGCTTCCCGGTCTCAAACGAGATCTCCGTTCCCCCAACGTCGACCGAGACGCGGTGCGCTTGCGGAGCGCTTACTTCATTCATGTGTTCCTTTCAGCGCCGCCTCCGGTTGGCGGCATGCGTGTATTGGCTCTTCGAAAGAGTCCTCGGGAGGTTAGCAACGGAGCCCCGCCGGGCGGCCGTGCTAATTGCCGCAAACGAAGGCCTTCGCGAAGCAGCCGGATTGACAGCGACGGGTTACGCGAGGACACTCGACTGGTGACTCGCGGGGTCGTCGTCGTTGCCGTGGCAGGGCTGCTGGCGCTCGCGCTTGCCGCTCCCGCGAGCGCTGCGCGACCGCGCCGCTATGCCTTCTCGATCACCGCGGTCAGCCTGTCCGAGGTGGTGACCTTCCACGGCGACGGCGGACCCGCCTGCGCCCGCGCCGGCGTGTGCGGCTACAGCGGCACGGTGCGCTACAGCTTCAGCGGCGGCGACGGCGTGGCCGCGTTCGGCATCGCCGGCAGCCACGTGGACGCCACCGGCGACTTCTTCTACTCGGGCCTCACGTCGGCGACCGTCCAGGGGCCGGACGGCGGCCCGCCGTGCACCGACAAGGTGCTGCAGGACTTCGACGGCTTCGAGGTGGGTGGTCATCCCGGCGCGATGCGGCTCCTGTTCCATTCGCCGGTCGACGACCCGAACTACCTGGACACGATCTGCACGGGTCCAAGTGACCTCGACCTGTACCACGCCGGCGCCGTGCCCACGATCACGATCCCCGAGCGCACGCTGCGGCGCAAGAAGATCAAGCTGGGCGTGTCCAGCACGCGCCAGTTCCACGCGGGACCGTTCGTCGGCACCGTGGCGTTCACGACGGCGATCCGCATGCGGCCGTCGCGGTTCGTCAACGACATCTTCCAGTTCCTGTCGAGCGACCTCTGATCAGCGGGCGGCGCCGAGCCGCTCGAGCAGCTCGGGTCCCGGCACGCCGGGGCACAGCTCGCCGTCCACGAACAGGGTGGGCGTGGACATCACGCCGGCGCGCACGCCCGAGCGGAAGTCGCGCGTCACGCGCTCGTCGAGAGCGGCCGCGCGGCGGTCGTCCTGGAAGCGCTCGAGGTCGAGCCCGAACTCGCGGGCACGCTCCCACAGGTGCGGGTCGTCGAGGTGACCCTGGTCGCCGAACAGCGAGTCGTGCATCTCCCAGAACCTGCCCTGGGCGCCCGCCGCCTCCGCCGCGAGCGCGAGCGCCCGCGCGCGTGGATGCTTGGACGGCACCGGGAAGTGCCGGAACACGCGCACGATCGGAAGCCGTGCGATCAGCATGTCGGTGCGCGCGCAGTACGGGCACTCGTAGTCGCCGTACTCGATCACGAGCGGACCGGCTTGGCCGCGGACGTGATCGTCCGGGCCGGGCTCGGGCGGTCCCGAGCTGCGGAGGTCGACCTCGCCGTCGCCGCTAGGCGGCGCTGGGCTCAAGCGCGTCGAAGATGAGGTTGGCGCCCGGGATCTCGAGCGCGCTCGGCGAGCAGTAGGCCCACTTCACCACGCCATCCGGGTCGAGCATGATCAGCGCCCGCTGCGAGGTGCCGAACTCGTCGTTGTAGACGCCGCACGCCTTCGCCAGCGCGCCCTTCGGCTCGAAGTCCGCGAGCAGCGGGATCGTGAGGTTGAGCTTCTCCTGGAAGGCCTTGTGCGCGAAGGCGGAGTCCACGGACACGCCGTAGAGCGTCACGCCCTTCTGCGCGAAGTCCGCGACGAGCTCCTGGTAGATCGAGAGCTGGTCCGTGCAGACCGGGCTGAAGTCGAGCGGGTAGAAGACCAGCACGACTGTCTGGCCCCTGAGGTCTTCGTTCGAGACCTCGGCCCCATCCTGGTCCCGAAGCTTGAATGCCGGCGCCGCAGTGCCGGGCTCGATCATCGGCGGAGGCCGAGCTCGCGAATCAGGTTGCGGTAACCGTCGAGGTCCTTCTTCTGCATGTAGCGAAGAAGGCGCCGGCGCTGGCCGACGAGCATGAGCAGGCCGCGGCGGGAGTGATGGTCCTTGCGGTGCTCGCGCAGGTGCTCGGTGAGGTGGTTGATACGCGCGGTGAGGAGAGCCACCTGCACCTCGGTGGATCCCGTGTCCGAATCGGTCTTGCCGAATTTCGTGACGATGTCGTGCTTGGCTTCTTGCGTCAGGCTCATCGGCGGAAGACCGTAGCAGAACAGATCTCGCGCGCCCGCTGCACATCGAGCTCCATCTGGGCCACCAGATCGTCGACTGACTCGAAGCGCTTCTCGCCACGCAGCCGCTCGACGAAGGCCACGCGCAGGTCCTGGCCGTAGAGGTCGCCGTCGAAGTCGAGGAGGAACGGCTCGATCAACAGGCCGCGGCCGGTCTTGAACGTGGGCCTCACCCCCACGTTCACGGCGGCCGGGTGCCCGTGCGCCCACGCCGCGTACACGCCGTGGCCGGGCACCACCAGCCGGTCGCTCGGCACGATGTTCGCGGTCGGGAAGCCGAGCTCGCGGCCGCGCTTGTCGCCGTGCACCACCTCGCCCTGGAACAGGAACGGGCCGCCGAGGAACTCGGACGCCTCCTTCACCTCGCCCGCCGCCACGAGGCCGCGGATGTGGCTCGAGGACACCGTCTCGCCGTTTACCTCCACGAGCGGGACCACGCGCGTCTCGAACTCGCTGCGCGAGGCCAGGAGCTCCGGATTGCCCTGCGCCTTCTGGCCGAAGGTGAAGTTCTCCCCCACCGACACGTGCGTGGCCCGCAGCTTCTCCACGAGCACCTCGTCGATGAACTGGTCGGCGGACTTCAGTGAGAACTCGTGATCGAAGGGAATCACCACGAGCTCCTCCACGCCGAGGCCGGCGATCAGGTCGCGCTTGATCGGATGCGACGAGATCAGCTTGGGCAGCGCGTCGGGCTTGACGACCGCCAGCGGGTGCGGGTCGAACGTGAGCACCGTGTCGCTGTCGCGGATCACCTCGCGGTGGCCGAGGTGCACGCCGTCGAAGGTGCCCACGGCCACGCGGCGCGGGCGGGG
>DASXCV010000162.1:0-3909 GCA_036491015.1 Thermoleophilaceae bacterium | reverse complement strand
GCGCCGTGCCGGGCAGGTGCACGAGCACCGGCGAGTAGACCGTGAAGAGCGCATCGCCGGACGGCGTGAGCTCGAACTCGTGGATGTCCATCTTGTAGCCGTTGCCCGCGCGCACGGTGTGGAGCGTGCGGTAGGAGCTGTCGGCGATCACGCCCTCGCCGAGCCCGAAGGCCTGGGGCGTGACCGGGCCCTGCCACCAGGTGAGGACCTTGCGCGAGCCGTAGCGCTGGATGCGCAGGTTCGCGGCCACGTCCGGGGGCGTGAGCTGCTTGAACCAGACGAGCTGCCCGCGGCCATCGAGGATCATCGGGCCGCCGGGGCCGACCGGGTGGATCGTGACCGTGTTGTTGCTCCCCGGGTGCACCACGGGCGACGGCAGCGGCGTGAGAAAGATGTCGCCTGGGAGGCCGCGCCCGGGCTTGAGCGTGGTGATCCGCGGCGGCAGCAGACTCGGCTCCGACACGAACTGCTGGAGCTTGGCCGGCTGGTTGAACGGCAGGTTGAGGACCGGCTGGGCCGCGCCGAGGCGGGCGACGGTGAAGGAGAAGCGCACCGGCGAGCGCCGCCGCACGCGCACCACGACCTTGACGCGCTCGCCCTGCGTGAGCGGCTGCGACGGCACGAAGCTAGCGCCGCGGCCGCCGGAGTAGGCGCGCAGCCGCCCGCGGTGCGCGCCGCTGACGGCGCCCGCGACCCGGACCGACGCGATGCGCCGCGGCGGCACGCCGAGGATGCTGATCTGCGTCTGCGGCGAGGCGTCGGGCGTGCCGGGCGCCGGCGAGATGGCGAGGCCGTTGGCCGCGGCGGTCCCCGGGCACGTGACCAACAGCGCCAGCAAAACCGGGGTTGCCGCCGCGGTGACCACGTGCCCGGCGGCCGCCCCGAGCGGTCGATGAGCCTTCGCTAGTCCATCCATCGCTTACTGGCGGTCATTACAACAGTTATTGGAACGTACGTCAATTGCGGTTACACTTTCCCCTGTGCCCCGACAGGAATCGGCACACGACATTAGCCGCGGACGTCGCCTGAGCCCCGGCGCCCGCCGTGACCAGATCCTCGCAGCGGCCCGGACGCTTTTCGCGGAGCGGCCGTTCACGAGCGTCACCACCGCCGACGTGGCCGAGGCCGCCGGGGTGGCGCGCTCGCTGGTGCATCACTACTTCGGCGGGATCCGCGATGTGTTCCTGGCGGTCGTGGCGCAGGGCGGGGCGGCGCTCGCGGACGTCCGCAGCGCAGGCCCGGAGACGCCGCTCGACGAGCGCATGCGGCACAACGTGGTTGCCGGCCTCGACGTCGTGGGGGCAAACCGCGAGACCTGGCTGGCCCTGGCCGGCCACGGCGAGGTGCTGGCCGACCCCGACGTCCGCGGGCTCGTGCAGATGGCGAGCGAACGGAACGTGCAGCGCACCCTCGAGGTGATGAGCGACGTGATCGACGACACGCCCAGCGCCCGCTTCGCGCTGCGCTGCTTCAACGCCTTCGCCACCGAGGCGACCCGCGCGTGGCTCACCGGCGAGCGGACCAGGCAGGAGACCGAGGCCCTGCTCGTGGCCACGCTCCGCTCGCTCCTCCTCGACGCCATCCCCGCGCTCGAGGGCAAGAAGCACCTCTAGCTAGCCGCTCGTAAGGCGCACTCCACAGGCTGGGCGCCGGTTGAGCGACTCTCCAGGTCACTGCTGCCGACCCGGAGCATCAATCGATATCGACCTGAATCGGCACTGCCCTGCCCAATCGCCTCCGATCGTCAAGTAGCCCGCATGGCGGTTCTCACAACGGGGTCGGCCAGTTCCGTTACCACGCCGTCGCTGCGAAAGTCCCAGCGCGCGACCACCTGGCTCACGAAGTTCGGATCATGAAGCAGAGCCCCCGCTTGCTGCAACGCCGGCTCGAGCTGTCCCGGCTCGAGGGGCGACATCACCGTGAGGAAGCCCTCGTCCCCCGGGAACGATGCGACCGAGCGCAGGTCGTGCGCAGCGGCGAAGTGTTGCCCCGCTTCCTGGCTCCAGAACGTCACGTGCTGGCCTCCCGTGCGTGAGAGGTAGGTCCAGTCAGGCCCGTGTCTGTCGGGGTAGTAGCGCTCGCTCGAGATGACGATCGAGCCGCCCGGCGCCAGCACACGGCGGAACATAGCGCCCACCTCCATCGGGTCCGTCAGATGCTCGAACACCTCGAGTGCGACGATCACGTCGACCGAGCTCTCGCTCACCTGCGAAAGATCGGGTATCGACCGGTCCGGAGAGAAGAACGGACGGGGCACGTACGGATCCGCCGTCCATGCGTCGAGCCCAACGTCGCGGAGCATCTGCGCGAGCAGCCCGTAGCCGCCGCCGAAGTCGACGATCCGCGACACGCTCCCGAGGGCGCCCGCCGCGGTGAGAGCGACCAGGTAGAGGAAGCCCGAGTAGGTGCGCCGGAAGCGGCCGGAGTCGAGGTTCTCCGCGCCGGGCGGCTTGTCCTCATCCGCGTAGGCCTCGTCGAGCCAGGTGGGGTTCGGCACCTGAAGTGCCCGGCATTGCTGACACTCGTAATAGTGCGCCAGGTGGCGCTCGTAGAGGACCCTCGCCTCGAAGCGGAAGGCGAGCGGACCCTGGCAGATGCGGCAGCGCGCGTCAGCAGACACGCGAGCGGAGGTTAACAACGCCCAAAACCGCCCCTCAGACAACCGGACCAGCGACCCAGACTTCCTTCAGTACCTACAGCCTCCACGCCACGCTGACCGGCATACACGGCTCGTGGGCCGTGACGGCTCCGCTTGAGCTACCTCACGGCACGATCGATCCACGTAGCGCCGCGAAGCGCTTGTCGCCGATTCCCGAGACCTCCTTCAGCTCGTCGATCGAGCGGAAGCCGCCGTGCTGCTGGCGGTACTCCATGATCCGCCCGGCGAGGGCGGGCCCGATGCCGTCGAGCTCCTCGAGCTGGGCCTCGCTGGCCTGCGAGAGGCTCACCGGAGCAGAGCCCGCGGTGGTCCCGCTCCCAGCGCCGCCCGCGCCGGCCGCGGCCGCCGCCCCGCCCACGGCTCCACGCCGCGGCACGATCACCTGCTGCCCGTCGCGCAGCGGGGCCGCGAGGTTCACGCCCGTCTGGTCACCACGCCGCGACACGCCGCCCGCCCGCTCGAGCGCAGCGGCCAGCCGCGACCCCGCGGGCACCTTGTAGAGGCCGGGGCGGCGAACCGCCCCGGCCACATCGACCCACAGCTCGCGGACCGGCGCCGGAGACGCCGTGGCAGATGGCGCTCGCGCGCCGCTCGCCGGAGCGAGCGAGACCGTGGCCGGCGGCGCTCCGCCGCCGCCGTGAGCGTGAAGCCGAAGCGCGATGGCCAGCAGCAGCAATCCGACGGCCGCGTACGTGACGAGCTTGCCCTTGTCTATGTCCTCGAGCATCCAAGCCAACCTACGGACGGGCGCGTAACGGGACCAGACCTGCGCGGAACAGTTGCGTGCCCACTCGGCGACAATCCCGTCACACTCGGACCGCATGGCCTCGCACCTCTACAACGCGCGCACCCACTGGACCGGCGACACCGGCCGCGGCTGGGAGCACTACGACCGCGCCCACTCGGCAAGCGCGCCGCCGGCCGCGCCCGACCTCCCGGTCACCACCGGCGAGTCGAAGGGCGACCCGTCCCAGCTCAACCCCGAGCAGCTCCTCCTGATGGCGGCGTCATCATGCCAGCTCCTCTGGTTCCTGCACGTGGCCGCGAAGGCCCGCGTGGAGGTGGTCGAGTACGAGGACGAGGCCGAGGCGGAGATGCCCGAGGACGACCTGCCGATGCGCCTCACGAGGATCGTTCTGCGACCGCGGATCGTCGTCCGCGAGGGCCCGACCGAGGAGCGCGTGAAGCATCTCTGCGAGCTCGCCCACCACGAGTGCTACATCGCCAACACGCTCGCTACCGAGGTTGGG
>DASXCV010000161.1:0-1504 GCA_036491015.1 Thermoleophilaceae bacterium | reverse complement strand
CTCGTGTTGGTCGCGGCGATCGGCGCGCTCGGGCACGTGTCGGGCGCCCACTTCAACCCGGGCGTGAGCCTGAGCTTCTTCCTCACCCGTCACCTGCCGGCGCGGGACCTGGCCGCCTACTGGGCCGCCCAGTTTGCGGGCGCCGCGCTCGCCGGCCTGCTGTTGCTCGCGATCTGGCCCGGCCATCCCGCCGACCTCGGTGCCACCACGCCCAGCATCGCCGCCGGCCGCGCGCTGCTGATCGAGGCGTTGCTCACAGCGTTCCTGATGCTGGTGATCATGAGCGTGGCCACCGACACGCGGGCGGTCGGCGCGCCGGCCGCGCTCGCCATCGGCGCTGCCGTCGGACTGGCCTCCATCGCGTTCGGCCCGCTCACCGGCGCGTCTCTCAACACCGCGCGCTCGTTCGGACCCGCACTCGCCTCAGGCGAGTGGAGCGACTTCTGGATCTACGTCGCCGGACCGCTGGTAGGAGCCTCGGCGGGTGCGTTCGCGTACCAGTTCGTGCGCGGCGAGCGAGCTCGTCTCACGACGGAGGCAGATGGCGACGGTCCTGTTCGTCTGCCTGCATAACGCGGGCCGCTCGCAGATGAGCGAGGCGCTGTTCGAGCGCGCCGCCGGCGGGCGCCACAGCGCGCTGTCCGCGGGCACCACTCCCGGTGAACGCGTCCATCCCGAGGTCGTCGAGGTGATGCGGGAGCTCGGCATCGACCTCGCGGGCCGCACTCCGCGCCGCCTCACCCGCGAGCTCGCCGAGCAGGCCGACGTGGTGGTGACGATGGGCTGCGGCGACGAGTGCCCCTACATCCCGGGCAGGCGCTACCTCGATTGGGACCTCGCCGATCCAGCCGGCCGGCCGGTTGAAGAGGTCCGAATCACGCGCGACGAGATCGCCGAGCGCGTGCAATCGCTCGTCGGCGAACTCGACCGCTAGCCCGACGGCGAGCGCGCCGTCAGGCAGTGGCCTTCGCGCGCTCGAAGACGTCAACGAGATCCTTCATGTCGCCGGGCTTGCCCTCGAGCTTGAACGAGCCCTCGCCGGCCTTGATCTCCAGGACGCCGGTCAGGCCCATTCGCTTCACCTGAAGCGAGTCCACGTCTGCGAGCGGGACCACGCTCAGAACCTCGGCTATCTCCTTGATCGCGCCCATGGCGCTGACCTTGACCTTCATCGTCACGAGGCTGGTCGGCGTGATGGCAACCGCTCCGGGGTTCCCGAGTTTGATACCCGCCGCCGCGGCTCCCTTGCGTTGCTTGCCCGTCCAGCGAGCGCCGATCTCGCCGACGATCACTCCTGCCCCGGCGGCAGCCGTGGTGGCGCCGCGCGGCTTGCCCCAGGCCGCCCCGAGTATCTCTTCGTCCAGCTTCCCGTTGGCCGCCGCGATGATCTGCTCTTGGTGCTTCGACATGCTGCCCTCCGTTTCTACGTCGTCGGGTCGGCGCAGTATCTGCGACGGCGGAGGCTGGCTGCAACTGCTCCCTAGTCGAACTCGGCAATCACCTC
>DASXCV010000160.1:0-5382 GCA_036491015.1 Thermoleophilaceae bacterium | reverse complement strand
CGTGGTCACCGGCGCCGGGTCCGGCATCGGCCGCGAGGTGGCGGGCGCGCTGCTCGGCGCGGGCTACGCGGTGGCGCTCGCGGGGCGGCGCGAGGAGACGCTCGCCGAGACGGCCGGCGGCCACGAGCACGCGCTCGTCATACCCACCGACGTGACCGACGCCGAGGCGGTGGCCGCCCTGTTCGCGCGTGTGCGCGACGAGCTCGGCCGGGTGGACCTGCTCTTCAACAACGCCGGCCTGTTCGGCGCGCCCGCGCCGTTCGAGGACTTCCCGCTGGCCGAGTGGCAGGCCGTGGTGGCGACCAACCTCACCGGCAGCTTCATCTGTGCGCAGGAGGCCTTCCGCGCGATGAAGGAGCAGAGCCCGCAGGGCGGCCGCATCATCAACAACGGCTCGATCTCCGCGCACGTGCCGCGCCCCTACGCCGCCGCCTACACGACCACCAAGCACGCGATCACCGGGCTCACGAAGGCGATCTCGCTCGAGGGCCGGCGCTACGACGTGGCGTGTGGCCAGATCGACATCGGCAACGCCGCCACCGACATGACCGCCGCGATGCAGCGCGGCGTGCCGCAGGCCGACGGCTCGGTCGCCGCGGAGCCGGTGATGGACGTCGCGCACGTGGCCGAGGCGGTGCTCTACATGGCCGGGCTGCCGCTCGACGCGAACGTCGAGTTCATGACCGTGATGGCCACGAAGATGCCGTACATCGGCCGCGGCTGACGGTGCGTTAGGTTCTGAGGCTCACCGCGAAAGGACTGGTACATGGCACCCGCTGAACGCTTCGTCGACGCTCTCAACCAGCAGATCACCAACGAGTTCGCCGCCTCGCAGCAATACGTGGCGATCGCGATCTACTACGAGTCGCACACGCTCCCCCAGCTCGCGGCCTTCTTCTACCTCCAGGCCGTCGAGGAGCGCAACCACGCGATGATGATGTGCCAGTACCTGCTCGACACGAGCTCCGAGGTGCGCATCGAGGGCGTGCCGGCGCCGAAGAGCGAGTTCGCCGACTTCATCGCGCCGATCCGGCTCGCGCTCGAGCAGGAGAAGAGCGTGAGCGGCCAGATCAGCAACGTGTTCTCCCTCGCCCGCGACGAGAAGGACTACCTGAGCGAGCAGTTCATGCAGTGGTTCCTGAAGGAGCAGGTCGAGGAGGAGGCCACGATGGGCGACCTGCTCGAGGTGGCCGAGCGCGTGAGCGACGACCCGATGACGCTCGAGGAGTTCATCGCGCGCGAGCACCCGCGCGGCGACGAGGGCGACCCCACCGCGCCCACGACGGCCGGCGGGGCCACGTCGCTGGAGTGACCAAAGTCACCCTGTAGGGGCAAGGCCGCGGGTTACGGTCATCGGACGCCGCGGGAGGCGGACTCGCAAACCGACCCCTCAGGAGATTCCGATGAGCACGAGTACTGGCCCGGTAGCGAACGAGCTGTCCCGGGCGAACAACCTGCCGCAGCTCGACGCGAGCTCTCTGGTGAACGGCACAGAGCTCGAGGCGGAGGTCAAGCACATGTACCGCCTCGTGGCCCGCGAAGACGACGCGCAGCTTCACTTCGACGTGGGCCGCGAGGTGGCCGAGCACCTCGGCTACCCGGCGCGCCTGCTCGACGCCATCCCCGCCGAGGCACTCTCCTCGTTCGCGGGCGTGGGCTACCACCTCGACCTCGCCGCCCTCCAGCCGGGCGACCATGTGCTCGACCTCGGCTGCGGCTCGGGCACCGACATCTTCTGCGCCGCCGTGCAGGTGGGCGAGTCCGGCCGGGTGGTCGGCGTCGACTTCACGGACGAGCAGCTGGCCAAGGCCGCGCGCCTGCGCGACGAGGCGGGCCTCGCCCAAATCGAGCTGGTGGAGTCGCACATCGAGGATCTGCCGTTCGAGGACGACACCTTCGACGCCGTGATCTCGAACGGCGTGATCAACCTCTCGCTGCTCAAGGGCGTGGTGTTCTGCGAGGCGGCGCGCGTGCTGCGGCCGGGCGGCGTGCTGGCGATCACGGACATCGTGAGCGGCCAGGCGCTCCGCGAGCGCACGCGGCGCAACGTCGAGCTGTGGGCGGCCTGCATCGCGGGCGCGATCCCGAAGCAGAACTACCTCGCCGCGATCGAGGGCGAGGGCCTCGAGGTCGAGCTGGTGCGCAGGAACGATTACCGCTTCGTCTCCGAGCGCGCGCTCGACGCGTGCGCGACCTACGACGTGGAGAGCATCTCGCTCCTCGCGACGAAGAGGGCGTGAGCGTGATCACCGCGCCGCACCGACCGCGCCGCCGCACAACGAGAGGCGCGATCCGCGCCCGTTGACCGTTGACCGTTGACCGTTAGGCCGGGCTGGGCTGCTCGCCGGCGGCGGGTCGCTCCCCACCCGGCGGCGCGTCCGGCTCGTCTCTCTTCGTGGCCGCGGCGATGTCGGCGGTGATCTTCACCGCGGCCGAGAGGAGCGGAGCGGCCAGGATGAGCCCGATGGTGCCGAACAGGCAGCCGCCCGCGATGGTCACGATCAGCACCACGAGCGGGTGCAGGCTGAGCGCCACTCCGAAGGCGATCGGCTGGACCAGCTGCTGGAGGATGCCGTTGGCCAGCAGGCAGACGATCCCGAGGGCCACGGCGTCGCCCGGTGACTGACCGAGCGCGATGAGCACGGCAAAGGCGCCCGCGGTCCACGCGCCGAGGTAGGGCACGAAGCCGCCGAGGAAGGTGACCACGGCGATCGTGCCCGGCAGCGGCACGCCGATGATGAGCGCGCCCGCGCCGACGATCACCGAGCTCCAGACCGACACCACCGTGACGCCGACGAAGTAGCCCCGCATGCCGCGGACCAGGCGGCCGAGCATGGAGTGGGCCAGCGGCACCGGAACGCCCAGGTGACGCTCGATGAAGCGACCGATCGTCGGCGCGTCCTTGAGCAGGAAGAAGAGGCTGAGAGCGGCGAACGAGAGAAACACGGCAAGCGACGCCAGCACGTCGATGGCGCCGACCACGCCGTGGGTCAGGGCCTTGAACGCACCACTCACCGAGCTGCTCGCGTGCGCGTTCGCGTCGGAGGCGGTCTTCGTCTTGGCACCGAGATCGTGGGCCCAGGACGCCAACTGGTTCGCGCCGTCGTGAAGCTTGGCGGACAGGTTGCCCGCCTGGCTCGAGATGCCGGTGATCACCATCAGCGCGACGCCGAAGGCAATCGCGGCGATCAGGAGGAACGCGATCACGGCTCCCAGCGCGCGCGGAACCCCGTGTGAGCTGAGCTTGTCGACGAGCGGCCCGGCGACGGCGGCGACGATCGCGGCCGTGATCACCGGCATCACGATGGTGTGCGTGAGCTCGAGCAGCCAGACCGCTCCGACGATCGCCGCGGCCACGCCCACGAGCAGCCAGCTCGAGAAGCCGAGGTCGCGCATCCACTTCGGCGCGGCGAGGACTCCGCTCAGCTC
The DNA here is from genome assembly GCA_036491015.1 of Thermoleophilaceae bacterium. Lineage (GTDB taxonomy): Bacteria > Actinomycetota > Thermoleophilia > Solirubrobacterales > Thermoleophilaceae > JAICJR01. The sequence goes on along the minus strand of DASXCV010000160.1, from coordinate 1,953 downwards.
GCCGGGCTCGATCTCGATCACTTCGTCGCCGCCGGCGCCTTCGCCGCCGGGGCGCCGGAGCCGACCACGGAACATCGCTCGCCGCTCGCTCATCGCCTAAGCCGTTGTGGCTGCATCCCGGTTCGCCAAGGGCCGCTCGGACCCGTCGTGAGGACAATAAGAGCCGCGCAGGACGTCGCCAAGGCGCGGCACGCGCCGCTAGGGCGCGCCGCCGGCCACCCAGCTCTTCGCCGCCTCGAGCTCCCCCACGGGGAACACGCGCGCCTCGCCCGGGATCATCCAGATGAACAGCCGCGCCGCATGCGCCATCCAGTCGATGTCGGTGACGATCGCCGAGCGCTCCCACTGGTCGTGATGCCTGGTGCCTAGGCCGAGCTCGAGCTTGGTGTCCTCCCAGAGCGCCCTCGGCTCGATCGCGTCGAGATCCTCGATCACGTACAGCGAGCGGAGCTTGCCGCCCGACTCGAAGGCGTTCCTGAGGTCCGGGACGAGCACGTTCAGGTAGTCGTCCCGCTCGATGCGCCCCGTGGCCCGGTAGCCGAGGGTGCCCGGCGGCATGTCGGTGAGCCGCTCGATCATGGCGAGAGCTTAAGAATTGCTGCGTACGGGTGCCTCAGCCAACGCCATCGATGACCACCTGCGCGAAGCGGTCACCGAACGCATGGAGTTGGACCCGGACCTCGACGCGGCCCCCGTAGGCGAGCTGCTCGTGGCCTGGTACGCGCGCAGCAGTGCCCTGCAACCTTCCGCGCACTCAGACGGCGTTGACCCGCCGAAGCAATCCCATCTAGCTGCCCCATACGGGCACCTACATGGGATTGCTTCACCAAACTGTCATCCGACGCTCATGCTTCTCGTCCCAAAGCGGAAGCCGGGCGCAGTTCAAGCTCGAAGCGGTGGGCCGAGCCTGTAGGTCATCGCTCCGAAGGTGAGCCGGTCGCCGGGCCGAACCGTCACTTCGTCGACCACGCGCCAGCCGTTGACGAGCGTGCCGTTGGCGGAGCGCAGATCGGACACGAACCAGCCGCCGTCGCGTACGTCGATGCGGGCGTGTCGCCGCGAGACGGTCATGTCGCTCACCACGCAGTCGCAGTCGCGCCCCCGGCCGACCGTGATCGTGCTCTGTGGCAGCCGCATGCGTGGCGCACGCGCGTCGGCCCAGCCGCGCTCGATGCGGGCACTCAGCCCCGACACCGCCGACGCGAGACGTTGAAGCGCGCGACCGAGCCCGCCCCGCGCGGGTAGATCGGCGATCAGCTCGTCCAGCTGGGCGCGGCTGCGCGCTCCGAAGGCGCCGTCGAGCCGATCGGCATAGGTGTTCAGCGAGATGCGCTCCTGATCCAACCCGACGCGCAGCCGATCGACGGTGCGTTCCCGCTCTCGCGCCGACGGGCGATAGGACGTGGGAGTCGGCGGATCCACCGTCACGACAACATCGTCCCACCACACTCAATCCAAGTCGAGCGGTACCTCTGGCCACGATCACCCGGATCCGGCGACGACGGCTCACCTGATTCCTCAGACGATGCAAGCGACCGAAAGGAACGAGATGGAGATGCAAGGCAAGCAGCGAAGTGCGGTTGTGTTCGGAGCGCGCAATTTGGGTCGCGCGGTGATCGAGCTGTTGGTGAGCGACGGCTGGGCGGTGGCGGGGGTGGCGCGGTCGCAAAGCACCCTGGATGGCGTCAAGGCTGCCGGCGCGCTCGCGCTCAAGGCGGACGTGACGGACCCCGCGAGCGTGTACGGCGTGCTGGAGCAGGCGGCCGCTGCTCACGGTGGAGTCGAGCTCGTGGTGAACGCGGCCGCCGCCTACGGCGGCGAGCGCACCGGTCCCTTCGGCGGCGGCCCAATTGCCGAGGCTGACCCGGACGCCTTTGACTCGTGGGCAGCGGCTCCCGCCCGCGCCGCCTTCTCGTTCCTGTCAGCCAGCGGGCGATTCGCGCTCGCGCAGGG
>DASXCV010000159.1:0-15792 GCA_036491015.1 Thermoleophilaceae bacterium | reverse complement strand
GCTCGCCACGTGCGAGGACATGAGGCAGAGCTCGATGCCGCGCCAGGGGCCGCCGCTCATGCGGTCGGCGATCTGGTCAGGCTCGGGCGCGGCCTTGAGCAGCGGGATGGCGGCGTAGCCAGTCGACATAGCTCTTCACTGCGGAATCGAGCGGGCGGGTTTCGAGATGCAGCCCGGCGCCGGTGTCATAGCTCTCGTTCTCGCCGGGCGCGAGATCCCCTCCCGGCGTCTCGATCGGGGAGTCCGACCCTAGCGTCTCCACCACGAGCTGCGCGACGTCGACGAGGGGTGTGTTCACGTGGCTTGCGACCGTGAGCGTCTGGTTCCAGCGCTCCTCGGCCACGATCTGGGCGAGTGCCGGCACGAGGTCGTCCACGTAGAGGAAGTCGCGCGTGCGGCGCGGGTCGCCGGGGATCACGATCGGCTCGCCGTCGATCGCGCGGGCGGCGAACGCGGCGATCGCGCCCGTCGCGCCCTCCCAGGCCACCTGGCCCGGCCCGAACACGCTCGAGAGCCGGATCACCGTGGCCTTTGCAGGGTGGGTGCGGCAGGCGTGCTCGCCGAGGCGCTTCGACATCGCGTAGGGATCGGGCGGCGGGTCCATCGCGGCCCGCACGCTCGATGGGTAGATGAGCCCGGCGCCGTGCTCCTCGCAGCCCTCGAGCAGGTTGAGCGTGGTGCCGGCGTTCTCGCGCACGGCCCCGGCCGGGTCCTCGCGCGCGCCGGCGGGCGACGGCTGGCCCGCGAAGTGGAGCACGGCGTCGCAGCCCTCGAGCAGGTCGCGGATCGCGGGGTCGCCGGCGTCGATGCGGATCGGGTCGAGCTCCGCGGATGCCTCGCGCGGGCGGCTCTGCGGCCGCGTGACCGGCATCACCTCGTGGCCGGCGTCGGCCAGCAGCACGGCGGTGCGCCAGCCGATGAAGCCCGTCGCGCCGGTGACCATCAGCTTCATCGCAGGTACTCCGCGAGCGAATGCCGGTACTCGAACGGCGAGCTGAACGAGTGCGTGGCGCCGCCCGCCGGCTCCTCGTCCTGAGCCAGCGCGGCCACGTCCGCCACCGTGACCGTCTCGGCCGCGACGTTGGCCCGCGCGATGCCCTGCTCGTCGGCGGCGGCGAGCATGATCCGGGCGGCATCGTCCACGTGCACGACCCCGATCGTGGCACGCCCGCCGTCGTCGAGCGTCAGCTCCTCGCCGGCCGCGGCCAGGCGCCGGAACTTGTCCACCACGGTCTGCGACTCCGGCCGGTCGTGCTCCACCGGGCTCGGCCCGTAGACGATCCCGAGCCGCATCAGCGCGAGGCCGAAGCCGTGCCTGCGCGCGTACAGCTCGAGGCACAGCTCGGCGTAGATCTTCGATAGGTGGGCGAGGTCGCCCTGGGGTCCGTACGGATGGTCGGACCCGACCTCGCCGGACAGCGACGGCCCGTAGACGTGCAGCGAGCTGGCGTAGACGAGCGAGCGGCAGCCTGACTCGGCCACGGCGTCGGCCACGCGGCGGGCTCCGCTGAGGTTCGTCTCCTCGGTGTAGTCGGGGTCACTGATCGAGAGCGGGCGGCTGGCCTGCGCGGCCAGCAGGAACACGCGCTCGGGCTTGTCCTGGAACAGCCCCTCGAGGTCGTCGGCGTCGCGGATGTCCACCGTCTCCACGGCAGCGCCGAGGCCGTCGAGCTGCCCGCGCTCGGTGGCGTACCAGTTGTCGGCGAGCACGACCTCGCGCCCTGAGTCGATCGCCATCTGTGCGAGGCGGGCTCCGATGTAGCCCGCGCCGAGGATGAGGTCGGCCACTAGATGGACCGCACGCCCGGGCCGGGCGGCACGACGTTGCGCGTATCGACGATCGAGCGGGCCTCTTCCCAGAGCGGCGACTGCAGGAACTCGCGGTGTGGCGTGAGCATCACGACGCAGTCGGCGGCGCGCACCTCCTCGCTCGTCCAGGGCACGCTGCTGTGGCGCTTGTCGTCCACCTCCACCTCGTCCACCCAGGGGTCGCAGTAGCGGACGTCGGCGCCGCGCGCCTCGAGCTGGCGCAGCACCTCGAGCGACGGCGACTCGCGGATGTCGTGCACGTCGGCCTTGTAGGCCATGCCGAGCAGCAGCAGGCGCGAGCCGCGGATCGGCTTACCGGCGTCGTTAAGTGCGTCGGCCACGCGCTGCACCACGTGGTGGGGCATGTTCGCGTTGATCTCGTGCGCGGCCGCGATCAGCTGCGCCGAGTAGCCGTACTCGCGCAGGCGCCAGGCGAGGAAGTGGGGGACCACCGGGATGCAGTCGCCGCCAAGGCCGGGGCCGGGGTAGTGGGCGAGGAAGCCGAACGGCTTGGTGGAGGCGGCCTCGATCACCTCCCAGGCGGAGATGCCGAGGCGGTCGCACATCAGCGCCAGCTCGTTGGCGAGGGCGATGTTGACGGCGCGGAAGGTGTTCTCGTGCAGCTTCGCGGTCTCGGCCACCATCGGCGACGACACCGGGATCACGTGCTCGACCACCTGGCGGTAGAGCAGCTCCGTGCGGCGCAGGCACTCGGCGGTGACGCCCGCGACGAGCTTCGGCGTGTTGCGGATGCCGTAGTGCTTGTTGCCGGGGTCGACGCGCTCCGGCGCGTAGCCGAGGAAGAAGTCCTCGCCGACCTTGCCGCCGCTCTGCTCGAGGATCGGCAGCACGATCTCCTCGGTGGTGCCGGGGTAGGTGGTGGACTGCAGCACCACGAGCTGGCCGGCGCGGAGGTTGGCCGCCACCGACTCGGCCGCGGACACGATGTAGGAGATGTCCGGCGTGCGCGTCTTCGACAGCGGGGTGGGCACGCAGATCGTGAGGGCGTCGAGGTCCCGGACCGCGGCGTAGTCCGTGGTGGCGTGCAACCGGCCGTCGAGCGTGTCGTAGCGCTCGGCCGGGACGTCGACCAGATACGAGCGTCCTTCCTGCACCGCACGCACGCGTTCGTCGCTCACGTCCACGCCCGTCACGCCGAAGCCGGCCTCCGCGAAAACCATCGCCAAGGGCAGGCCCGCGTAGCCGAGACCGACGATCCCGACGGCGGCCTCGCGCGTATCTATGCGCTCGTCGAACGCCTGAGCTGACGAGACAACCTCACTCACGCGGGACAAGGCTACTGGCCTCATCGGGGGACAAGTGGGCGGTTTCCCTCTCCAGGCTGCGCTATAAACGCATGCGTATGTCCTTCTGGGACTCCCTGCGCGGCCTGGTCGAGCATGGATCGGTGGCGTGGGGCTTCGTTGTGGCGGTGGTGATCGTGCTGCTGCTGACGCCGGTTACGGCCTGGCTTGCGCCGAAGATCGGCGGCGTAGACGCCGGCGGCGACCGCCCACGCGTCCACACGAACCCCGTGCCCCGCATCGGCGGACTGGCGATCGTGATCGGCATCCTGGTGCCTGCCCTGCTGTTCGTCGACCTCGACGGGCCGCTGGTCGGCATCCTGATCGGCACCGCGGGCGTGGCGCTGATCGGGTTGATCGACGACACGCGCGGGCTGCGCCCGGGGCCGAAGCTGCTCGCCGTCATCGCGCTGACGCTCGTGCCCGTGCTCGGGTGGCACCTGAAGATGGATCACCTGAGCGTGCCGGTGATCGGCTCGGTGAACCTCGGCTGGGCTGCCTACCCGATCACGATCCTCTGGATCGCGTTCCTGGCGAACCTCGTGAACCTGATCGACGGCATGGACGGCCTCGCCGCCGGCATCGTCGCGATCGCCGCGGGGTCGTTCGCGCTGCTCGCGATGTCGTTCCTGCGCGTGAGCCCGGCCGCGCTGGCCGCGATCGTCTGCGGCGCCACGCTCGCGTTCCTGCCGCGCAACTACCACCCGGCGAAGATCTTCATGGGCGATACGGGTGCGCTCGCGCTCGGCTACCTGCTCGCGGCCATCGCGGTGCAGGGGGTGCTGAAGACCGCCGCCACCATTGCGCTTGCCGGCCCGCTGCTCGTGATGGCGGTGCCGATCCTCGACACCTCGTTCGTGGTGCTGAAGCGGCTCAAGTACCGGCGCGCGCCCTGGGGGGCGGACCAGAACCACTTCTACCACCGCTTCATGCGCATCGGCTTCTCCCAGCGGCGCACGGCGGCGTACCTGCATCTGTGGGCGTTGCTGCTCGCGGCCTACGGGATCATGCTGCGCTTCGTGCCGCCGCGGCCGTTCGGCGTCTGGAGCGTGTCGCACTCGGTGATCGCGGCCGTGGTCGGGCTCGGCGTGCTCGCGGCGTCGCTGTGGATGGTCTATGCGCTCGAGATACTCAAGGCGCGGCACTTCCGGGCCATCGGGCTCGGGCGCTTCGTGCGGGAGACCGCCGAGGAGGCGCGGACGCAAACTGTTGGTGAGGAGGAAGAGGCTGTCGAGCAGGCGCTGAGCGGGCGGTAGCGGGTTGGTAGTTGCTGGTTGCTGGTTGCTAGTTGCTAGGGCCGTAGATCCATGGGAGCGCCAGCGTTAGTAGGTCCCTTGGGTCGCGGCGTACTCGTTCTTCGACCTTTCCGGGGGGCTTGCGCTCGATCTTCACCTCGCTGGGGTCGGTGAGGAATTTGAGGCGGCCTTCGCGCGCCAGCAGCTCGTCGACTGCGCCCATCTTGCCCTCGAAGATCGACCAGACGGGGGTGCCGAGCACGGCGGCCTCGCGGTTCATCGTGCCGCCCGCGGATACCAGGGCGTCCGCGAACGCGACGAGGCTGCGGCCGTCGACGGCGCGGTCGGGCACGATCACGCGCTCGAGCCCGAGCGTCCTGATGTCCTGGCGCTGCTCGGGCGTGCGCGCTAGCACCACCGCCTGCGCGCCCTCGCGCTCGACCACGTGGCGGAGCAGACGGGGCAGCAGCTGATTCTCCGAGCCGCCGAGGTAGAGCGCGTAGGAGGGAGCGGTGCGCACGACGCACAGCGGCAGCTCGCGGTCCACCCCGAGCTGCTCGAGCACGGCGGGATCGGGTTCGAAGTCCGCCATGTAGTACTCCTCCTTGAGCCCCGGGTAGCGGATGAGCTTGGGCGGCCGCGCGCCGTAGCGCGCGAGGCGATCCTCCGGGATGGCGTCCGGCACGAGCACGCGGTTCGCCAGCCGGCAGTTCACGTTGTGCTGGAGCGTGGCCCACTCGTAGTCGAACATCGTCGAGTTCGGCACCCGCAGCGCGCGGCAGGCGATCGGCAGGTCCGTGGACCCGTGGGCGAGCGCGGCGTCGAACCCGCGACCGCGGCCGAAGCGGAGCATGTCGCGCACCCGCCCGGCCGCCGCGCGCGCCTTGCCCGCACGCGACACGCCGCCGTAGTGCCCGAATGACGTGTAGGCGTGACCCCAGTCGTCGAGCAGCTCGAGCGTGTGCGACAGCGGGCGCGCGGTGAGCTCGACTTCGTGGCCGTCGGCCTCGAGCAGCTCGACAAGCGGCCTCAGCACCAACACGTGGGCGGTGTTGGTCAGGTCGACCCAGACTCGCACGGTCAGTCCCTCCCCGGCCGGCGGTCCTCGATGTCGAGCAGCTGCTCGACCATCGTCTGGAGCGTGGTGTGCTCGATGCCGAAGCGCTCGGCGAGCTCGTGCTCGAGCGCGTGGCGGACCTCGTCGGGGTCGTGCGTGGCGTCGGTGCGCACGTGGGCGGCGAGCGCCGGGAAGCCCGAGGTGACCGTCCACACGTGGAGGTCGTGCACCTCGCGCACGCCCTCGACGGCCACCATCGCCTGTCCCACCTCCTCGACGTCGACGCCGGGCGGCGCCGCCTCCATGAGCACGTCGATCGGCTCGGAGATGAGCCGCCACGACCCGGCGAGGATGAGCACGCCGAGCAGCAGGCCGGTGATCGGATCGACCCGATCCCAACCCGTGGCCAGCACGACAGCGCCGGACACGAGCACTGCGAGCGAGCCGAGCGCGTCGGCCGCCGAGTGGCGCAGGATCGCCTCGAGATTGATGTCCTCACGGTCGCCGCCGGCGAGCGCCACCGTGGCGATGGCGTTCCCGATCAGCCCGACCGCCCCGATCACGAGCACGCCGAGGCCGTGCACGTGCGCGGGATGCGAGAGGCGCATGATCGCCTCGATGACCACGAACACGGCGACGACCACCAGCGCGACGCCGTTGGCGAGCGCAGCCAGGATCTCTGTGCGGTGGTAGCCGAAGGTGCGGCGTCCGCCGGCGGGGCGCGACGCCACGGCAGCCGCGAACAGCGCGAGACCGATGGCGCCCACGTCCGAGAGCACGTGCCCGGCGTCGGCCACGAGCGCGACCGAGTGGAACAGGACGGCGCCCACCACGGCGGCCACGACGAGCAGCAGATTGATCGCGAGAGCCACAACCATGCGCGCCCGGTTCGCTTCGCGCCCCTGGGAGTGGGCGTGACCCGCGTGGCCATGCGCATGCGCATGGGAATGATGCATTCCTGCCTTTTACCGGGTAAGGAGGCTGTATGCCTTCGTCCGAGCGCGGGAGGCGCGCGGCGGGGCTCGATGGCCTGCGCGCCCTCGCTGCCCTGTCTGTCGTGTGCTTTCACGTATGGCTGTACCGCTTCCCGGATCCCACCCACGTCCGGCAGTCCGGCCTGCTCGACGACGTCCTGTCCGACTTCCGCCTGGGCCTGATCCTCTTCTTCGTGCTCTCGGGCTATCTGCTCTATCGCGGCTTCGCGCGGGCGGCGCTGCGCCGCGACGGGCCCGTCGATCTCGGCGTCTACGCGCTCCGCCGCGCCGCGCGCATCCTGCCCGCCTACTACCTCGCGATGCTCGGCTCGTTCGCGCTGCTCTGGGGCGCGCGCGGCACACCGGGCGTGCGCCTGCCCGGCGGCAGCGACCTCCCGCTGTTCGCCTTCTTCGCCCAGAACTACTCGAGCCACACGATCCTCACCTTCAACCCGGTGACCTGGACGCTCTGCCTCGAGGTGCTCTTCTACGCGCTGCTGCCGCTGCTCGGCGCCGTCGGCTACCGCTGGAGCCAGGGCCGGGCGCGCCGGCAGGCCGTGCTGCTCGTGGGCCTGATCCTGTTCGGCGTGGCCTGGAACGCGGGCGTGTACCTGCTCGGCGGCAACATGCTCGCCACCAAGGCGCTGCCCGCGTACCTGCCGTACTTCGCGCTCGGGATGCTCCTGGCGCTGTGGGTGGAGAAGGCCGTGGCGCGCAACGGGCAGCCGCCGCGCGTGGGCTCGGGCACCACGTTCGCGCTGCTCGCGGCCGGTATCGCCGGGGTGGTATGCAACGGGCTCTGGCATTCGAGCGCGGCGGCGGACGCGGTGCCGTTCGTGACCGGGGCGCTCCAGAACCTGCCGGCCGGGATCGGCTTCGCCACGCTGCTGGCGGCCGTGGTGGTGGGCCGTGGGCCCGCGACCGCATGGATCCATGCGCGACCGCTCGCGCTGATCGGTGTGTTCTCCTACGGCATCTACCTGTGGCACGTGCCTCTGATGCTCTTCGGCGTGCGCCTGGGCGTGTTGCCGCACGCGTTCGTGCCGCGTCTCGTGGTCGTGCTCGTGCCGGCGGTGCTGGCAGGCGCGGCGAGCTGGCTGCTCGTGGAGCGCGTGATGCTGGCTCGCGCCGCCAGGGTCGCGAAGCGCTCGGGGCGCACGCGCCAGCGCGTGGGAACCCGGCTGACGGCGCGCACCGCGCCGTAACGAGGGCTGCTAGCGGCGCCCGCCTTGGCGCTGCGGCCGGCGGCCAAGCGCGGAATGCCGCGGCTGGGGACCGCCGTCCCGCTCGCCGTTTGGCTGCGCCCGGCCGCCCGCGCCCGAGCCGTTCCCGACCGGCGAAGCGGCCGGCGGGTCGTCGGGCGACGTGAGCATGGCGACGGCGGCCAAGATCTCGTCGGCGAGCTTCGTGCCCTCCGAGCCGGACTCGGGGGTGGCGGCGATGCGGACGACGACCTCGTCGGCGTCGACCTCCTCGAGTCCGATGTGCGGCTGCGAGCGAGTGCGGACGGTGACGGACTCTTCCAGCAGCTGCTGGATGTCGCTCGGCTTGATGCCGGCGCGCAGGCGCGCGCGCAGATCCACCGACGCCGGCTCGCGCAACGGCACGACCGCCGCGCTCAGTACGACGCTGTTGGGGACCATCGTTCGGTCCTCGCCCTGGGCGAGCGTGGTGTACAGCAGCCCCAGCGAGCTGACCACGCCCTCGACCTGCCCCGCGACCGCACCGGCCTGGAAGCGCACGCGGTCGCCCACGCGGAACGGCCGCGCGCTGAGCAGGACCATGCCGGCGATCAGGTTGCCGATCGTCTGCTGGGCAGCGAGACCGACGATCACCGCGGTGAAGGCGCCGCCGACCGCGAGCGTGCCCGGCTGGAGGCCGGCCACGCGGAGCGCGAAGAGGATCGCGACCGACAGCGCGACCAACCGGATGAGGAAGCCGACCGTGCCCGCGGTGCCGCCGTCCAGCCGGCGGAAGAGCGACGGACCAAGGGCTCGGCCGAGCGCGCGCGCGAAGGCCCAGCCCAAGATCACGAGCACGATCGCAGAGGCGATCCGCACCGGCAGGTCCACGCCGAAGAGCTGCTCGCGATGGCTGTAGGCCCAGATCACGCCGGCGAGCAGCGGCATCAGGATCAGCGCCTGCCAGCGAGCGCGCCGTGCACGCTGCACCGCCTGCACGCGTAGCTGGCGCGCGATCGGCGAGGTGGCCTGCGCGCGGATCTGGCGCGCGATGGGCGTCTCGCGCAGCGGCTTTTTCTGGCGGAATAGGCGCATGTGGACCATTTGGGGCGCCGGTCACCGAAAGCGCGCAGGCAACGCTGCCCGTGGCCCCTTCTGTGCCCATAACCAGCGCCCGGGGGGTTCCAAACATCTGACGGCCTCCTCAGAAGAGCGCAGCTTGTGACGATTGTGGCGAGCGCGCGGGCTGCTCCCGTGGGGGCGACGCCAGATCCCGGTCGCGCATATAGCGGCGCGGCGACGCCGGCCGGCCCGGCGGCGCGGCCAGGTCCTGCAGGCGCTCCCGCTCCGCCGGCGCCATGTACGCGCCGCGACGATAGAGCTGCTCGTAGCGCGGCAGGAGGTCCGGCCGCTGCGCGCGCAGCCAGTCGAAGAAGATGCCGCGCACCTCACCACGCAGGTGGAGGGCGATCCCGCCGACGCTGACCGCGCCCGCCTCCGTCGCGATGTCGAGGATCTCCTCGACCTGCTCGGGCGCGTCGTTGATACCGGGCATCAGCGGCGCGATCAGGACACCTGTCGGGATGCCCGCGCGGTTGAGCTCCGCGACAGCCTCGAGCCTCGCGCGCGGGTTGGGCGTGTGCGGCTCGGTGGCCCGCCAGGCCTTCTCGTCGAGCGTCGGCACCGAGAGGTTCGCGCTGACCGGCGCCACCTCGGCCACCTCCTTGAGCAGCGGCAGGTCGCGCAACAGCAGCGGTGACTTGGTGAGCACCGAGCATGGATTGCGGAAGTCCCGGAACGCCTCCCAGATCCCGGGCATGAGCTTGTAGCGGCCCTCGACCCACTGGTACGGATCGGTGTTCGTCCCGAGCGCCACGTGCTCGCCCTTCCACGACGGCCGCGCCAGCTCCCTGCGCAGCACCTCCGGCACGTTGACCTTCACCACGATCTCGCGCTCGAAGTCGCGCCCGGCGTCGAAGTCGAGGTAGGTGTGCGTGGGGCGGGCGAAGCAGTTGTGGCTGACCACCCCGTTGGCGATGAAGTCCCCGCTGCCGGTGGTGATGTCGTAGAGCTCGAGTTCCGTGTCGAGCTGCTCCACCGCCACGACCCGCAGCCGCGGGTGCGCGGTGACGGGATCGCAGATCGACGGCTCCCCGTGGCGCGGCACGCCGATGAGCTCGCTGCCCATCGACAGGTGCGGGCGCCGCACCGAAGGAGAGCTTGCCACGTGCGCCCAGCCGCGCGTGGTCAGGAAGCGGTGATCGCCGCTCGCGACCAGCTCCGTCCCGTCCTCGAGCACCACGCGGTGCACCCGCTTGAGGCTCGACCAGTGGTCGAGCACCTCGGTGGCGGTCAGGCGCCTGTACTCGCCGTGGTGCTCGGTGCCGTAGATCGTCTCGCCCGGTCGCACATCGGCGAGCAGCTTCACGCGCCCGTCAGCCATCAGGATCTGCGTGTCCCCGGCCATGCAGTAGGTGCACGCGTGCGTGCAGCCGCGATACGGATTGATCGTCCAGCGGAACGGCATGCGCGACGCCTTGGGGACGTGGTTGAGCGCCGACTTTGCGTGGACCTCGTAGAAGCGGATGTCGAGCGCCTCGGGCGCGTCGAAGCGCCGCACCACCGCCGGATCGCGATAGCCCGGCAGCTGATGCCCGTCCTCGTTCTCGATCCGAAGGTTGTCCCAGCGCACGAACATATGTTCGCATAAGCGGCGGACGAATGACGCGCGTGCGCTAGACGGCTAGTTCCGCTCCTCGCCCCAGGCCGTCACCGTCAACGACCGCGCCCCGCCCGAGTCCCTGTGCTCGCACAGGTAGATCCCCTGCCAGGTGCCGAGCGACAGCCGCCCGTCAGACACGGGGATCGTCAACGACGTGTCGAGCAGCGCCGACTTGATGTGCGCCGGCATGTCGTCCGGACCCTCGAGGGTGTGCTCGAAGTAAGGAGCACCGTCCGGCACGGCACGGTCGAACCAGGTGGCGAAGTCGCGCAGCACGTCGCGGCTCGCGTTCTCGTTGATCGCAAGCGACGCCGAGGTGTGGCGGATGAACACGTGCGCGACGCCCACAGAGATCGACGACAGACCGGGCAGCGCGTCCTCCACCTCGCGCGTGACGAGATGGAACCCGCGCGGCAGAGCGGGCAGGCGCACGTCTTCCTGGATCCAGATCACGCCCCGAAAGCTAAAGCCTCGGGCACAGGCGTCCGATCCCAATAGATAGATGCCCTCCCGGCTCCTCAGCTTGTCGATCGCCGCGCTGGCCGTGTTCGTCACCGCCGCGCCCGCGAGCGCGCACACCCTGGCCAACTGGGACAAGAAGCAGCAGTCGCAGGTGGTCAAGGCCGGCCTGATGCAGAAGCTGCCCGGCGGCTTCCAGGGCCAGCAGTCGCTCACGCAGGGCCAGCTCAGCGGGGCCTTCGCCGCCCTCAGCGCCAGGACCGGCACGCCGGCCGTGAGCGTGTCGAGCGCGCCGCTCACCGTGACCCGCTTCGACGCGCTGCTCGTGGCCGAGCTCGGCCTCAGCGACGCCGCCAACACCTTCGAGGAGAACGCCGCGAGCGCGGGCCTTCAGCCGCCGTCCTACTTCGGCACCGAGGTCGTGGCCCGGCTGCTCTCGCTCCGCTACAACCACCTGGTCCCGGATGACAAGCTCGAGCTCTACCCGACCGATCGCATCACGCGCGCCGAGGCAGCCTGGTCGTTCGCCCAGACGCTGAACATGGGCGACTGGGAGGACGAGAACGTGCGCGAGGTCGCGAGCCACTTCCAGCTCCCCGCCTACACGGCCAAGCAGCTCACGCCGCTGCGGCTGGCGGTATCGAAGATCGGGATGCCCTACGTGTGGGGCGGCGAGACCGACGGCCCCTCGCCCGGCCAGGTTCACGGCGGCTACGACTGCTCGGGCTTCGCCTGGCGCGTCTACAAGCTGTCCGGCAACCCCGCCGGCAACAAGATCCTCGGCCGCACCGCGGCTCAGCAGGCGGGCGAGATTCCGAAGTCGCAGCGCGTCCACCTGAACTCCGTTCAGCCCGGCGACCTCCTCTTCTTCGGCTCGGCCAAGTTCAGGTCGAAGGCCACCGAGGCGAACGTGATCCACGAGGGCATCGCGCTCAGCAAGGACTTCGTAATCCACTCGTCTGACCAGGGCGTGTACGTGGAGCCGCTCTACGAGGGCTGGCTGCGCGACGAGTTCACCTGGGCGCGACGCGTCCTTTAGCCCAAACGGGCGCTCAACATCGCCCGCCAATCGCCCGATTACCCGGGGGACATGTCAATCAGCTCGGGTCAAGAGCTGGTCGAGCGCGCCCGGGCGCTCGATCTGCCGGCTGCCGCTGCGCCCCTGACGGCGTCGCTTGCCCCACCCGTTCCATGGGCGGAGGAGCCGCGCGAGACCAACGGCATGACCTCGCGCCTGATCCTCGCCTACGTCGAGCGCCGCGGCGGGCGCGCCGCCGTCGAGCGCGTGCTCGAGCTCTGCGGCCTGGAGGAGGCTGAGGCCGACCTCCGCGACGAGGGCCACTGGTTCGCGTTCGCCACGAAGGTGCGGCTGTTCATCGCCGCCTCCGAGGTGCTCGACGATCCGTTCGTGGCTCGCCACGTGGGCGAGTGCGCGATGGACCTCAACGTGGGCGAGGCGCTCAAGCTCGCTCTGCGCGCGCTCGGCTCGCCGCGGCTCGTGTACGAGAACGTGGTGCGCGCCAACGGCAAGTTCACCACCACCGCGCGCATGGACCTGCTCGACTCCGGCCCCTCGCACGCGCGCGTGGCCTACGTGGACGTGACCGGCACGCCGTACCACCCGCTCGACTGCCAGTACAACCAGGGCATGCTCTCGTGCGTGCCGGCGCTGTTCGGGCTGCCGCTCGCGCGAGTGAGCCATCCGGTGTGCGCGGGCGACGGTGGCGAGTCCTGCGTCTACGACGTCACCTGGGAGTCCGGCGGCTCCTACGTGCGCTTCGCGCTCGGCTCGTTCATGGCCGGCGCCGGCCTGCTCGCCGCGACCGGCGTCGCGGACCCCACCCTGCTCCCCGCCGCCGCCGCGATCGCCGCCGGCCTGGGCGGAGTGGCCACGCACCGCGCGCTCGGGGTTCGCCGCCGCGTCTGGCGCCAGCTCGAGACCGAGGTGCGTGAGCAGGCGCAGGTCACGCAGCGCCTGAACGCCTCGCTCCAGGACATCGCCTCCGAGCTGCGGCTGGAGGACGTGCTGGCGAAGGTCACCGCCAACGTGCAGTCCACGCTCGAAGGCCGCCAGTTCGCCCTGCTCGTGGACGACGGCGACGGGCCCCGCTGCCGGCGCTCGTCCAGCCTCCCCGCCGACTGCGTCGACGCCCTCGAGGACTGGGTGGCCGGGCGCCAGCTGCGCGATGCCCCGCTCGTGCTCGAGGACCTCTCGACCGTGCCCGAGCTGAGCGAGCTGTTCGAGGCCGGCGGCCTGCCGCTCCGCTCGCTCTGCTCGGCCCCACTCACCTACCACGGCGAGTCGCTCGGCGTTCTGGTCGCGCTCGCGCCGAACGCCCGCGTGTTCCTGCCGCGCGACGTCGACGTGCTCCAGTCCTTCGCCACCCAGGCCGCCATCGCGCTCACCAACGCGCGCCTGTTCGAGGCCCAGCAGGACCTCGCCTCGCGCGACCCGCTCACCGGCCTCCTCAACCACCGCGAGTTCCACGAGAGCGTGGCCCGCGAGCTCGAGCGCTGCCGCCGATACGGCGGGCGCGTGAGCGTCGCGCTGTTCGACCTCGACGGCTTCAAGGCGGTGAACGACGTGTCCGGACACGCCGAGGGCGACCGCGTGCTGCGCCACACCGCGGAGGTCCTGAACGAGACCTGCCGCTCCTCCGACATCGCCTTCCGTATCGGGGGCGACGAATTTGCGCTGCTCCTGCCCGAGACTGTCGCGGCGGAGGCGCAGGCGGTGGCCGAGCGCGCCGCCTGCGAGCTCGGCAGCTCGTTCGGCGTGGCGGTGTGGCCGGACGACGGCCCGAGCAAGGAGGGCCTGCTCGCGCGCGCCGACCAGAACCTGTACGGGATGAAGCGCGCGCGGCCGGGCAGCGGGCGCGGCGTGATCGCCTCGCTCCGCTTCGAGCCGTCCGCCGAGCCCAAGCGCCTCGCGGCGGCGAGCCGCCTCTTCGCCAGTATGTCCGCGCTCACCGACCCGAACGAGATCGCGCGGGTGACGGTCGACGAGCTGTGGCGGACGTTCGGCTGCTACCTCGCCGTGTTCCTGCGCATCCACGAGGACGGCAAGCTCCGCCCGGTGGCCGGCGCGGGCGACCTCGTGCATGCGATGGACGCCGACTTCGACCGCTGGGAGCAGTCGCTCGACCAGGGCATCGCCGGCCGCGTTGCGCGCACGGGCGAGCCCGCGATGATCGCGGACACCCAGCTCGACCCTGACTACCTCGGTTCCCACATCCAGCCGGGCGGCGGCTCCGAACTGGCCGTGCCGATCCGGGTGGCCGGCGAGATCTGGGGCGTGCTCAACATGGAGGCGGTCGAGAGCGGCAGCTTCGTGGAGGCCGACCTCCTGTTCGTCGATGCCGTGGCGGCCCACGCCGGCGGCGCGCTCCACCGCAGCCGCCTGTTCGCGGAGCTCGAGTCCACCTTCACCACCACGCTGGCCGTGCTCTCAGACGCGCTCGAGGCGAAGGACAGCTACACCGCCGCGCACGCCGACGACGTGGCGGACTTCGCCGTGCGCGTGGCTGAGCGGCTGGGGCTCGAAGACGAAGAGCAGCGGATCGTCCGCTACGGCGCGCTGCTGCACGACATCGGCAAGATCGGCGTGCGCAGCGAGGTGCTCCGGAAGCCAGGGCCGCTCACACCCGGCGAGTTCGAGGAGATCAAGCAGCACACGGTGATCGGGGCGAAGATGCTCGAGCGGATCCCGTTCTTCAAGCCGGTGCAGCCGCTTGTGCGATCAGCCCACGAGCGCTGGGACGGTCATGGCTACCCGGACGGGCTCGCGGGCGAGGACATCCCGCTGGGCGCGCGCATCGTGTGCGCGTGCGACGCCTTCCACGCGATGACGTCGGATCGGCCGTATAGCAAGGCCCGCGCGGTCGAGGAGGCGGCAGCCGAGATGCAGCGCTGCTCGGGGACACAGTTCGACCCTCGGGTTGTGGATGCGCTTCTGGCGGATCTTGGGGCATAGGTCATAGGGGATAGGTCATCGGTCATAGGTCATAGGTCATAGGGAATAGGTCATAGGGCTAGGGCTCTGGCCTTTGCTCTGTCCACTTGCGTTCCTGTTCTAGCTGCGCTGCCAGCGCTATCAGGGTGCTCTCCGCGTTGGGTCGTCCCACGATCTGGACGCTGAGGGGGAGGCCGTCTGCTGTGAAGCCTGCTGGGACTGCTGCGGCTGGTTGGCCGGTGATGTTCCAGGTGGCTGTGTTGGCGGCCCAGTTGGCCACTCCGAGGAAGGTCCGGAGCGCGCTCATGCCTTCCCAGCGCCCCGCCTCGACGGCCGGTCCGGACAGGCCGGGGCAGAGCAGGACGTCGAACTTGTCGAAGGTCGGCTTCAGCCGGGCGACCAGCGCGGCCTCACCTCGCCGCGCCTGCGCGACCGCGGCGCGGGGATAGAGCCGGCCAACGCCCGCCATCTGCCGCGTCCGGCGTTCGAGCTGCCGCGGGTCCGCCACCAGCTCGCGCGAGTCGTCGTAGATGCCGCGCGTCCAGCGCGGACCGAAGAGGTGCCGGATCTCGCCGTAGTCCGGGTCGTGCTCAACCACGTCGTGACCGAGCGAGCGCAGGAGGTCGGCGGTCTCGCGCAGCGCGCGCACGGATGCGCCGGCCATCCGCACGCGGGTAGGCGCCTTGAGCGAGAACGCCACGCGCAGCTTGCCCGGCTCGCCGCGCGCGGCATCGACGAACGGAGCGCCGGGCGCGGCGTCCGCCACGGCGTCGAGGAAGAGCGCGGAGTCGAGCACGCTGCGCGTGACGGCGCCGAGCACCGACAGCCCGTACCAGTGCTCCGCCGCCGGGGCGAGCGACACACGGCCGCGCTGCGGCTTCAGCCCGAAGAGCCCGCAGCAGGCCGCCGGGATGCGGATCGAGCCGCCGCCGTCCGAGGCGAGGGCAAGCGGGGCCAGCCCCGCCGCCACGGCCGCCGCGGAGCCACCGCTCGAGCCGCCGCAGGTGTGGCGGGCGCTCCACGGATTGCGCGTGAGCCCCCACGAGGCCGACTCGGTGAAGGGGAAGATCGCGAGCTCGGGCAGGTGCGTGCGGCCGAT
>DASXCV010000158.1:0-11436 GCA_036491015.1 Thermoleophilaceae bacterium | reverse complement strand
CGCGTCACGCTCGCCTCGTCCGACTCCTTGGACAGCGCCTGCAGCTCGATCTCGAGCTGCATGATGCGCCGCTCCACCTCGTCGATCTCCACCGGCACCGAGTCGATCTCGATGCGCAGCCGCGAGGCCGCCTCGTCGATCAGGTCGATCGCCTTGTCCGGCAGGAAGCGGTCCGCGATGTAGCGGTGCGAGAGCACGGCGGCAGCCACGATCGCGGAGTCCTGGATGCGCACCTGGTGGTGCACCTCGTAGCGCTCCTTGAGGCCGCGCAGAATCGCGATCGTGTCCTCCACGCTCGGCTCCTCGACCATCACGGGCTGGAAGCGGCGCTCGAGCGCGGCGTCCTTCTCGATGTGCTTGCGGTACTCGTCGAGCGTCGTGGCTCCGACGGCGCGCAGCTCCCCGCGCGCGAGCATCGGCTTCAGCAGATTGGCGGCGTCGACGGCGCCCTCCGCCGCGCCGGCGCCCACGATCGTGTGCAGCTCGTCGAGGAACAGGATGATGCGGCCCTCGCCCTCGGACACCTCCTTGAGCACGGCCTTGAGCCGGTCCTCGAACTCGCCGCGGTACTTGGCGCCCGCGACCAGCGCGCCGATGTCGAGCGCGATCACGCGCCGCTCGCGCAGCGATTCAGGCACGTCGCCGTCGACGATGCGCTGGGCGAGCCCCTCGACGATCGCCGTCTTGCCCACGCCCGGCTCGCCGATCAGCACCGGGTTGTTCTTCGTCCGGCGCGAGAGCACCTGGATCACGCGGCGGATCTCGTCGTCGCGCCCGATCACCGGGTCGAGCTTGCCGTCCTCGGCCGCCTCGGTGAGGTCGCGGCCGTAGCGCTCGAGCGCCTGGTACTTGTCCTCCGGCGACTGGTCGGTGACGCGGTGCGGGCCGCGCACCTGCCCGACGGCGTCGCGCAGCTGCTCGTGCGACGCGTGAAGGTCGACGTTGGGATCGCCCGCGAGCGCGAGCAGCAGGTGCTCGGTGGAGACGTACTCGTCCTTCATCTCGCGCGCCTCCTCGTCGGCGCGCCTGACCACCTCGGCCATCGCGCCGCCGAGCTCGGGCACGGCGGTGGCGTCGCCGGTGATCACAGGGAAGTTGTCGAGCTGCTCGTTGGCCCGCGCGCGCACCGACTCGGGATCCACACCGAGGCGCTTGAGCACGGGGACGACGACGCCGCCGTCCTGCTCGAGCAACGCGAGCAGCAGGTGCACGGGCGCGACCTGCGGGTTACGGCGCGCGGCGGCCAACCGCTGCGCGGCCTGAAGGGCTTCCTGGGACTTGATGGTGAAACGGTCGATCTGCATAACTTGGTTCCTGGTTGCTGGTTGCTGGTTGCTAGTTCCTGGTCCGCTTGATTGGGATTCGGATGGCGGGCTTGCCTCTCGGGACGAGGGCTTGCTCCGGCGGCTGGTAGGGGACGAGCTCGAAGCGGAACGAGCGCCTGATCCGGTCGATCTCCAAGCGCATCTCCTGCTCCATCCGGTCGGCCTCGCGCTGGAGCCGCTGCAGCCGCGCGGTCATGCGCGCCATCTCCTGCTCGAGCTCGAACACGCGCTCCACGCCGGCGAGGTTCATGCCCATCTCGGAGGTGAGCTCCTGGATGCGGCGCAGCCTGTCCACGTCCTCCTGGGAGTAGAGGCGCGTGTTCCCGCTGGAGCGCTTCGGCGTGATCAGCCCGCGCGTCTCGTAGATGCGCAGCGTCTGCGGGTGCATGCCCGCGAGCTGCGCGGCCACCGAGATCATGTAGACGCCCCGCTGAGGATCGAGCTGCTCGCCGTCGCCGGCCGGCCTCTTCCTCGCCATCGCCTAGCTCCTCTCCTCGAACAGCCGCTCACGCGGGTTGCCGTTCATCACCGACGCGAGCTCGTCCACCGCCTGCTTCTGCTCCTTGCTCAGCGAGCGCGGCACGTCGATGGTCAGCCGGTAGTGAATGTCTCCCCGACCCTTGCCGTTCAGCTTGGCCGGACCCTCGCCGCGCAGCCGCTGCACGGTGCCGTGCTGGGTGCCGGCGGGCACGCGGATGCGCTTGGTGCCGGACAGCGTGGGCACCTCAACGGTCGCGCCGCGAATCGCCTCGGGGATCGTGATCGGCACGTCCACCTCGAGGTTGTCGCCCTTGCGGCGGAAGACGGGCGAGTCGCCCACGCGCGTGATCACATACATGTCGCCGGACGGTCCGCCGCGACGCCCCGGCTCGCCCTTGCCCGCGAGCCGGACGCGACTGCCGTCCTTCACGCCGGCGGGGATGTTCACCCGGTAGCGCTTCACCTGCATCGTCTGGCCGCGGCCATGGCAGGTCGGGCAGGGATCGGTGATCTGCGTGCCCGTGCCGCCGCAGAGCGAGCAGGGCTGGGAGATCGAGAAGAGCCCCTGGCCCTGGGATTCGATGCCGCGGCCCTGGCAGCGCGGGCACACCTGCGGCGTGGTGCCGGGCTTGGCGCCCGTTCCACGACAGGTCGGGCAGGCCGACGGCACCTGCGCGGTGACGGGCACCTGCGCGCCCTCCATCGCCTGCTCGAACGAGATGTGCACCTCGGTCTCGAGGTCGCGGCCACGTTCCGGTCCAGCCCGGCGCGCACCACCACCGCCGCCGCCCCCTCCGAAGAGGTCGGACAGGATGTCGCCGATGCCGCCGAAGCCGGGGCCTGTTCCGCCGGTGCGGAAAGCGCCCGGGTCGAAGCCGCCGCCGAAGACCCCGCCGCCCTGGTCGTACTGCTTGCGCTTCTCCGGGTCGGACAGGATGTCGTTGGCCTGCTGGATGTCCTTGAAGCGCTCCTCGGCCTGCTCGTCGCCCGGGTTCTTGTCCGGGTGGTACTGGCGCGCAAGCTTGCGATAGGCCTTCTTGATGTCGTCGGCGGAGGCCTTCTTGTCGACCCCGAGGGTCTTGTACGGGTCCTTCGGTGGCGCCATCGGTTAGGCGCTCACGATCACTCGCGCGGGGCGAAGCACCAGGTCGTTCAGGCGGTAGCCCTTCTCGACCACGTCCATCACGATGCCGGGGTGGGTGCCCTCGGGCGCCGGCCGCGTGGACAGCGCCTCGTGCACCGTCGGGTCGAACTGCTCGCCCACCGGGTCGAACGACTGCACGCCGCTGCGCTCGAGCACGCCGACCAGGTCGGCACGCACGAGCTTCACGCCCTCGACCACCGGCGAGGCCTCGCCGTCGTCGTGGACCGCCGTCGCGAGCGCGCGCTCGAGATTGTCGAGCACGGGCAGGAGCTCGCGCACGAGCCCCGCCTTCGCCCGCTCACCCGCAGTCGCGGCATCCTTCGCCGCCCGCTTGCGGAAGTTCTCGAAATCGGCCTGCGTCCGCTGGGCGAGATCGAGGAACTTGTCGCGTTCCGCGGCGAGCTCGGACGAGGGATCAGACTCAGCCGCCGATCCCTCGTCCTCTGACCTATGACCTATGGCCTCGTCAACCTCGGGGGCGGGGTCCACAGGTGTCTCCTCGGTAGTAGGGCGCTCCTCACTCACTTGTCGGTCTCACCGTCCACTACCTCGGCGTCGACGACCTCCTCCTCCTCGTCCTGCGAGGCGGAGCTGTCGGCCGCTGCGCCGTCGGCGCCGTTCGCGCCGTCGGCCTGCTGGGCCTGCGCGGCGGCCGCGTACATCTGCTCGGACACCTTGTGGAAGGCCTCCTGGAGCACCTGGGTCTTGGCGTTGATGGTCGCCACGTCGTCGGACTCGAGCGTGTCGCGCACGTCCTTGATCGCGGCCTCGATCTGCTCCTTGGACGCGGAGTCCACGGAGTCGCCCATCTCCTTGAGCTGGCGCTCGGCCTGGTAGGCCGCGTTCTCGCCGGTGTTGCGAGCCTCCACCAGCTCGCGCTGGCGACGGTCGTCCTCGGCGTGCGACTCGGCGTCGGTCACCATCCGCTGGACCTCGTCGTCGGACAGCCCGGAGCCGGAGCGGATCTCGATCTTCTGCTCCTTGCCGGTGCCGAGGTCCTTGGCGGACACGTTGAGGATGCCGTTGGCGTCGATGTCGAAGCCGACCTCGATCTGCGGGATGCCGCGCGGCGCCGGCGGGATGCCGGTGAGCTGGAACTTGCCGAGCGACTTGTTGCCGCTCGCCATCTCGCGCTCGCCCTGCAGCACGTGCACCTCCACGCTCGGCTGGTTGTCCTCAGCCGTCGAGAAGATCTCCGACTTGCGCGTGGGGATCGTGGTGTTGCGCTCGATCAGCTTGGTCATCACGCCGCCCTTGGTCTCGATGCCGAGGGTGAGCGGGGTCACGTCGAGCAGCAGCACGTCCTTCACGTCGCCCGCGAGCACGCCCGCCTGAATCGCGGCGCCGACCGCCACGACCTCGTCCGGATTGACGCCCTTGTGCGGGTCCTTGCCGGTCTCCTGCTTGACCTTCTCCTGCACGGCCGGCATGCGGGTCATGCCGCCGACCAGCACGATGTGGTCGATCGAGTCGCCGGTCACGCCGGCGTCGTCCATGGCCTGCTTGGTCGGACCGACGGTGCGGTCGAGCAGGTCGGCCGTGAGCTCGTTGAGCTTCGACCGCGACAGGCGCGTGTCGAGGTGCTTCGGGCCGGACTGGTCCGCCGTGATGAACGGCAGGTTGATCTGGGTCTCCTGCGTGGTCGAGAGCTCGACCTTGGCCTTCTCCGCCGCCTCGTAGAGACGCTGGAGGGCCATCTTGTCCTGCGACAGGTCGATGCCCTGCGAAGCCTTGAACTCCGAGACCATCCAGTCGACGATCGCCTTGTCGAAGTTGTCGCCGCCCAGGTGGTTGTCACCCGCGGTGGCCTTCACCTCGAACACGCCGTCGCCGATCTCGAGTACGGACACGTCGAACGTGCCGCCGCCGAGGTCGAAGACGAGGATCGTCTGGTCGGTCTCCTTGTCGAGCCCGTACGCGAGCGATGCCGCGGTGGGCTCGTTGATGATGCGCTTGACCTCGAGGCCGGCGATCTTGCCGGCGTCCTTGGTGGCCTGGCGCTGGTCGTCGTTGAAGTAAGCCGGGACGGTGATCACCGCGCTGTCGACGGTGTCGCCGAGGTACGCCTCCGCGTCCGACTTGAGCTTCTGGAGGATCATCGCGCTGATCTCCGGTGGCGAGTACTCCTTGCCGCCGGCGCTCACGCGCGCGTCGCCGTTGGGACCGCTGACGACGGTGAAGGGGACGATCTTCTCCTCCTCCTTGACCTCACCCTCCTTACGGCCCATGAAGCGCTTGATCGAGAACACGGTGTTCTCGGGGTTCGTGACCGCCTGGCGCTTCGCGACCGTGCCCACCAGACGCTCGCCGCCGCTCGTGAACGCCACCACGGACGGCGTCGTGCGCGCGCCCTCGGCGTTCTCGATCACGCGCGGCTCGCCACCCTCGAGCACGGCCATGCACGAGTTGGTCGTGCCAAGATCGATGCCGATTGTCTTTGCCATAGCTGCTTGCTTCCTCCTGTCGGAAAAAATCTAAGTGTATGTATAGCAACCTTGGGCGCTTTTGCCCAGTGCTGAAGCAGTTTCTGGTTGCTGGTCGCTAGTTGCTGGTTCTGGCTCTGCGACGGGCTTTCCCGTATGGGCAGAGGCTCAGGAGCGGGCAGGTGTCGCACTCGGGCGCTCGGGCGTGGCAGGTGCGACGGCCGTGGCGGATCAGGCCGACGTGCACCTCGTAGGCCTCGTCGGCGTCGTCGCCCACGAGGCGGAGCAGTTCGTCGTGGGCCTCGTCGAAGGAGGCCTTGGGCCGGAACAGGCCGAGCCGGGTGCCCACCCGGTAGACGTGCGTGTCCACCGGAACGTCTGGGCGGCCGAACGAGAAGAGCAGCACGCAGGCCGCCGTCTTGCGGCCGACGCCGGGCAGCTCGCACAGCTCCTCGCGCGCCTGGTCGAGCGGCTCGTCGGCCAGGCGTGAGAGGTCGTCGTCGCCGATCGCGCGCAGGATCTTCTGGATCCGGCCGGCCTTCACGCGTGAGATCCCGCCCGGCCGGATCGCCTCCTCCACGTCGTCCTCGGGGGCGTCACGCACCGCGTCCCAGCTCGAGAAGCGCTCGCGCAGCCGCGCGTAGGCGACGTCCCGGTTGCGGTCGTTCGTGTTCTGCGACAGCACCGTGAGGATCAGCTCGTCCACGGGCGCGTGATGAGGATGCGGCTCGGGCCGGCCGTAGGCCTTGCGCAGGCGATCGCGAATGACCCGGAGCTTGCGGCGATCCGCTGGCTTCCACTCGGCCACGCTGGGAACTTAGTGCGCGGTGCGCAGTGAGCAGTGAGCAGATCGGCCTGCCTGCGCACCGCGCACCGCGCACTGCGCTCTAATGCGGCTATGGCGATCGCCGACCAGCGGACCACTGTGGCCGACGTCGAGCTGTTCTTCCGCGAGGCGCCGTCGCCCGACGGGCGGGCGCCGGTGCTCTACGTGCACGGCAACCCCACGAACTCGGACGACTGGCTCGAGTTCCTCGAGCGCACCGGCGGCCTCGCTCCCGACCTTCCCGGCTTCGGCCGCTCCGGCAAGCCCGCGCATTTCGACTACTCGATCGAGGGCTACGCGAACGCGCTCGAGGCGTTCCTCGCGCAGCGGGGAGTCGAGCGCTACTCGCTGGTGGTGCACGACTGGGGCGCGGCCGCGCTCGCCCTCGCCCAGCGCGCACCGGACCGGCTCGACAAGCTCGTGATCATGGACTCGGTGCCGCTCCTGCCGGGCTACGGCTGGCACCGCCTCGCGCGCATCTGGCGCACGCCGCTCGGTGGCGAGATGTTCATGGGCCTGAGCTCGCGCTGGGCGTTCAGGCGCCTCGCCCGCGAGGGAGTCAACGAACCGACCGACGCGTTCGTCGACAGCGTCTGGGACCACTTCGACCACGGCACCCAGCGGGCGATCCTCAAGCTGTACCGCTCGGCGCCGCCGTCGGTGCTCGAGGGGGCGGGCGAGCGGCTTGGAGAGATCCGCTGCCCGGCTCTGATCCTCTGGGGAGCCGACGATCCGTACTTCGACGCGTCCTTCGCTTCCAGGTATGGAGATGCGTTGGGTGGGGATACTCAGGTCGAGGTCCTACCAGGCATCCGCCATTGGCCGTGGGTCGACGACCCCGGCGTGATCGACACCGTGGCGGACTTCCTCGCCAGCTGATGGCCACCGCCGAATCCACACGCCCGCGGCCCCGGCCGTTCCTGCCCGCCCGCGTGGACGTCTGGCGGCTGGCGCCGGTGCTCGCCTCCGCGCTCGCGGGCGCCGTCTATCTGCTCACCGCGCCGAAGTCCGGCGACCTCGCCGCCCACGTGTTCCGCTCGGACCTGTTCGGGCGCTACGGCTTCACGGTCTGGAACGGCGACTGGTACGGCGGCCACCACACGCCCGCCTACAGCATGTTGTTCCCGCCGCTTGCGTGGCTGGTGGGGCCGGCGGTGGCCGGCGTGCTCGGGGCGCTCGCGGCGGCGGCCGCGTTCGAGCCGCTCGCGCGCGGGCACTTCGGCCCGGAGGCGCGCTGGGGCGCGCTGTGGTTCGGGGCAGCCACCTCGACCATGCTCTTCACCGGCCGGCTGCCGTTCGCGATGGGGATCGCGCTCGGGCTCTGCTCGCTGCTTGCGCTCCAGCGCAGGCGGACGGTGATCGCGGTGCTGCTGGCAATCCTGTGCCCGCTGGGCAGCCCGGTGGCGGGGGCGTTCCTCGCGCTTGCGGCGGTGGCCGTCGTGCTGGCGGGCGATCGCGAGCACCGTCGCGGCGCGCTGCTCGTGGCGGCCGGCGGCATCGTTCCCACGCTGCTGCTCTCGGCCGCGTTCCCCGAGGGTGGCGAGCAGCCGTACGCGCTGACGGTGTTCCTACCCGTGGTCGTGACGAGCGTGGGTTTCCTGCTGCTCATGCCGCGCCAGGAGCGCACGCTGCGCATGGGCGTGCTGCTGTACGTCGCGGTGGCGATCGCCGCGTACGTCGTGCCCACGCCGCTCGGCGGCAATGCGTCGCGGCTGGGGGAGCTGTTCGCCGGGCCGCTCGCGCTGTGCGCGCTGCTCGCCATCCGTCGCGACCTGGCGCGCCCGCTCACGATGCTCGCGATCCTCCTGCCGCTCGCGTTCTGGCAGCTGTCGGCGCCGGTGCGGGCGCTGATGAACGGCGAGGACGACGCGTCGCGCTACCGCGCCTACTACCGCCCGCTAGTCGACTACCTCCAGGACAACGCGCGCCCGCCCGGGCGGGTGGAGGTGGTGTTCACGGACGCCCACTGGGAGAGCGCGGACGTAGCCATCCACGTGCCGATCGCCCGCGGCTGGGAGCGCCAGCTCGACATCGGGCGAAACTCGCTCTTCTACAACGGCACGCTCAACGCGAACAGCTACCGCGCGTGGCTCGCCGACAACGCCGTGCGCTGGGTGGCGCTGCCGGACGCGAAGCTCGACTACAGCTCCAAGCAGGAAGCGCGCCTCGTGGCCGGCGGGCTGCCGTATCTGAAGCTGCGCTGGAGCTCGCCGCACTGGCGCGTGTACGAGGTCACGAGCCCGCATTCGCTCGTCACATCCGAGGGCTCGGCCGACATCCGGGCACTGTCGTTCGGAGCCGAACAGGTGAAGCTCCAGGTGACCCGGCCGGGCAGCGCGCTCGTGCGCGTCCGCTGGACGCCCTACTGGGTCGCAAACGGCGCCTGCGTGCAGAAGGACGGGCCCTGGACCCGCATCACGACCGCGAACAGCGGGCCGCTGCGCCTGCGCATCGACTTCTCACCCGTGCGCGTGTTCGAGCGCGGACGCCGTTGCGCCTGATTGCAAGGACAGCACTCTGCCGAGGTCGTTAAGCTCCTGTGATGGTCCGCGTACGGCAATTTCTCAACAGGATCCTGCCGAACGGGCCGGTAGACGCAGTCCGCCAGCTGCTGCTGTTCGCAGGCGCCTACTACCTCTACAGGCTGGTGCGCGGCGTCGTCGATGGCGAGGTGACGACCGCCTTCGATCACGCGCGCTGGATCGTGAATACGGAGCGCACGCTGCACCTGTTCTTCGAGCCGAGCGTGCAGAGCTGGACAGTCGAGCGAAGCTGGCTGATCCAGATCGCCGACTTCACCTACGTGAACGCGCACTTCGTCATCACGACCGCTTTCATCGTCTGGCTCTACTTCCGGCGCAACGATGCGTTCTACTTCGTGCGCAACATGTTCATGATCGCGATGGGGCTCGCCCTCGTGCTCTACGTGCTCTATCCGACGGCGCCGCCACGCTTCATGCCGGAGTGGGGCTTCACGGATACGGTCACGGACTTCTTCGGCCAGGGAGCCGCGCACAGCGCGAGCGTTCTGTACAACCCCTACGCCGCGATGCCGAGCATGCACGTCGCGTTCGCGCTGATGGTCGGCGTGACCGGGATACGGCTCGTGAAGTGGAAGCCGGCGCGCGTGTTCTGGGCGCTCTACCCGTTCTACATCTCGTTCGTCGTGATCGTCACCGCAAACCATTTCTGGCTTGACGCCGCCGTCGGCGCGGTCGTGGCAGCCGCCTCGGCCTATGCTTCGGCGGTGCTTGCCCGGGCACGTCCTGAGGCCTGGGCATTCGCCGGAGCCCCCGCTTGACGAGCAACCCACCAGACACCACCGGCACGCCCAGACGGGCGGGGCGCCGGAACGGCAGAGGCGGTCGACGCAACGGCGAGCCGCTCACCGCGGCCGAGGTGCGCACGCTCGCACGCGATCGCCTGATCGAGTCGCGCCTCACGCCGAACGCGATCTCGCTCACCGGCCTGGTGCTCAATATCGCCGCCGCCGTGCTGATCACGCAGCGGCTCTTCGTGCTCGCGGGGATCACGTTCATCATCGGCTCGGTGATGGACACGCTCGACGGGCGCTACTCGCGCATGTCGGGCAAGGGCACGCCGTTCGGCGCGTTCCTCGACTCCACGCTCGACCGCGCCGAGGAGGGCATCGTGCTCACCGCCATCGCGGCCTACTTCGCCAAGTACAAGGCCGACGACCTGGCCGTGGCGGCCGTGGTGATCAGCGTGCTCGGCTCGCTGCTCGTGAGCTACACGCGGGCCCGCGCCGAGGCGCTCGGAGTGGAGTGCAAGGTGGGTGTGGCGAACCGCGCGGTGAGAGTCGTCATCCTGTCAATAGGGTTGGTGTTCGCAAAGGGCGCGGGCCTGGGCGATTTCTCCCTGCTCAAGCCGGCGATCTATGTGTTGGCAGTACTCACCAGCTTCACGGTCTTTCAGCGCGTGTTCCATGTGCGGAGCGAGCTGAACAGATCGAGCGCCGCGTAACCTCACACGGCGGCCGGAGTTGGATAACCCTGTGCGGTCCCTAATGCCTGGGACTGACGCGCAGACCTCAGGAGGGCTCAAACTTTGACTGAAAACGGAAGCACTAACGGCGCTTCGCGCTACCAGGGTGACAAGGTCCGGGTGGCGATCGTCGGCGTAGGCAACTGCGCCTCCGCCTTCGTACAGGGCGTCCAGTACTACAAGGACGCGGACCCCAAGCAGCGGGTCCCCGGCCTGATGCACGTGGACCTCGGCGGCTACCACGTGAGCGACATCGAGTTCACAGCCGCCTTCGACATCGACAAGGACAAGGTCGGCAAGGACCTGTCCAAGGCGATCTGGTCCGGCCAGAACAACACGATCAAGTTCGCCGACGTGCCCAACCTCGGCATCGAGGTGCACCGCGGCATGACGCACGACGGCCTCGGCAAGTACCTCAAGCAGAAGATCACGAAGGCGCCGGGCGAGACCGCCGACATCGTCTCGATCCTCAAGGAGACGAAGACCGACGTGGTCGTGTCGTACCTCCCGGTGGGCTCTGAGCAGGCCACCAAGTGGTACGTCGAGCAGGTGCTCGAGGCGGGCTGCGGCTTCGTGAACTGCATCCCGGTGTTCATCGCCCAGGAGGACTACTGGGCCAAGCGCTTCAAGAAGGCCGGGCTGCCGATCGTGGGCGACGACATCAAGTCGCAGGTCGGCGCGACGATCGTCCACCGCCAGCTCGCGCGCCTGTTCGGCGACCGCGGCGTGAAGATGATGCGCACGTCGCAGCTCAACGTGGGCGGCAACATGGACTTCTACAACATGCTCGAGCGCGAGCGGCTGGAGTCCAAGAAGATCTCGAAGACGCAGGCCGTCACGTCGATCATGGACGAGACCCTGCCGGCCGACGACGTCTACATCGGCCCGTCGGACTACGTGCCGTGGCTGACCGATCGCAAGTGGGCGCACATCCGCGTGGAGGGCCAGGCCTTCGGCGACGTGCCGCTCAACGTCGAGCTCAAGCTCGAGGTGTGGGACTCACCGAACTCGGCCGGCATCGTGATCGACGCCGTGCGCTGCTGCAAGCTCGCGCTCAACAACGGCGTCGGCGGCCCGCTCGAGGCTCCGAGCTCGTACCTCATGAAGTCGCCGCCGGTGCAGGTGCCGGATCCGGTGGCGCGCGACAACACCCAGAAGTTCATCGCCAAGTACGGCGGCGCACCGAAGCTGCCGAGTGGCTCGAAGGTGAAGGCTAAGAAGGCAAAGGCGTAG
>DASXCV010000157.1:0-1644 GCA_036491015.1 Thermoleophilaceae bacterium | reverse complement strand
TGCCGGGAACTCCTCCGGCGCGACCTCCTTCAACGCGACCGTCGACAACACGGCTCCGACCGCGACGAGCTCGGCCACCGCGAACGGCACCGGCACGAACGGCCTGCCCGAGGCGGGCGACAAGATCACGCTCGTCACGAGCCAGCAGCTCGACCCGAACTCGATCCTGTCGGGCTGGGGCGGGGCGTCCACGCCGATCGTCGTGCGGATCTCGAATGCGGGCGGCGCGGCGGACGACTTCGTCACGTTCTGGAACTCCACCAACACGGCGCAGCTGCCACTCGGCTCGATCGACATGGGCCGGGCCGGCTACGTGAACACCGGGGCGGCGATCACGTTCGGCGCCAGCGGCACCGCCTCGACGCTCGTCCAAGCCACCACCACCATGACGATCACGCTGGGCACGCCGAGCGCGACCGCCATTCGCGTGACCGCCACCACGAAGCTCACCTGGACCTCCTCCACGACCCCGACCGACCTCGCCGGCAACGCGGCGAGCGGCAACGCCGTCACGGCGGCCACGGCGGTGAGGCAGTTCTGATGCTGCGCGCACGTGTCACAGCCGTCGTGTTCGCCGTGCTCGCGCTCACCGCGATCGTCGCGGCCGCCCGTTCGCCGCGCGCGGAAGCGCAGCCGGGCACGATCCGCACGAGCGGCGGCATGGTGTCGAACTCGAACAACGGCAGCGCGATCCTGAGCGGCAACCTCGGCCCCGGCGACTCGCTCAGCGGCACGGTGACGATCGGCAACATCGGCAACGAGGCCGGTGCCTTCACGCTCTCGACGTCCCACCTCCTCGACAGCCCGGGCCCGGGTGGCGGCTCCTTTGCCGCGCGGCTGCTCCTGACCGTGGACGACGTGACCAACCCGGCGGCCCCGGCGCGCGTGTATCTGGGCCCGCTCGGTGCGCTGCCGTCGACCGCGCTCGGCTCCTTCGACCGCTTTGCCACGCGCACGTACCTGTTCACGGTGAGCTGGCCCGACGGCGGAGCCGCGGACTCGGCCTTCACGGGCTCTGTGCTGAGCGTCGAGTTCGACTGGAGCACGGGCGACGGAGGAGGCGGTGGCGACCAGAGCTCCCCGCCGCCCAGCACGGGCGATGGCGGCGGCGGGCCGCCGAGCGACCGCCAGTCGCCCCCCAAGCTGCGCTTCAGCGCGGCCAAGAAGCAGCGCGTGCTGAGCCACCACTGGCTCGCGGCCAAGGCGAGCTGCGACCAGGCGTGCCGGCTCACGGTCACGGCCAAGCTCTCTGTGAGGGGCGTCCGCGGGGCGGTGAAGCTGCATCCGATGCGGCGCACGCTCACGGCCGGCACCGCCACCCCACTGAGGATCAAGCTGCCGAAGGCGGTGCTGCTCAAGGTGAGGAGCGCGCTCGGTGCTCACCGCAAGACGATCGTGAAGCTCACTGTGACGGCCGCAGGCGGCGCCGGCCGGGCGGCGCCGCTGCGGCGCAGCGTGCGCGTCGTCGGGTAGCGGCTAGATGATCGCCTGGAAGGTGCCGCCGTCGGTGGACCACGCCGCGCCCGCCACGTACGACGCACGCTCCGAGCAGAGGAACACGACCACGGACGCGATCTCGTCCTCGCGGGCATAGCGCCCGATCGGCACGTTCGAGGACTGCTTCTCGAGCGTCTCCTCGCGCGA
>DASXCV010000156.1:0-4873 GCA_036491015.1 Thermoleophilaceae bacterium | reverse complement strand
ACCGTCGTGACGATGCCGCGCTTCAACCCGCTCAGCATGATGTCCGACTCCCGCGCCGCGATCGGCCTGAACATGCTCCGCATCTGGGAGGACAGGGGCTCGATGATGGGCGAGTACGGCGGTCCGCTCGAAGAGCTGATCGCCGACGGCACGATCAAGCCCGTCGTGGCCGAGGCGTTCCCGCTCGAGCGCGGCGCCGACGCCCACCGCTACGTGGCCGAGCGCAAGAACGTCGGCAAGGTTGTACTCACTGTGTAGTCTTGGTCGGGCATGGCGTTTCGTCTCAACCTTCGACTTCTCCTCCTCCCCCCTCGGGGGGAATAACGCGTGGCGGCCGCGCAGCCGCAAACCGATTCGGAGAAGGCAGGTTTTGAGAAGAGAGGAATAGGAACGGCATGAGCGATCACGAGCGAAGAGACGAGAACCGAGTACGGGTCTTCGACACGACCCTGCGCGACGGCGAGCAGTCGCCGGGCATCTCACTCAACAAGCAGGAGAAGCTGGAGATCGCACACCAGCTCGCACGGCTTGGGGTGGACATCATCGAGGCGGGCTTCCCGATCACCTCGCCGGGCGACTTCGAGTCCGTGCAGGCCATCGCGCGTGAGGTGGAGGGCCCTGTGATCTGTGGCCTCGCCCGCACGGTCAGCGCGGACATCGACGCCGTCTGGAACGCCGTGAAGGACGCCGAGCGACCGCGCATCCACATCGTCATCGCCACGAGCGACATCCACATCGAGCGCAAGCTCCAGACCACCCGCGAGGACGTGAAGGGCCAGGCGCGCGCCGCGGTGGCGCACGCCAAGCAGTACCTCGATGACGTGGAGTTCTCGCTCGAGGACGGCTCCCGCTCGGACGTCGAGTACATGGCCGAGGTGATCCGGATCGCGCTCGACGAGGGCGCGAGCACGATCAACGTGCCGGACACCGTCGGTTACACGATGCCGGTCGAGTACGCCGAGATGTTCAGCGAGCTGTACCGGCTCGTACCGGACCTGCGCAACGTCGTCGTGTCCGTCCACTGCCACGACGACCTCGGTCTGGCCGTGGCCAATTCGCTCTCCGGGCTCGGGGCAGGCTGCCGGCAGGTCGAGTGCGCGATCAACGGCATCGGCGAGCGGGCCGGCAACGCGTCGCTCGAGGAGATCGTGATGCTGATGCACACGCGCGAGTCGAGCCTCGGGCTGTGGACCGGCATCGACACGCGCGAAATCGCGCGCACGAGCCGTCTCGTGACCCGTCTCACCGGCTACCAGGTGCAGCCCAACAAGGCGATCGTGGGTCGCAACGCATTCGCGCACGAATCCGGAATACACCAGGACGGCGTGCTCAAGGACCGCACCACCTACGAGATCATGGACGCCACCACGGTCGGTCTCGAAGCCAACTCGATCGTGCTCGGCAAGCACTCGGGTCGCCATGCGCTGCGCAAGGCGCTCGAGGAGATGGGCTTCAAGGTCGAGGGCGCTGCGCTCAACACCGCGTTCAAGCGCTTCAAGGAGCTCGCTGACAAGAAGAAGAAGGTCACGGCGCTCGACCTCGAGGCGATCGTGTCCGACGAGATGCGCGAGTCCCCGACCGCGTTCGTGCTCGACTCCTTCGACGTCGAGGCGTCGTCCGGCCGCTCCCCGCTCGCACGGGCGCGGGTCCGCATGCCTGACGGCGAGGTGCGCGAGGGCAGCTTCACCGGCGACGGCCCGGTGGACGCTTTCTTCAGCGCCCTGGGCGCGGCGGTGGGCTACGACGCCCGGCTCAAGGAGTACCACGTGAGTGCGGTCACCGGCGGGCGCGACGCTCTCGGAGAGGTCACCGTCCTGCTCGAGCTCGACGGCCATCTGTCCTCGGGCCAGGGCGTGTCCACGGACATCCTCGAGGCCTCGGGCCGCGCCTACCTGCGCGCGCTCACCAACGCGATCGACGCCACGTCGTCATCCTCCGTAGCCGAGGAGGCCGAGCGCCACCTCGAGGAGGCGGCGAGCGGGACGCCGGCCACGTAGCGCGGCGCCTATCCTGCGCCGCGTGCGCGACCACTTCACCTGGTACGACGGCGAGCGCCTGATCCGCTACGGCGCGGGCGCGCTCGCCGACGCGCCGCGGCTGCTCCAGCAGCGCGGCTTCTCCGGCTACGCGCTGCTCACCACCGAGCGCGCGGCGGGCGCTGCCCGCGAGCTCCTGACGGGCGCCGGCGTGGTACTCGAGGTGCCGCCGGGCTCGGTGCCGGACGCCGCGGCGTTCGTGCGCGGCGAGGTGGGGGACCGGCCGCTGGTGGCGCTCGGCGGCGGCCGCGTGATCGACTCCGCCAAGGCGATCGCGGGTGCCGACGGGCTGGCCGTGGCGGCCATTCCCACCACGCTGTCCGGCGCCGAGATGACCCGCATCCACCGCATGCCCGCGGGGGTGGACGATTTCCACCTCGTCCGCCCGTCGCTCGTGATCGGCGATCCCGCACTGCTCGGCTCCCAGCCCATGCCGGGACTGGCGGCGAGCGCGATGAACGCGCTCTCGCACGCGGCCGAGGCGCTCTACACGCCCACGGCCAACCCGGCGGCGGACGCCGCGGCGCTCGACGCCGCCGCGCTCATCTCGTACGGCCTGCGGGAGGACCAGCCTCACCGGCCATCGCTAGCGCTCGCCGGCGTCCTCGCGGGTTACGCGATCGGTTCGGCCGGCCTGGCCGTGCTGCACGTGCTTGCGCAGACGACGGTGCGCGAGACGGGCGCCGCACACGCCAAGGTCTACTCGGTGCTCCTGCCGCATGTGCTCGACTTCATGGCCGGCCGTGCCCCCGGAGCGATCGGGCGACTCGCGAAGGCGCTCGGGGCGGGCTCCGAGCTGCCGGCGCAAGCCGGTCCGCTCGCGGCGGAGCTGGCCGCGCTCTCGGGCGTCACGCGCCTCGGGGAGATCGGCGTGAAGCAGCAGTCGTTCGACTCGATCGTGAGCGCCGCGCTGGGCCGCGGCGAGCTGCGCAACACGCCCGAGCCGCCTGGCAACCGCGAGCTGCGCGAGCTGCTCGAACGCGCGTACTAACGCGCCAACTGGCCTGAGAGACGGCTTAGAAACAGGTCTGAACGCGACCACTCCGGGTACGACGCCGCAGTACTCCAACGCTGGACAGGGAGGTTCGATGCTCTGGTTGATAGTTGGAATCGTGCTGCTGGTAATCGCCATCGCGGGCGGCGCGATCATTCACCCGATTCTGTTCGTTCTCGGGATTCTGGCTCTGTTCGCCTTCGTCACGCACTTCAGAGGCGCGAGGACCTACTAGCCCGTCAGTCGGGCCAATGTCCGTGCTCATCGAAGTAGCGCCGTGCTGCTTCTTCACGCTCCCGGTCGCGGTCGCCTTCGACTCCCATCCGGAACAAGAGGTTGAGAAGCAGCACGGCGAGGCCTGCGCCGGTGAACAGCGCCCAGCCCTCCACGCCCGCGCCGCTCGGCCCGACGTCGGTGACGAGCACCACCTGGCCGAGGACGATTAGGACGCCGGCGATGCCGTAGCGCACGGTGAACATGAGCACCTGCTTGAGCACGCCGTCCACGATATTGCCCGTCCCCTTAGGGGTCCGAATCCCGCTACGCTGGCCCGCATGAGGGGATTGATGCAGGACTACCCATTGCTGGTCCGCCACGTGGCTGAGCGGGCGGAGACGGTGTTCCCAGACCGCGAGATCGTCAGCCAGACGAAGGACGGCGTCGAGCGGTCCACCTACGGCCAGGTGGTGGAGCGCGCGCGGCGGCTGGCGAGCTCGCTCGAGCGCCTGGGCGTGCAGCGCGGCGATCGCGTGGCCACGTTCGGCTGGAACTCGATGCGACATCTGGAGCTGTACCTGGCGGTACCGAGCATGGGCGCCGTGCTCCACACGCTGAACATCAGGCTGTTCGAGGAGGACCTGCACTACATCGTCGGGCACGCCGAGGACAAGGTGATCTTCCTGGACGCCTCGCTCGCGTCGGCGATGCCGACGTTCGACGGCGTGGAGCACGAGGTGCTGATGCCGGACGCCACGGGCGAGCGCGAGGGCGCGCTCGACTACGAGCAGCTCGTGGCGGACGGGGATCCGGACTTCTCGTTCCCCGATCTCGACGAGAACGACGCGGCCGCGATGTGTTACACGAGCGGCACAACCGGGCGGCCGAAGGGCGTGGTGTACTCGCACCGCTCCACGATTCTGCACTCGATGGGCGCCGGCCACGCAGACGCGATGGGCATCCGCCAGGCCGATCGCGTGATGCCGGTGGTCCCGATGTTCCACGCGAACGCGTGGGGAATCCCGTACACGGCGAGCATGTCGGGCTCGGCCCTCGTGTTCCCCGGCCCGCGCATGACTCCGCAGGAGATCGCGGAGCTGATCGCGTCCGAGAAGGTCACGATGACCGCCGGCGTACCCACGATCTGGCTGGGCGTTCTCCAGCTCGAGGACCCGCCCGACCTCTCGAGCGTGCGCGAGATCATGTGCGGCGGCTCGGCCGTGCCGGAGTCGCTGATCCGCGCGTTCGACGAGCGCTTCGGCATTCCCATGCTGCAGGGCTGGGGCATGACCGAGACGAGCCCGCTCGCCTCCACCTCGCGCGTCCCCGGGGAGGAGGACCTGTCCGAGGACGAGGGCTACAAGGTGCGCGCGATCCAGGGCCGCACGCTGCCGCTGGTGGACTACCGCGTCGACGAGGAGTCGGGCGGCGAGCTGCAGGTGCGCGGCCCGTGGGTGGCGGCCGCCTACTACAACGACGACACCTCGTCGGAGAAGTTCACCGAGGACGGCTGGCTGCGCACGGGCGACGTCGCGGAGCTGGTGCACGGCTCGTACATCAAGCTCGTGGACCGCACCAAGGACCTCGTGAAGTCGGGCGGCGAGTGGATCTCGTCGGTCGAGCTCGA
>DASXCV010000155.1:0-13624 GCA_036491015.1 Thermoleophilaceae bacterium | reverse complement strand
CCTCGATCTCCCAGCCGGCGTCGCGCAGCCTGAAGCAGATGTCGGCGTCGCCGCCCGAGCGCACGTCGTCGCGGAAGCCGCCCACCTGCTCGAAGGCCGAGCGGCGGATCGCGCAGTTGGCCGTCTGCGTGTAGGCGAGACGACTGCCGTTCAGCGTGTTCGCCTGGCTCATGGCGCCGAGCAGCGAGGCGAAGCGCGCGGCGGCAGGCGCACCGGCGCCGGCGGGCTCGTCCTCGATGCCCCCGCCGAGCACTCCCACGCTGTGCTCCGGAGCGTGGGCGAGGTAGGCGTCGAGCAGCCGCGGACACGGCGTCACGTCTGCGTCGAGGAACACGAGCCAGTCCGCGCGACCGAGCGACGCGCCGCGATTGCGCGCGTAATAGGAGGAGCGCCGCTCTGGCGCCTCCACCACGCTGACCCTGCCGTTGCCGGTCCCGCCCACGCCGCCGTTGTCGACGATCGTCAGCGTGTCGTCCGAGCCGAGCTCGAGCCTCGACATGCCCGCGATCAGGCGCTCGAGCGAGCTCTTCGGACCGAGGAACGGCACGACCACGTCAACTGCCGGCCTGTCTTTGCCCCCTGCCATACCCGCGGCGCGAATATACGCGGGTGGCCGCCGCCAGGCGGCAGTTCGCCGGGCGGCCAAGGGGTTTCCTTAAGCTTTCGGGCGGGGACCGATAACCATGGTGTGGGCAGGGCACCTCGTACATCAGGCAGGGCCGGAGCGATGATCGCCGCGCTCATCGTCGCCCTTGTGCTGCCGGTTTTGGGCGCCCCGACAGCCCCCGCGGCGCCCCCGCCGCCGATCACGCAGCTGTTCTCGCCCACCAGCATCTGGAACACGGCGCTGCCTGGCAACGCGGCCGTGGACGGCGGCAGCGCGCGCCTCACGAACGCGCTCATCGACCAGAAGAACAGGTATGGGCCCTGGATCAACACCACCAGCTTCTCCACGCCCGTTTACCGGGTGCCGGCCGGCCAGGCCGGCGTGCGGGTGTGGATCGACCACGCGCCGTCGTCGAACGCGGACCAGCTTCAGAGCGATCTGGGCGCGGTGCCGATCCCCAAGGGCGCCGAGCCATCGCCGGACTCCGACAGCCGCATGGTCGTGTGGCAGCAGTCGAGCGACAGGCAATGGGAGTTCTGGCACATGAGCTGGCAGCCGACCGGCCTGAAGCCCGGCTGGCATGCCGGCTGGGGCGCCGTGATCGAGCACGTCTCCCAGAGCCCGGGCATCAACCCGTGGCCGTTCGGCGCCACCGCGTCCGGCCTGGCACTCATGGGTGGGCTGATCACCACCGACGACGTGCGCAGCGGCAGCATCAACCACGCCCTCGCGCTCGGTGTGCCGCTGACCACGCAGGGAGTGGCGGTGGCGCCCGCCAACCGCAGCGACGGCCACTACGGCGGCGCGAGCGCGATCCCCGAGGGCACTCGCTTCCGGCTCGACCCTAGCCTCGACCTCGATTCGCTCGGGCTGCCGCCCGCGACCCTCGAGATCGCGCGCGCCGCCCAGCGCTACGGCATGATCGTGCGCGACGGCTCGGGCTCGGTGTCGCTCTACGCGGAGGAGCCGACCAGCTCGAATCCGTATCCCGCATGGTTCGGCGGGAGCTCGCCCGGCAAGCTCCTCCAGGGCTTCCCCTGGAGCCGCCTCGAGGCGCTGCCCCCCAACCCCGGCGACGGCACCCCGGTGCGTATCGCCGCGAAGCCCAAGCGGCACGCGAAGAAGCACCACCACAAGCGCCGGCACCACACGCGCCACAAGCACCACGCGAAGCACTCGCACCGCTAGCGGCGGAACCTGCGCGCACGCAGGGAGGTTGACTTATCATGCGCCGGCACCTGCGCCGGAAGCGGAAGCCGGCGCGCGGCAGGGAGAACTGAATTGGCACGGGTCACTGAGCTCCGTAACGCGGGCGACGGGGGCGGCTTCAAGGTTCGGTACGCGGTTCGCGACCATCTGTTGCTGGCGATCGCGCCGGTGGTGGTGCTGCTCGCGGCGGCAGGCTTCCTCGCCATGAAGCGCACGCCCACCTACACCGCCCAGTCGCAGCTCACGCTGGGCCAGCTCGACGTGGCGGCGCAGGCGCCGAGCTACGTCACGGCCGCACAGGGACTGGCGGCCACCTACTCGCGCGCCATCCACGCCGGCGGGGTCACGAAGCCCGCGGGCAAGGCGCTGCACATCTCGCCGCTGCAGGCGAGCAGCCGCCTCGAGGCGTCGCCGGTGGGCAACACGCCGCTCTTCTTCATCGACGCGACGGGCCACTCCCAAGGGAGCGCGGTGAAGCTCGCGAACGCGGCTTCGCACGCGCTGGTGCGCTACGTCTCGAACCTCGACGAGACGGCGGCGGCCGGCGGCAAGGCGCTCGCGAGCTACAAGCGCGCCTCGCAGTCGCAGCACAAGTGGCAGATCGAGGCGGGGCTCGCCCAGCAGGCCTATGGCAAGAGCCCGACGGCGGCCAACCGGCGCGCGCTGACCGACGCATCGCAGCGGCGCGACCAGGCCACGCTGCGGGCGCAGGTGCTCGCGCAGGTGTATGCGAACGCCAAGCGCACCGGCGCGACGAGCAACGTGCTGCAGGTGCTGGCGCCGGCCACGACGGCGTCGAGCGACCGCGGCTCGATGCTGCAGAAGCTGCTGTTCGCGGCGCTCGCCGCCGGGATCGCGATCGGGATCGCGCTGGCGGTCTGGCGGGGCAGCCGCCCGGTGCAGGCCGAGCGGCCCAGGATCGTGCGCGCGGCCTAGCTCTCTGGGAGCCCTGATGGTCGTGCTTGGAATATCGCTGGGGCTCGGGTCCGGCGCCGTGGGCGCGTTCGTGGCCGTGGCGCTGATCCTCGCCCTGGCGGCGGCCGTGTACGTAGCGCGCGTGGTCGACCCGGCCTGGATCCTCAGCGCGGGGATCGCCGCCGACGTGTTCGCGGCGCGCGGGTCGAAGCTGGGGATACCGGTCGGCCCGTCGCGGCTCCTGCTCGCGGCGGGCAGCCTGGCGCTGCTCGCACGCGCCACCGACGGCTGGAAGCGGCCGCTTTCGCTCAAGCTGCGGCCGCTCCACTGGCTGCTGATCGTGGTGGTGGCGTGGGCGGTGGTCTCGGGCATCCTGTCGGGCAGCTTCAGCAACCACGATTCGATCTGGGAGCTCGTGGACCGCCTCGGGGCGGCGCCGTTCTGGATGTTCTTCATCGCGCCGCTGGCGTTCGGCACGGAGGAGCAGCGGCGGATCCTGCTCGGCACGCTCGTGGTGCTGGGCGGCTACCTCGGGCTGACCGCCCTGTTCGAGACGCTGCACCTGAACGCGCTCGTGTGGCCGAAGTACATCCTCGACCCGGCCTACGGATCGCACGGCGACCGCGCGCGTGGCCCGTTCGTGGAGGCGATCGCGAACGGCCTCGGCCTGTACGCCTGCGGCGTGGCCGCCGCGATGGGGCTGGCCGTCTGGCGGCGGCCGTGGGTGCGGCGCGGCTGCGCG
The DNA here is from genome assembly GCA_036491015.1 of Thermoleophilaceae bacterium. GTDB lineage: Bacteria > Actinomycetota > Thermoleophilia > Solirubrobacterales > Thermoleophilaceae > JAICJR01. The sequence continues at coordinate 10,151 of DASXCV010000155.1, read as the reverse complement.
CTCGTGGTCGGGCTGTGCGCCGCCGGCTGCCTGTTCACGCTCACGCGCGAGATCTGGATCGGCGCGGCCGCGGGCACGCTGCTGGCGCTGGCGGGCTTCCACGAGCTGCGCCGCTACCTCGCCCCCGCGCTCGTCACGGGGCTGCTGATCACGCTGCTGTCCCTCGCGCTGATCCCGGGCTTCTCGAGCAGCCTCAGCGGGCGCGCGCACGACCAGAGCCCGATCTGGGTGCGCAAGAACGTCGCCCGCGCGGCCGTGAACATGATCGACGCCCGGCCGCTGCTCGGCTTCGGCTGGAACAACTTCGAGAAGGACAGCCTGCCGTATTTCCGCCAGGCGAACAGCTACCCGCTCGACGGGCTCGGGGTGCCGGTGCACAACGTCTTCCTGCTCACGGCGGTCGAGCTGGGACTCGTGGGCGGGGCGCTGTGGGCGCTCGCGCTGTTCCTGTCGGTGGGCGCTGCGATCTTCAGCTCGGGCGGGCCGCCGGAGCTGCGCGTGTGGCGGATCGGCCTGCTCGCGATCTTCGTGGAGCTGCTCGTGGTGGCGAACTTCGGGCCGTCCACGTATCCGTTCCCCACGCTCCTCCTGTGGACGTGGGCGGGCCTCGTCGGCTCGCCGCTCACGCTGCCGGAGACGGCGCCAGCGGCCGAGGCCGAGCGGGTCGGCAGTCCGCGGCTCGCGCCGGCGCCGGGCTAGGCGTCGGCCGCGGCAGCAAGCGGGTCCGCGGCATCGGCTGCCACCTCTGCGGCCAGCTCGATGGCGGCGGCGGGCAGCGCGGGTACCTCCGGGGCACGCAGGCGGGCCACGGCGCCGTGCGCGAGCAGGCGCACCCCGAACGGCACTCCCTCGAACAGGTAGCGCTTGCCGAGGCGCCGCGGCTCGTGCACGAGCCGGTGCACCCATTCGAGGCCGGCGCGCTGCATCCAGCGCGGCGCGCGGCCCAGCTCGCCGCCCACGAACTCGATGCTCATCCCGATCCCCAGGAACCACACGCGCGGGAAGCGCTCGCGCAGCAGCGCGATCACGCGCTCCTGCTTGGGAAACCCGAGGCCGACGTAGACGATGTCCGGCTGCGCGTGCTCGAGCGCCTCGGCGATCCGCTCGAGCGCGTCGGGGTCGCTGTCGAAGCCGTGGGGCGGATGGACCATTCCCGCGATGCGCAGGCCCGGGCAGCGCTCGTGCAGCCGGCGCATGGCTATCCAGCCTGACTTGCGGTCGCCGCCGACCACGAGCACCGAGCGGCCCTCGCGCGCAGCCTCCTCGCTGAGCGACCAGATCAGGTCGGAGCCCGGCACGCGCCCGGGCAGCGGCGTGCCCTTCAGCCGGCTGGCCCAGACGAGCGGCATGCCGTCGGCGAGCACGAGGTCGGCCTGGTCGAAGAAGTCGTGCAGCTCGGAGTCGCGCCGGTAGCTGCGGAGCTGGTGGAGGTTGGGCGTGATCACCCAGCCGCCCTGGCCGCGTGCGAGCGCATCCGAGATGGTGGCGAGCACGTCGCTCTCTGTGACGTGGTCGATCCGCATGCCCATCAGGGAGACGCGCTCGTCCATCACGCTGCCACGGCGATCTCGGGTTCAGCGTGCTCGTGCGGCGCGCGCTCGGCGCCCGCTCCGAACAGGAGGCGGGCCACCGCCTCGCCCTGGCGCTCGAGGCCGAAGCGGGTGACCACGTGGCGCCTGCCCGCGAGCGACATGCGCTGCCGCTCCGCCGCCGGCTCGACGCGCAGGAGCGCTTCGGCCAGCAGGTCGGCGCGGCCGGGCAGGACGAGCAGCCCGGTCTCGCCCTCGTTCACCACCTCGGGCACGCCCATCACGTTCGTGCTCACCACCGGCAGCCCGTGGCCCATCGCCTCGAGCAGCACCACGCCGAGGCCCTCGGCGAAGGTGGGCAGGCAGAAGAGCTGGGCGTCCTGGTAGTAGGCGCCGAGCTCGTCCTGGCCGACGGCGCCCGCAAAGCGCACGTCGAGCCGCAGCTCGGCCGCCAGCAGCTCGAGCGGCTCGCGCTCGGGGCCGTCGCCCACGAACGTCGCGATCGTCTGGACGCCCTGGTCGCGCAGCTCCGCGAGCGCGTCGAGCAGGACGGCATGCCCCTTCCCCGGCACGAGCCGGCCCACGGTGAGCACGCGCAGCGGCCCCACCTTCGGACGGTACGGCAGCCGCGGCAGCGTGCGCGTGTCGATCCCGCACGGGACCACGTGCAGCTTCTCCCACTCGCCGCGGTCCACCAGCTTCATCAGCTGCGCGCGCGTGAAGTGGCTGTTGCACACCACGAGCGAGGCGCGGCGGATCTTCTCCGGCAGCCTGTGCGGGCGCTCGTCGAACAGCTCGGTGCAGCCGTGCATCATGAAGCTCCACGACCAGTCCGGGCCGCCCACGTGCGCCGCAAGCAGCGCGGCATCGGAGCCCACGTTGGCGAAATGCGCGTGCAGGTGGCGCAGTCCGAGCCGGCGGCACTCGTCCCAGAGCAGCACGCCCTCGGCGAAGTAGAAGAGCCGCCAGAGCGCCGAGCGCACGCCGCCGGTGGACAGCCGCAGCGTCAGCCCGAGCGCGCCCAGGTAGCGCAGCGGGCGCGTGAGCGCGGCCCGCGCGTGCGCGGCCGCGAGGCGCAGCGGGTTGGGCGGCAGGAGCGCGCGCGTGCGCGAATGCTCGGCGCGGTCCTCCGCCGACAGCAGCTCGTGCGCGCCCGGCCGGCGGATCGTGAACGTGTGCACCTCCACCCCGCGCTCGCGCAGCGCCCGCACCTCGCGGACGATGAACGCGTGCGACACCGCCGGATAGCGGCTGCACACGACGGCGATGCGCCGCGGCTCAGAGGCCTCGACGCGCGAAGACAAACGGCACCGTCCTGATCAGGATCTTGATGTCGAGCCACAGCGACCAGTTGGCTCGGTACAGGTAGTCGAGCTTGACCATCTCGTGCAGCGGGATGCGCGCCGAGCCGAGCACCTGCCAGATGCCCGTCATGCCGGGCGTGACGTCGAGGCGCCGGCGCAGCCAGCCTTGGATGCGACTGTCCTCCTCCACCACGAGCGGCCGCGGACCGACGAGGCTCATCTCGCCGCGCAGCACGTTGATGAGCTGCGGCGCCTCGTCGAGCGACAGGCGGCGCAGGATGCGCCCGACCGGCGTGACGCGCGGGTCGGCCGCGATCTTGAACAGCCCCACCGCCTCGTTCAGCTCGAGCAGCTCGTGCTTACGCTCGTCCGCGCCGTCGTACATCGTGCGGAACTTGAGGAGGTTGAAGATGCGTCCGCCCTTGCCCACGCGCGCCTGGCGGAACAGCACCGGCCCGCGCGAGCTGAGCCCCACCGCGATCCCCACCGCCGCGAGCAGCGGCGCGAGCAGCACCAGCATCGCCAGCGAGCCGCCCACGTCGAGCGCGCGCTTGAGGAAGCGCGAGGACTGCGTGAGCCCATAGCCGCGCACGCCCATCAGCGGCACGCCCTCCACGTTGTCGAGCGCCACCGACCAGCCCACCACCTCGAGCAGCCGGGGCAGCAGGCTCACCTTCACGCCCACCGACTTGATGAGGCGGATCTTGTCGAGCAGGCGGTCGCCGGTGGGCGTGGTGCTCGAGTCGATCACCACGCGCTCGATGCGGTGCTCCCAGAGCGCGACCGGCAGATTGGTGACGCTGCCGAGCAGCGGCAGGCCGCCGGAGGTGACCACCTCGGGGGTCCAGCCGCGGCTGCCGCACAGTGGGATGTAGCCCACCACCTCGGCGCCCGTGAGCCGGCTACCGGCGAGCTTGGCGGCGAGCTGTTCGGCGCACTCGCGGTCGCCCAGCACGAGGCAGCGCTCGCTGGGCGTACGGCGCAACACGACCCGCCGCGCGAGGGCGCGAGCGAGCGGGAGGCTCACCGCGAGGCCCAGCCAGAACGCCGCCACGGCCGGCCGCGCCAGACGGCTCGTGGCGAGCAGCGGCTCGCCCAGCCAGGCGAGCAGCGCGTAGACCGTGGCCACCTGGAACAGCACCGGCAGCTCGTCGAGCGTGCTCTTGCTGATGAGGTTCTCGTCACGGTCATAGAGACCCGCGACCTTCCCGACGAAGATGACCGTCGGGAGCAGCAGCAGCGCGCCGGGCTTGGGCAGCGCGCCGCGCGCAACCAGCACCATCGCCATCGCGACGGTCACGGCGAACACGTCGGCTGTGGCGAGCGAGCGCCGGAAGCGCGCGTCGCGATCGAGCACCAGGCGCGAGTGCTCGCCCTCCCGGAACGCGCCGAGCTCGGTGGCCCGGCCGAACAGCGACGAGAACAGGCGGCGTCGCTGATCGAGCCGCGGCGCGGATGTGCGCGTGGGCTCCGTGCCCACGGTCTGTAATGCCTGCGCCTCCCGAGCGCTCAATGCAATTACCCCTGCTCCCGTCACGCGGGCGCCCCTGCGACCCCCGCCGTAAGGAGCGCGAGAGTCTGCACCCTTTTCGCGGAGCGTGCGCCGGTTACTCGTTAACGGGCGATAGTTGGCGCAGCGGGCGTCGCCCGCGTGGTGCTCCAGTGATCCAAGTCGAGGCCCGTGAGCGCGCCGAGGTGGGCAGTGTCGTCCCCCAACAGGGACACCAGGCGGTCGCGCAGCTCGCCGGGCAGGTCGGGCGCGTGGATCGGACGGCGCGTGACGCGGTCGCCCAACCGCTGGGCGGAACGCGGCACGCGGCCGGTGAGCCGCTCGAAGCGCTGGTCTCCGAGCGCCACGCGCGCCCGCTCGGCGAGGGCTGTGCCGGCGCGGCGGTCGCGAGCCTTGTTGTAGCGACGGGCGAAGCGCGGCGACACGAACGACTCGTCCACGCCGAGGAAGCGGAAGACGGTCCGCAGCGTGTCGAGGCGCTCGTGGCTGAGCGCCTCCTGGGTGAGGACGAGCAGCTGCGAGGGGTCGAAGAGCTCGAGGTAGCGGCCCAGCTGCATCGCGTAACGGCTCTTGGCCAGGTACGGACTCTGCTCGAAGCTCGGGTCCGACACGACGCGCTGCAGGCTGCGGCGCTCCTGGCCGTGGCCGAGGTTGTGCAGGTACTCGGACACGATGCGCTCGATCGGGTCGCGCACCAGGTAGATCAGGCGGACGTCGTCGAGCGTCTCGCGGATTGCCTCAGGCACGCCGAGTATGTGCGGCCAGGCCGTGTACGCCGGCGAGGACTCGCCCCGGACCGTCGCCCCGCGGCTGAAGTGCTGCTCGTACCAGGCGAGCCCGCGGCGCCTGCCCCAGCTCGTGAAGAAGTCGAGCTCCTTCTGCCGGCTCATCGCGATCTGCGGGTGCGCCGACAGGTAGTTGTGGAGGCTCGTCGTGCCGCACTTCTGGCCTCCGATGACGATCAGATTCGGGAGCACAAAGCCCCCTGGGAGTTCCCCTGCACCCCGAACATCCTCTGCCTCCCCTTCGCTGGAGGCGGAGTGTGCACTATGAGGTAAACCGCTGCGCCGATTGGCGCGGACCCCTACGATGTCGCGCTTCTCGTGAACTCCCCAGTGGTGCGCTTGGTCGTCCGGGCGAAGGACGAGGCGCCGAAGATCGGCAGGACCCTCGAGCAGCTTGCGGCCCAGACGGCCGCCGGCCAGGCCGAGGTCGTGGTGGTGGATTCCGGCTCCAGCGACGGCACCGTCGAGATCGCGCGGAGCGCCGGTGTGCGCGTGATCGAGATCCCGCCGGAGAGCTTCACCTACGGGCACTCGCTGAACGTCGGCTGCCAGGACGCGAAGACGCCGCTGCTCGCCGCGCTGTCGGCCCACGCGCCGCCGCTCGACGACGAGTGGCTGGCGCGCCTGCTCGCCGCCTTCGACGACGCGCGGGTGGCATGTGCCTGCGGGTTCGCCAAGGCGCCGGACGGCGGGCAGCTCTCCGCGCCGTTCCTGCAGGACGCCGATCACGCCCGGGCGCATCCGTACTGGGGCTACTCGAACTCGGCGGGCGCCTTCCGCGCGCACCTCTGGCGCGAGTACCCCTTCCGCGAGGACATGCCGGGCACCGAGGACAAGGAGTGGGCCTGGCACTGGCTCCAGCGCGGCATGCTCGTGCTGGTCGACCCCTCGCTCGCCACCGCCCACTCGCATCGCGACGACGGTCCGCTCGAGACCTATCGGCGCGCGCGCTCCGAGTGGAAGGGCTTCGCCTCGTTCCTCGAGCTGCCGCCGTACGGGGTGCGCGACCTCGCGCACGACTGGTGGGCCGTGCAGGACGGCTACTCGTCGCACCTGCGGGCGCGCGTCGGCTGGCGCCGGGTGGCCAAGCTGGCCGGCGCCTGGCGGGGCAGGAACGCGGCGTGAGCAGCCCGTCGCTCACCCGGCGCCTCGACCCGCGCGCCTTCTCGCTCCAGCGCATCGACTCCGCCTGGTGGCACTGGGTCGTGAACACCGTGGCGGGCTCGCCCGCGCTCGACCGCCGCACGCGCCTGAGGCTGCTGCGGCTCGGCGGCATCGACGTACAGAACGCGATCGTCGAGGGCGGCTGCTTCTTCTTCAGCTCCGACATGACGATCGGTGACCACTCGATGATCAACCACGGCTGCCACTTCGACACGCGCGCGCACATCGAGCTCGGCGAGGCGGTGGGCATCGCGAGCGAGGTGATGCTGTGCACCTCGACGCACGACCTCGGCCCGTCCAGCAAGCGCTGGGGCGCCTACAGGACCGCACCGATCACCGTCGGCCCCGGCACCTGGCTGGGCATCCGCACGATCATCCTCCCGGGCGTGACGATCGGCGAGGGAGTGATGGTGGCCGCGGGCGCCGTCGTCATCGGCGACCTGGAATCGAACGGCGTCTACGCGGGCATCCCCGCCAAGCGGATCCGCGACCTGTAGGCGAGTGGCGACGGACGGCCGAGCGGGTCCCGGCGCCTGGTTCGCCAAGCGGACGCTTGCCGATTCGTCAACTTTGTTGACCCCCCGTCAACAAAGTTGACTCCCCATCAATTCCGTTGACAACGAATGTGCTGCGGAGGCAATTGCGTTGCCCCCGGAGCAACTTTCTTGACGAATTCGCAAGCGCCCGGGCGGGCACTATGGGGCGAGGCGAAGCGGTGCGGCGCGGCGCGGCTACCCCCGTCGCTAGGCGGTCTTGCTGCAGTGGTGCACCACGTGGCGCACCGACCAGCCCTGCGTCGACGGGATCTTGAACTTGCCCTTCCGCTCCACCGCGTCGAAGCCCGCCGTCCACATCATCCGGCCCCAGGTGCGCACGCTCGGCAGCCAGTAGACCACGGCGCTGTCGCGGTCCGCGAAGTAGCGGCTCGCGGCGAACGGGACGAGGCCGGTGAGCGGGTCGTACTCCTCGGCGCTGATGAACGTGCCACGGCAGAGGCCGGCGATGCGCTCGAGCGCGAGCAGCTGGTCGCGGAGATGGATCAGCACCGAGCCGCAGAACACGATGTCGAACTGGCCGAGCTCCTCCGGCGTGGCGTGGTAGATCGACTGGTTCACGCGCTCGACGCTCGAGCCGAGCCGCTCCTTCGCGAGCCTGAAGCCCGCGCCGCGCGGCGTGTCCGGGAACTGCTGAGGCCGGCGCCGCGGCGGCCAGTCGAGGTCGCGCTCGTCGTCGAGGTCGAGCGCGATCACCTCGGCGCCGCGCTTCTCCATCTCGAAGGCCCAGAAGCCGTCCCAGGTGCCCACGTCGAGCGCGCGCATTCCGTCGAGGCGGTCCGGCAACCCGTACTTCGCGATCAGGTGCCGTAGATCGAAGAGTCCCTGCGTTGTCTCGCCCGGAAGCTCGAGGGTGTGGTACCAGCCCAACTCCTCTGCCCGCGGAGCGACTGTCGTATCGGCGTTCATGGCGCGGCAGGGTAGAGAGCGCCCGGCGCGCGTGCGCCGGGTCCCGCCGCCACCTCGTCGAGGGCGGCGGCGATCGCCTCGTTGTAGTGGCGCTCCGTGAAGCGGGGCGCGGTGGCGAGGCCGCCGTCGCGAAGGCGCGCGCGCAGGCCGGCGTCCTTCGCCAGGCGCGTGACCGCGTCCGCGAGTGGTCGCCCGAGGTTGCGCGGCGAGTAGATCAGGCAGTTGCGCTCGTGCTCGAGGTACTCCGCCGAGCCGCCTGTGCCGCTGGCGATCACGGGCCGGCCGACCGCCATCGCCTCGAGCGGGACGAGACCCCACGGCTCCTCCCACTGCACCGGGAAGAGCACGGCGTCGGCGTCCGCGTAGACGGCCGCGAGCTGGTCGCGCGGCCGGGTGGAGAACTCGATCCGGTCGAGCACGCCCAGCTCCCGCGCTCGCGCCTCGAGCCGCTCGACATAGGCGGGGTCGCCGCGGCCCTGGATCACGAGCGTGGTGTCCGGCAGGTGGGCGAGCGCCTCCACGGCCACGTGCACCCCCTTGCGCTCGTCCATGCGGCCGAGGTAGAGCAGGCGCGAGCCCCACCCGTCGCGTGGCGGAGCCGGCTGGAACAGCGAGTCGTCGATTCCCGGGTGCTCCACCCGCGCATCGCGGAGCGGCCAGCGGGCCGCGCTGCGCGAACGCACCACGTCGCTGTTGAAGAGCCAGACGGCGGCGTCGCCGAGGTTGACCCGTGCCAGCCGCAGGCGGCGCGCGAGACGGAACCAGGCGTCCACCTTCGGCCCCCACAGCATCCACTCGTCGCCCACCACGCCGACGGCGGGGATGCCCGCCCGGCGCACGCGCTCGATCAGCCCGAGCGACATGCCGCCCATCCCCCACCAGCAGACGGCGTCGGGGCGGAACTCGCGCAGGTGGCGCTCCAGCACCGCCGCGGAGCCGCGCTCGATCTCCAAGCGCTCACGCAGCCCGCGCCGCGGGAAGTCATGGTCGTGCCAGTACCAGGGCAGCTCGCGGTGCACGTCCGGGTCCTCGAGCGCCTCAGGACCGACGCCCGGCTCCCGGTGCTCGCTCGCAACCACGCGCACCTCGTCGCCGCGCTCGCGCAGGTGCGCCATCGCCGAGCGCCAGGTGAGCTCGTAGCCGCCGCCCGGGGCGTGCGGTGGATAGATGTTCCCGACCGCCAGGACGCGCATCTCAGGGAACCGGCGTCCGTGCGTTCAACGTTCCGCTACCTTGCCGCGCCATGGGAGAGCGTCATGCGGCCACCGCGGAGTGGCGACAGATAGCGCGCGGGCCACGTCCGCTGTACCACATCCTCACGTGGCACGACATCGAAGACTGGGCGCCGGAGGACTTCTACGAGGTGGGGCGCTCCGACTGGGAGGACTTCCGCGAGCAGTGGTCGCACTACGCCGGCCGGCTGCACGGGGAGTGCCTCGAGATAGGCTGCGGAGCCGGCCGCCTCACGCGCATGCTCGCGGAGCAGTTCGACCGCGTGCAGGCCGTCGACGTGTCCGAGGACATGATCGCCAAGGCACGTGAGGCCACGCCCGGGAACGTCGAGTTCCATCGCGTGGACGGTACGCGACTGCCGCTCGCCGACGAGTCGGTGGACGCGGCGTTCTCCGTCCACGTGCTCCAGCACCTCGACGACTTCGCCGACGTGTCTGCGTGCGTGACCGAGGCGGCGCGGGCGTTGCGGCCGGGCGGGACGCTGATGCTGCACATCCCGCTGGCTCGTCACGAGCCTGGGCTCCTCAGCAAGCGTGGGCCGGTCGCCCGCGAGATGAAGCTGTGGCGCAGCCGCCGCGCGCTGTCGCGCGGCCGCGAGCACTTCGCCGTTCGCTACCGCGAGTACGAGTGGGAGCAGGTGTGGCGCCTGCTGTCCGGTCTCGGCCTCGAGCGGGTCGAGATGCGCATGTTCCCCGTGCGCTCGAACGGCTACCACCACGCGTTCTGGCTGGCGACTAAGTAGTCGCGGTCTCGGGCTGGGCCGTCGCGCCTTCGCCGAGCGGCGCGCCCGCCGGATCGGCGGCCACGGGACCCCAGCGCCGGCGCAGACCGAGGAACGGCCGCTCGACGGCCAGGTAGCTCAGCGCCGCCACCGCGATGGCGCAGGCCGCGCCCGCCACGAGCAGCGGCGCGGTGCCCCAGTGGCTGTGCGAGTGGAGCGCGCGGATCACCGGCACGTGCCAGAGGTAGAGGCTGTAGGAGGCCACGCCGAGGGCGGCCAGCGGCCGGAAGCCGAGCGCGCGGTTCAGCGGGCTCTCCCGCACCGGTAGCACCAGCGCGCCCACGATCAGCGCGGCGCCGAGAGCGCACAGCGGCTCCGCCCAGCGGATGGCCGAGGCGGCCACGAGCCACAGCGCGGCGCCGCCGAGCAGCATCGCGGTGGC
>DASXCV010000154.1:0-10333 GCA_036491015.1 Thermoleophilaceae bacterium | reverse complement strand
GCCTCCTTGGCGGCCTCGAGGGCGGCGCGGGTGTCGTCGCCGCGGCGGTCGATCTCGGCCCCGCGGCGCAGCGGGCCGAGCACGACGAACGCCACGACCAGGCCGAGCGTGAAGATGGCCAGCACAAGCTCCATGGGCGGCGAAGGCTAGAAGCCGGCGGCTAGGCGCGCGAGAGCTCGCGGCCGAGCTTGGCCGCGTACAGGCTCGTGACCCGCCGGCGCCGCGCCTCCGGCGACGGCCACAGCGCCACGAGCGCGCCGCCGATCCCCAGGAAGCCGCCGATCCATATCCACGCCACGAACGGCGTGACGATGAAGCGGAACAGCGCGGGCGGCGGGTGCTTCATGTACGAGTTGGTGATCGCGGCGATGATCAGGCCCTGCACGTTGAGGTTCGCGTTGGCGAACTCCTTGTTGGCCTTCGCGATCGGCCCGTTGAGGTTGCTGAGGTCGGGCTGGATCGCGGTCCAGAGCGTGCGGTTGAGCGCCCAGCGCATCGAGATGTCGCTGTTCGCCTCGCCGGCGAAGAAGCGCCCGATCGCCCCCTTCGAGCCGTCCTGCGTGGAGTAGTAGTTGCGCGTCGGCGTGAGGACGTAGTGCTTCTTGCCCTTGCTCACGCTGAGCACCGAGCCGAACGTGACCGGCGCGCCGGTGCCGGCGCGATCGCTCACGATGCCGGCGGTGGGCCGGATGTACTTGAACGTGTAGCCGCCCACCGTCGCCGACTGGCCCGGCGAGAGCCGCACGTCCTGCTGATGCGCGAACGCCGACGAGGCCGCCACGCCGATGAACAGGATCGCCATGCCCATGTGCACCACGTAGCCGCCGTAGCGGCGCCGGTTGCGGCCGACGAGCTTGAACAGAGCCGTGCCGAACGAGTCGTTCGACACAGACGCGCGTGCCGAGGCCCCGCGCCAGAACTCCTGCCCCACCACGGCGAGCACGAACGCCGCGAACACGAACATGATCAGGGACGGGACGTCGGTGGAGGCGTTCGAGAACAGCAGCAGCACCACGAGCGCCACGGCCGTCGCCGCGAGCGGGAAGGCCAGCACCCGGCGCATCCCGGGGAGCGTGACCCGCCGCCACGCGATCACCGGCCCGATGCCCGACAGCAGCACGAGGATCAGCGCCAGCGGCACCGTGTAGCGGTCGAACCACGGCGGCCCCACGCTCGCCTTGGTGCCGGTCACGGCCTCGGAGATGAGCGGGAAGAAGGTGCCCCAGAAGATCACGAAGCAGAGCCCGACGAGCACGAGGTTGTTCATCAGGAAGAACGCCTCGCGCGAGAAGAAGGAGTCGATCTTGGCCTCCGACCTGAGGTCGTCGAGACGACTGAGCACGAGCGCCACCGAGCCCACGAGCACGATGCCGATGAACGCGAGGAACGGGATGCCGAGCGTGGAGGCGCCGAACGCGTGGATCGAGTCGAGCACGCCGGAGCGCACGAGGAACGTGCCCACGAGGGCGAGCACGAACGTCGAGATGATCAGGCAGACGTTCCAGATCTTCAGCATCCCGCGCTTCTCCTGCACCATGATCGAGTGCAGGAACGCCGTGCCCGCGAGCCACGGCATGAGCGACGCGTTCTCGACCGGGTCCCACGCCCAGTAGCCGCCCCAGCCGAGCTCGGAGAACGACCAGAGCGCGCCGAGCATGATGCCCACGCCGAGGAACGTCCAGGCGATCAGCGCGAAGCGGCGCGTGGAGCGGATCCACTCGGCGTCGGTGCGCCGCGCGATCAGCGCGCCGATGCAGAACGCGAACGGGATCGTGAAGCCGACGTAGCCCGAGTAGAGCATCGGCGGGTGGAACATCATCGCCGGGTGGCGCAGCAGCGGCTCGAGGCCGTTGCCCTCCACCGGCGCCGGCGAGAGCGTGTCGAACGGGCTCGAGTAGAAGACCATCAGGCCGAGGAAGAACGCGGTGATGCCGGCGAGCACGGACTGCGCGTAGGGCGCGATGTCGCGGTGGCGGTGGCGCGTGAGGTGGAGCACCACGCTCGAGAAGATCGAGAGCACGAACGCCCACAGGAGCAGCGAGCCTGCCTGGCTCGACCACATCGCCGTGAGCTTGTAGAAGGTGGGCGTGTCCGTGGACGAGTTCTGCGCCACGAGCGAGTAGGAGAAGTCGTTGCGCAGGTACGCGCTCTCGAGGATCACGACGGCGAGGATCGTGAGGCCGGCGAGGGAGTAGAAGGCGTAGCGGCCCGACACCACGAACTGCCGCTTCCCGGTGCGCGCCCCGTAGACCGAGGCCACGGCCGCGTAGACCATCGCCAGAAGGCCTACGACGAGGCACGCGTACCCGATATCAGCCACTACGTACTGGAGCCGTTCGGCGCGGCCTGGAACTTCGACGGGCACTTGGTCACGAGCGAGTCGCGCTCACCCACGAAGGTGCCGTTCTTCATCGTGCCCTTGACGATGATCTCGCGCCCGCCGCGGAACGGATCGGGCACCTCGCCCGAGTAGGTGACGGGCAGCGCGCGGCCCGTGCCGTTGCGGTCACGGACGGCGAAGCGGATCGCCGCGCCGGTGTGGACGATCGATCCCGTCACGACCTTGCCGGTGAGCTGGTACGACTGCCCGGCGTTCGCCGACTGCAGTAGCTGGGATGGCTGCTTGGCGTCGGTCGCGGCGCTGAAGCTCGTGTAGATGAGGGCCCCGGCCAGGAGCATCGCCGCGGTGAGAGCGATAACCAGCCGAACCCGGCGCTTACGAGTGGGGTCCATGCTCCCGGGGATTATCACAGGAGACGATTAAGAGGCGGTTGTTACAGCTGTTACTCGCGGTTCGAGGGGTGCCCCTCGCCCGGCCACGGCGACAGGATGAGCAGCAGCCGCGTGTCGGAAGTGGCCCTCACCTCGTTGCGCTCCTGCGGCTCGAAGTGGGCCACGAAACCCGCTCCGCCCGTCTGGCTGCGCCCGTTCTGGTGAATCTCCACCTCGCCGTCGACCACCACGAGATAGCTGCGTTCGTGCACCTGGTGCTCCTGGAGCTCCTCACCGCCCGGCAGGTTGAGCGCGATCACGCGCGTCTCATTGTCCGAGCGGAGAACCCGCGGGTGGCGCGGCTCTAGGTCGAGCGAGCGGATGTCCCAGCTGTCCAAGTGACCCTCCTGCGTCGATTGCCGCCGCAATCATCGCGCACCCGGTGTGCGATGGTGTGCCGGTGCCCACCCTGGCGGCTCTCCTGGCCGTCGCCGCTCTTGCGAGCCCGGCGCCGCGGCCTCACATCGTGCAGAAGCCGATCCCGTTCCCGCCCCGGCGCGAGCGCGAGATGCGCAGCTACGCGATCCGCCACTACGGCATCCACAGCTTCCTGCTGAAGGACCCGAGGGTGATCGTCGAGCACTACACGGAGACGACGTCGTTCGCCCCGGTCTGGAGCACGTTCGCCGACGACGTGCCCGACGTCGAGCTGCACGAGCTGCCGCAGGTGTGCTCGCACTACGTGATCGATCGCGACGGGACGATCTACGAGCTCGTGTCGCCGCGGCTGATGTGCCGCCACACCGTCGGGCTCAACTGGACGGCTATCGGCATCGAGCACGTCGGCACGAGCGACGCCCAGGTGATGGGCGACAAGCGCGAGCTGCAGGCCTCGCTCAAGCTCACGCGCTGGCTCCAGCAGCGCTACGGCATCCTCACGCGCAACGTGATCGGGCACGCCGAGAGCCTGTCGAGCCCGTACCACCGCGAGCGGGTCGCCTCGCTGCGCAGCCAGACCCACGGCGACATGCAGCACCCGACGATGGTGCGCTACCGGCGGTTGCTCCGGACCGGCTAGTTGCCTCCCCGCCGCTCGGATAGTTGTCGAGCCGCGTGAGGATTCCGCCGGTCGAGGGGTTGTCGGACTTGGAACCCCACCAAGGAGCCCAACGGATGCAACGCAAATCTCTTTTCTGGATCGCCGCCCTCGCGCTGGCGGCTGTGCTGGGCCTGAGCGCCCAGGCCTCGGCCTCCACCGTCAAGGGCACGGTGGTCCACTCCAACAAGACCGCCCACACGTTCGTGGTGGCCGGCCGCAGCGGCCACCTCACGCTCGTCTCGTCGCGCAAGTTGGTGCGCGCCGGGAGCAAGGTGCGCGTGTCCGGCCGCAAGCTGAAGACCGGCGCGATCAAGGCCAAGCACCTGCGGGTACGCGGCCACGCGCGCCGAGCCCGCCTGCGCGGCCTGATCACGTGGTCGAGCGCGAAGGGCTTCACGGTCGCCGCGCGCGGCGCGTCGCTGCTCGTCCACCGGTCGAGCTCCGACGACCCGGCCCCGCTCGGCGCACCGGTCCAGACCGGCGTGACGATCGACGACCAGGGCGACCTCAACGAGGACAACTGCCACCAGGTCGGCGACATGCCCGGTCAGGTCAAGCTCGAGGGCACCGTGCTGAGCACGGACCCCGTTGCCGAGACGATCACGATTTCCGGCGATGACGACGAGGGCGAGGACATGGGCGGCGCTCAGATGAGCGACGACCATGGCGACCAGGGCGGCGACAACCAGGGCGACGACAACGACGATCAGGGCGACGACGACGTGAACCCGATGATCGTGGTGCACGTGCCCGACGCGACGCAGTTCACGGTCGGCGATCGCGTGGAGCTCATCGTCACCGGCCCGGCGGCCGACGGCTCGTTCACCCTCGTCAGCGTGGACGAGGACAACCAGGGCGAGGACCACTCGGGCCCTGGGCGCGGCGATGACGGCCAGCAGGTCGACAACTCCGGGCCCGGCTCGCAGAGCTCCGGCCCCGGGGACGGCTCGGGCGACGACAACCCCGGCGGGGACGACGGCGGCTCAGACGGGTAAGCGGGAGCCCTGAGGCGATGGCGGCGGCGCCACCCGCGGCGCCGCCGCCACGCCACAATCAGCCGCGCTGAGCTGCCGTCAGCGCGCTCGCGCCCCGGGCTGCCCGGGGCGCGAACTGGATTCCGAGCACGGCGATGTCGTCGCGCGGGAGCTCGTTGCGAGGACCACTCGCGCGGGCCAGCAGCGAGTCGAGCACGTCGCCGAGGTCCGTGCGGTCGAGCTCGTCCGCGCGGGCGCACAGCTCCTCCGCGACCACGAACTGCCGCGGGGCGTGGGCGTCGGTGAGCCCGTCGGTGTAGAGCACGACCAGCTCGCCGGGTTCGAGTGTGAGCGTGGCCGACGAGAACGTGACGTGCTCGAAGCCGATCAGCGTCCCGGACGTGCCCCACTCCGCGCAGGGCTGGTCGTGGCGCATCACGAGCGGAGCGGGATGGCCGCCGATCGCAACCTCGAGCTCGAGCACGTCGCCGCTCACCTGGCCGGACAGGCAGATGGCGGTGAGCAGCCGGTCGCCCGGCTCGCTCTGCGCGAGCACCGCCTCGTTCAGCGCCTGGAGCAGTCGCCCGGGGCGCGAGCCGTGACGCGTCTCGGCCCGCAGCGTGTAGCGAGCGAGCGCGGCCACCGCGGCGGCGTTGGGTCCCTTGCCCTGCACGTCGCCGATCCAGGCGACGAAGCGCCCCTCGCCCAGGTCGAGCACGTCGTAGAAGTCGCCGCCCACCACCTCGCCGGTGCCCGCCGGGCGGAAGCGGGCGCTGAACAGCACGCTCTCGAAGGTCGGCAGCGCGGTGGGCATCAGGCTTCGCTGCAGCGCCGCGGCGGTCTCGTGCTCGCGCTCGTACAGCAGGGCGCGCGCGATACCGGAGGCGCAGCGCTCAGCCACCTCCTCGGCGAACTCGAGCTCGTCGGCGCTGAAGGTGCGCGGCTTCGAGAACGTGAGGAGCAGGCCGCCAAGGCAGCGCGGACCCGACAGGAGCGGCAGCGCCAGCGTGGCCGCGACCCCGGCGCGGATGCGTTCCTCGGCGAGCTCGCCGTAGCGACCGCGCTGCGCTCGCGGGTCGCCCACGTAGACGGTCTTGCGCATCCGGATCGCGTCGGTGGTCGGGGTCTTGGTCGACAGCCGCAGGTTCGTGAACCACGCGCGCTGCCCCAGCGGCCAGCCCACGCCGCTCGACATCGACAGCACTCCGCGCGCCTCGTCGAGCAGCACCACCGCGCCGCCGTCGGCGTCGAGCGCCGCCACCGCCTCGGCCACCACCGCGGCGCTGATCTCCTCATGGGTGAGCGCCTCGGAGATCGTGGAAGCGAGCCGCTCCAGCTGCCGCGAGCGGCGCGAGGTCACGCGCTCGCGCTCGAGCCGCAGCTCGCGCTCGGTCACGTCCACCGCCACCGCTGCCACGCCGATCAGCTCGCCGCTGGCCTGCCGGACTGGGAACAGGCTGACGGTGCAGGCGCGCCCGTCGCCCGTCACACGCAGCGCCGCCACGCTGTAGCCCGCCTGGAGCACGCGCCCGAACTCGGGCGTGAGGTCAGGCTCGAACACCCCGAACACCTCGGACACGGTGTGGCCCGGCTGCGCCGATGCCACCACGCCGGTGAGCTCCGCGAGCGCCTGATTGCAGCGGACGCAGCGCAGCTCGCGGTCGAACAGGGTGAGCCCGATCGGCGTCTGCTCGAACACCGCGGAGAACTGGGCTGCGCTCGTGGCCGACAGCCGTTCGAGCTCATGCGTGTGCTCCTCGAGCGAGGCCGCCATCTGGTTGAACGCCACCCCCATGTCGCTCAGCTCGGCGGCGCCGGCCGGCTCGACTCGTTCCTCGAGCCTCCCGGCGGCCAGCCTGCGCGCGCTGCGTGCGAGGCTGCGCACCGGCTCGGCCACGTAGCGGCTGGCGTAGAAGCCGCTCGCGATCACGATCAGCACGAGCAGCACCATCCCGATGATGGTCAGCACGCGCGCGCGGTGCGTGGCGGATCCGGCCGCGGCCCTGCGCTCGGCGAGCAGGCGATCCTCGGTCCCCGTGAAGGTGCCGAGCGTGGCGCGGATCGCGTCCACGCGGTCCTTGCCCTCGCCCAGCCGCTGGACGCCGATGCGCCGCCCCGCCCCCACCGCCGCGATGATCGGGACCGCGTAGTCGTTCACGTACGAGTTCAGCTGGCTGCTCAGCTTGCGCGTCATTGCCACCTGGCCGGGGCGGTTCGCCACAAGCTGGGCCAGCTGGTCGATCTGGCGCTGCTGTGTGGCCCGGGCGCGCCGGTATGGATCGAGGAAACGTGTCTGGCGGGCGATGATGTAGCCGCGCAGGCCGGTCTCGAGATCGATCACCGAGCCCTCCACCAGGCTTGCCGCCTGCAGCACCTCTGCGGAGTGGCGTACCTGGGCCTCGCGCGAGTTCGAGACGTCCACCGTGTGCAGCAGCAGCACGAACACGACGCCGAGCGCGAGGGCGACGATCAGAGTGGCCAACCGGACACGTGCAGTCAGCCCGATACGAAGTCGGCGAGCCCGCCCCATCGACCCATTGTTTCGCACCGCCAGGTCGGGCAGCCAAGTGGTCGCTCCGCGCTAGGGCCGGACCGCTCCCGCGCGCCGCCTGCGCCCGAGCGCCGCTGCGCCAGATAGCGCGAGCGCCGCGGCGCCGGCGAGCAACACCCAGAGCGGCGGCTCGCCGTCGCCGCCGCCACTCTGGCGGTCGGCTGCGGCGGGCTTTGGCGCCGCGGCAGGCGCCGGTGCCGAGACCCGCCTCGTCGCGGTATCCACGTACGACGCCGGCAGATCGTTCACGAGCACCGTGAGGCGTCGCCCGTCCAGCCGCAGCGCCATCGGCTCCTGCCCGGGGATCCGCGGGATGTCGATGCAGGCGGCCGTCCTGCCCGTGGTGTCGAGCGCGTGGATGAACGTCTCCTTGCCGCCGCTGTAGAGCGTGTACACGAAGCGGCCGTCGGGGCTCGTCGCGCGCGCCTGCGGGTAGCCGCGCATCGCCTCGTCCGGCTCGCGCGGATCCACCACGGGCTTGCGGACGAGGCGACCGGTGGCTGCGTTCAGCGCGCGCACGGCGTAGCGCGTGGGGTCGCGAGGATCGAGCTGGATCAGGTAGATGGTCCCCGCGTCCGGGGACATCGCATCGAACGCGAAGTCGCCGCGCAGGTGCAGCACCCTCCTGATGCCGAGGGAGTTCGCGTTGAGGACGTAGAAGGTGGAGCGCGGGCGCCTGAAGCCGGCCAGCTGCTCCGACAGCACGAGCGTGCGGCCGTCCCGCGAGAGCCCGCCGCCGGTGCCGTCGAGCGCCACCATCGGCACGCCCAGTGGCCGGTGCAGCTCCGTGTAGTAGTCGATCTGCGCCCCGGGGGCGAAGAGGCGCTCGACCACGGTCGATTGCCCAAAGGGCACGGCGACGTAGCGCACGTGGCCGTCGAAGACCCCGTTGTATGCCCAGCCGCCCACGCTCGGCCCGGCGGCGCGCCCCGCGGCGGGCACGAGCAGCAGCCACAGCGCGGCGGCAGCGATGGCGAGAGCGGCGGGCCTGCTCATGACCTCCATACGCGCGTGGGCGCAAGGGAGGTCCGCGCGCGATACTCAGTTCCATGGCCTTCGTACCTCCCGCCCGCCACCTGCTGCGCGCCAAGGACCTGGCGGACGCGCGCTACTTCGAGCGGCTCGGCGTGGAGGACCTCGCCGAGGCGGCAGGCCTCTCGCGCGCACACTTCAGCCGCGAGTTCCGCCGCGCGTTCGGCGAGCCGCCGCACACATATCTCCTCACCCGCCGGCTCGAGCGCGCCGCCGCGCTGCTGCGCACCACCGACCGCTCGGTGGCGGACGTCTGCTTCTCGGTCGGCCTGCAGAGCGTCGGCTCGTTCACCACGAGCTTCACGCGCACGTACGGGGCGTCGCCAACGGCGTACCGCGCGCAGTTCCCGCCCGCCGCGCAGTACGCCCGCGTGCCCTGGTGCATCGCGCGCGTGTACGGACGGCCGCCCGTTCGGCGAACCGAACAGAGCACATTTCGAGAAGACAAAGGCGCGACCCGAAATTAGTCTCGCGGGTGTCCCCTTCCCCCGACTTCAGGAGACCCCCGATGATGAAGATCGCCACCGCACAGCTCTGGGTTCACGACCAGGACGAGGCGCTCGAGTTCTATACAACGAAGCTCGGCATGGAGGTGCGTTCCGACGTGACCCTCCCCGAGCTCGGCGACTTCCGCTGGCTGACGGTCGCCCCGCCCGGCCAGGAGGACGTGTCGATCGTGCTGATGGCCGTACCGGGCGCGCCGGTGATGGACCCGCAGACCGGTGAGCAGGTGAAGGCCCTGATGGCGAAGGGCTTCGCCGGCACCGTCTTCCTCACGACCGACGACTGCCAGGCGTCGTACGAGGAGCTGAAGGCACGCGGCGTCGAGTTCAGCGAGGCGCCCGAGGAGCGGCCCTACGGGATCGACTCCGGGTTCCACGACCCGTCAGGCAACAGCTTCCGCCTGACGCAGGTCAGCGACGTGCTCGGAGCGACCTACTAGTCGGTCGCGCCGGCCGGGCGATCGATCCCGGCCTGGATCCGCTGCACCTGAAAGCCGAGCTCGTCGGCGGGGAGCCTCCAGTTGTAGAGGGGGCTCTCCGCCGCTCTCGTCAGAAGGCGCCAGCAGTGCGCGACGCTCGTGGGGTCGACCCGCGCGCCGGGCATGCGCAGCGTAGCCGCCAGGGTTTCGAGCTCGGCGCGGAACTTGTTCACGCGGCCGCTGATGCAGTAGCTGTACGGGCTGCCCGCCTGGCTGACCACCCGCTCGAGTGCCTTCGCCAGTCGCCTGCGCCCGCGCAGGACGGTGAGGCGCTCGCCGTAGCGCTTCACGTCGGCGACGATGTAGGCACCCGGGTTGAGCGCGAGGAGCGCGAGGAGCTCGCGCCGGCGCATCGTGTCGGTCATCGCGAGCGCGAGCATCGCCGCGACCCCCACCCCGACCGAGATCGCAAGCGCGTTCGACACGATGAGCGCGAGCGCGGCGATACCCGCCGCGCCGGCGCTCATCGCAAGCCGCTCGCGCCGCTGATTCCGCAGGCTGTCAAGCCTGGCTGCCGCTCTGTCCACCTGCCGAGCAGTCATCTCGTCTTGCGCAAATGCCCCGCTGGGCGATTGCCGAAACCACGGAACCGTCGCTGAATGAGGTAGTCGGCGTAGCCCCGCCCCTGAAACTCGGCGACACCTCTGCGCGCGCGCTGACCACGGGTGCGGAAGTACAGCTCGATCCCGACGAACACCCCCGCGATCGTCGCGAGACTCCACCAGACGCCCTGGGCGAGCTGGCCCGCGATCGGCGCCGGGCACGAGTCCGAGATGCTCCAGCCGAGACCGAACAGCAGCGAGCCGACGATGTGCCGGCGCTCGGGTCGCAGGCGCTCGAACGCGACGGGCGCGCCGGTGAGCAGCGCGCGGGCGTGGAAGCGGGCGAGGAGCCGCGTGCCGAGCGTGCCGACCGCCATCGCCGTGAACATCATCAGGTAGAGGTAGGGGTCCCCCAGCAGCAGCATGTCGCGGATCCGGTCC
>DASXCV010000153.1:0-2354 GCA_036491015.1 Thermoleophilaceae bacterium | reverse complement strand
GTGCTGCTCAACCGCGCGCCGACGCTTCACCGTCTGGGTCTCCAGGCGTTCGAGCCGGTGCTCGTGGAGGGCAAGGCGATCCAGGTGCACCCGCTGGTGTGCCACGCCTTCAACGCGGACTTCGACGGCGACCAGATGGCTGTCCATCTGCCGCTGTCGGCCGAGGCTCAGGCCGAGGCCCGCATCCTCATGCTGTCGGCGAACAACATCCTGTCGCCGGCGCACGGCTCGCCGCTCGCCACGCCCACGCAGGACATGGTGCTGGGCGCCTACTACCTCACCTACGGCCCCGGCCCTGAGGAGCTCGAGACGCTCGAGGCCAAGGTCCAGGCGGGCAAGTGGGAGAAGAAGGACGGCCCGCGGCCCCACGTGTTCCGGTCCGCGCAGGAGGCCGAGCTCTCCTACGAGCACGGCATGGTCAAGTTGCACGATCTGTCCGAGTACCGCCGCCGCGGCGTGGAGCACCACATCCTGACGACGGTCGGCCGGATCATCTTCAACGACCGCGTGGAGCGGGCGCTGATCGAGGTGCTCGAGGACGACTACGACCCCACCACCTACGAGTTCGTCAACTCCCCGCTCAAGAAGCGCGACATGAACAACGTCATCGAGAGGCTCGTGGGCCGCTACGGCCCGTACGCGATCGCTCTCGTGCTCGACGCGTTCAAGGAGCTCGGCTTCCACTTCGCCACGCAGGCCGGCATCACGATCTCGAAGAACGACGTCGTGATCCCGCCGCAGAAGGAGGAGATCCTCGGCCGCTACGAGATCGAGGTCGCCGAGATCCAGGACCAGTACAACACGGGCCTGATCTCCGGCGAGGAGCGCCACGAGGCGGTCGTCGAGAAGTGGAACGCGGCCACGGACGAGGTCGGCCAGGCGATGCAGGACAACCTGGATCACCTCAACCCCGTGTTCATGATGGCCAACTCCGGCGCGCGTGGATCGTTCAAGCAGATCCGTCAGCTCGCCGGCATGCGAGGCCTCATGGCCAATCCGAAGGGCGAGATCATCGAGCGCCCGATCAAGGCCAACTTCATGGAAGGCCTGTCGGTGCTCGAGTACTTCATCTCGACCCACGGCGCCCGCAAGGGCCTCGCGGACACGGCCCTTCGTACCGCCGACTCGGGCTACCTCACCCGGCGCCTCGTGGACGTGGCGCAGGACGTGATCGTGCGCGCCGAGGACTGCGGCACCAAGGAGCACATCGAGCTGCCGGCCACCACGGTCACCGGCGAGCCCAACATCCAGGTCCTCGGCCGCTTCGCGGCACAGCAGGTCAAGACCAAGCGCGGGCGCGTGCTCGCCGAGAAGGACGAGATCTTCACGCGCGAGTCGCTCGAGGAGATCGTCGAGGCATTCGGGGACGAGCCGTACGACGTCCCGGTGCGCTCGGTGCTCAAGTGCGAGGCCGAGTCCGGGATCTGCCAGCGCTGTTACGGCATCGCGCCGGCCACGGGCAAGCTCGTGGCGATCGGCGACGCGGTGGGCATCATCGCCGCGCAGTCGATCGGCGAGCCCGGCACGCAGCTCACACTGCGTACGTTCCACACCGGCGGTGTCGCCGGCGCGGACATCACGCACGGTCTGCCGCGTATCGTCGAGCTCTTCGAGGCGCGTAAGCCCAAGGGTCTGGCCAAGCTGGCCGAGGTCGAGGGCACCGTCGCGGTGGAGGACACCGAGAAGGCGCTGAAGGTGATCGTCACCGACGCCTCAGGCGAGGAGCACGCCTACAGCTTCCCGCGCCGCACGCGTCTGTTCGTGCAGCCCGGGGACAAGATCAAGCCGGGAACGCAGCTCAACGAGGGGTCGATCTACCCGCACGAGCTGCTCGAGATCCGCGGCCGCACCGACACGGAGCAGTACCTCGTCGCCGAGGTGCAGAAGGTCTACCAGTCGCAGGGCGTGGACATCAACGACAAGCACATCGAGATCATCGTCCGCCAGATGATGAAGAAGATCCGCGTCGAGCAGAAGGGCGACACGCTCTACCTGCCCGGCCAGCTCGTCGACCGGCACGAGTTCCTGAAGGTCAACGCCGACGTGAAGAAGGCGAAGAACGAGCAGGCGCTGCACGAGGAGGTCATCCTCGGCATCACCAAGGCCTCGCTCGCGACGGACTCCTTCCTGTCCGCCGCCTCGTTCCAGGAGACCACCAAGGTGCTCACGGACGCGGCGCTCGAGGGCAAGACGGACCGTCTGCTCGGCCTCAAGGAGAACGTGATCATCGGCAAGCTGATCCCGGCCGCCACCGGCCTGCGCCGGTACCGGCGGCTCGAGATCGAGCCCACCGAGCCGATCCCGCGTCCCACCCCGGACGAGATGGGCCTGCTCGACGAGGGCGAGCTCGCCGC
>DASXCV010000152.1:0-4424 GCA_036491015.1 Thermoleophilaceae bacterium | reverse complement strand
CGTCGGACCACCAGAGCTCCCCCAGCTCCGGGATCCAGCACAGCGCGACGTAGCGCGCCCGGCCGCGATAGCCACATGCCTCGGCGAACATCGGCGGCAGGGTGAGCGACAACTCCACGAGGCTCAACCGGGGAGCCGCGGCGCGGCACCGGTCGTGGGAGCCTGGGAGAGTCGCTGCGGAGCGTGGCAGACGTGCGCGTGCACGATGGTCGGCTTGCCCCGGCGGAACGCGAGAAGCACCGAGTCCCCGGCTCGCACCGGCGTGTGGCACACCGTGCAACAGAGGCCCGCGAGCGCGGTACCGGGCTCGATCAGCAGCACGAACAGTCTCCGAACGACATGCCCTGATCGTGGTATGCGACGCGCGCACCGTCGATACCGCCGTTGCGCTATGTCAGCGCGCGTTCAGTTAAGGATGAGCCCGGCGCCGAGCGCCTTGGCCACGAGGTGAGCGCGCGAGCGCGCGCCCGTCTTCGACATCGCGTTCCGCACGTGCGTGCGCACGGTGTTGTGCGTGATGTGGAGTTGCTCGGCGATCTCGGGGCCGCTCTCGCCCAGCGCGATCAGGCGGACGATCTCGAGCTCGCGGTCTGACAGCGCCTTGTCGTCGGCCGGGTCGTGGTCGACCTGCCGGCGCAGGTGGCGGCCGGCGCGGAAGGTGGTGAGGGCCACGAAGAGGATCAGCCTGCGGCCCGTGATCAGCTCCGGGTGTCCCGCGAAGTGCACCATCACCGGGGTGCCGTCGGGCGCGAGCATGCAGGCGTCGCCGGCGAACTCGTCGCGGAACATCAGCTCGCGCCACTCGTCGTCGCTGAGCAGCGGACCGCCCTGCACGAACTCGTAGAGCGGGCGGCCGATCAGCTCGCTCGGCCGGCGGGTGAGGAGCTGCGCGTAGGCGCTGTTCACGTCGACCTGTATGCGGCGGTCGTCCGCGAGCACCATCGGGTTGCGGGAGCGGCGGAAGGCGGCGTCGAACAGCGAATGCCAGCCCGGGTCGCGCGCACTGTGTCCATCCCGCGTGGCCACCCGCGGTGGAGCCAACTGGTGCGCCTCCCCCCGGGCGCCTTTCGCAGCGAGTGCCAAGACCGAGCCTGCGTTCGGGGATGCGATTCCAAGAGTCAGTCTAACCCCGCTTGACCTCGCCGCAAGGGCGCGGCTACGTTTCGCGCATGTCGGCGATCCGGGTCTGGCCCCCGGGCGGCGCGGAGCGAGCATGAGGCGAGCCCCGCTCGCTTTGCTGTGCGCGTTGGCGGCTGCCGTCGCCGGCTGCGGGCACAGCGGGAGCGGCGGCGGGGGAGGAGAGAAGGGCGGCTTCGTGGCCGCCGCGGACCGCGTCTGCGCCGCGCACCTGCGCTCGGTGATGACCTGGCTCGACCGGCCGGGCAGCGGCGCCGCGTGGCAGCAGCAGGCGGTCCAAGACGAGGGCATCTACGAGATCATGGGCCGCTCGATCGGGCGCCTCGAGGCGCTCGGCCCCGCGCCGGGGCCGAACGACGCGGCCTTCGCGGGCTACGTGAAGACGCTCAAGGCGCGCGCCTCGCTCTACCAGCTCACCAGCATGGCCTTCGAGGACCGCAACACGATCTTCGCGCTGCAGCTCGAGCAGCGGATCGGGTCGATCAACGCATCCGGGGACCGCTACGCGCACACCTACGGCCTGCAGATCTGCGGCACCGGGATCCAGGATGTGGGCCGCGCGTTCAAGGCCGCCGGCTGGGATCCCTCGCGCTGAGGGCCGTCACCTTTCGGGGAGCAATCCCATTCTGGTGCCCGCATAGGGCACCCAGCTGGGATCGCTCCAGCCGACGCTGTGTCATCCAGGTGTTGCCAGGCAACACCCAGATGGGATTGCTTGCTCGGTCCGGCGGCGCTCAGGCCGTCGCGCAGGCGCCCGCCACTCGCCCGGAAACTGGACTTCGTCCAGAATCCGTTAGCCTCCGCGCTCCGCCCATGGGAGCGACTGTCGATCAAGCCACCCTTCTCCGCCGGCACGGAGTGCAGGTGACCACGCAGCGCCTGGCTGTGCTGCGTGCCGTATCGGCGAGGCCGCACAGCACCGCGTCCGACATCGACGGCGTGGTACGGGGCGAGATCGGCAGCGTCTCACGCCAGGCCGTCTACGACGCGCTCGGCGCGCTCGCGGAAACGGGCATCATCCGCCGCATCCAGCCCGCCGGCTCTCCGGCGCGCTACGAGGATCGGGTGGGCGACAACCACCATCACCTCATCTGCAGAACCTGCGACCGGATGGTCGACGTCGACTGCGCGGTCGGCACCGCCCCGTGCCTGACCGCCGCCGATGACCGCGGCTACGAGATCGACGAAGCCGAGGTCATCTACTGGGGCAGGTGCCCCGACTGTCTTCGAAACGAACCAGAGAGCGAGTAGGAGGAGCCACATGGCCGACACCGTCAGCGAAAGCGAGAACCCAGCAATCGAGTCGCCGCACCCCGCGCGCGAGAACCCCAGGACCAACCAGGACTGGTGGCCCAACCAGCTCGATCTGCGGGTTCTCCATCAGCACTCGCCCCTGGCAACCCCGCAAGGCGAGGACTTCAACTACGCCGAGGAGTTCAAGACGCTCGACCTCGACGAGCTGAAGAAGGACGTGTTCGACCTGATGTCGGCGTCGCAGGACTGGTGGCCGGCCGACTACGGCCACTACGGACCGCTCTTCATCCGCATGTCGTGGCACGCGGCAGGCACCTACCGCATCGCGGACGGTCGCGGCGGTGGCGGCCAGGGCGCTCAGCGCTTCGCGCCGCTCAACAGCTGGCCCGACAACGCGAGCCTCGACAAGGCGCGCAGGCTGCTCTGGCCCGTCAAGCAGAAGTACGGGCGCAAGCTCTCCTGGGCCGACCTGATCGTCTTCACCGGCAACTGCGCCATGGAGTCGATGGGCTTCAAGACGTTCGGCTTCGGCTTCGGCCGAGAGGACATCTTCGAGCCCGAGGAGATCTTCTGGGGCCCCGAGGACACCTGGCTCGGCGACGAGCGCTACAGCGGCGACCGTGAGCTCGCGAAGCCCTTCGGCGCGGTGCAGATGGGCCTGATCTACGTGAATCCGGAAGGCCCGAACGGCAAGCCGGACCCGCTCGCCGCAGCCAAGGACATCCGCGAGACCTTCGCCCGCATGGCGATGAACGACGAGGAGACGGCCGCGCTGATCATCGGCGGGCACACGTTCGGCAAGACGCACGGTGCGGTCGATCCCGACAGCGTCGGCCCGGAGCCCGAGGCTGCCCCCACCGAGCAGCAGGGCCTCGGCTGGAAGAACAGCTCAGGCACCGGCAAGGGCTCGGACGCGATCACGAGCGGGCTCGAAGGCGCCTGGACCAACGAGCCGACGAAGTGGGACAACGGGTTCCTCGAGAACCTCTTCAAGTACGACTGGGAGCTGACCAAGAGCCCCGCCGGCGCGTACCAGTGGACCCCGAAGGAGGAGGCCGCCCAGGGCACAGTGCCGGATGCGCACGACCCGTCCAAGAGCCACGCCCCGATGATGCTCACGACGGATCTCTCGCTGAAGCTCGATCCGATCTACGGCCCGATCTCGAGGCGCTTCTACGAGAACCCGGACGAGCTGGCGGACGCCTTCGCCAAGGCGTGGTTCAAGCTGCTGCACCGCGACATGGGTCCGGTCTCGCGCTACCTCGGCCCGTGGGTGCCGGAGGAGCAGATCTGGCAGGACCCGGTCCCCAAGGTCGATCATCCGCTGATCGGAGCGGAGGACATCGCGGCGCTCAAGGAGCAGATCCTCGCCTCGGGGCTGTCGGTCTCCCAGCTGGTTGGCACCGCCTGGGCGGCGGCGGCGAGCTTCCGCGGCACCGACAGGCGCGGCGGGGCCAACGGCGGGCGGATCCGGCTGGCGCCGCAGAAGGACTGGGACGTGAACAACCCGGCCGAGCTCGCGACTGTGCTGGAGACACTGGAGGGGATCCAGCAGGATTTCGACAAGCCGGTGTCGCTCGCCGACCTGGTCGTTCTGGGCGGGTGCGCTGCAATCGAGCAGGCGGCGAGGAGCGCCGGCACCGACGTGACGGTTCCGTTCACCCCTGGCCGGACCGACGCCTCGCAGGACCAGACCGACGTCGACTCGTTCTCCGTGATGGAGCTTGCCGCTGACGGCTTCCGCAACTACGTGAAGCCCGGACAGAAGCTGCCGCCGGAGAGGCTGCTGCTCGACCGCGCCAACCTGTTGAACCTGACCGCTCCGGAGATGACGGTGCTCGTCGGCGGCATGCGCGCGCTGAACGCCAACCACAAGCAGTCGAAGCACGGCGTCTTCACCGATCGCCCCGAGACCTTGACGAACGACTTCTTCGTCAACCTGCTCGACATGGGCACGGAGTGGCAGCCGGCGTCATCCGGGAACGGGGCGGGACCCGTCTACGAGGGCCACGACCGGGCGACCGGTGAGCTCA
>DASXCV010000151.1:0-4277 GCA_036491015.1 Thermoleophilaceae bacterium | reverse complement strand
GTGCCCACGCCGGAGGCGCAGGTGGAGGAGATCTTCGACGAGCTGGAGGTCGACGCGCCGGTCGTCGGCATCGTGATGGGGTCGAAGAGCGACATGCCGGTGATGGAGAAGGCCGGCAAGGAGCTCGAGGAGCGCGACATCCGCTTCGAGATCCGCGTGATGAGCGCGCACCGCGATCCCGAGGTGGTGTCGGACTACGCGCAGAACGCGCGCATGCGCGGGTTGAAGGTGATCATCGCCGGCGCGGGTCTCGCCGCGGCGCTGCCCGGCGTGGTGGCCGCGCACACGGACCTGCCGGTGATCGGCGTGCCGCTCACCTCTTCGACCTCCATCGCGGGTGGCCTCGACGCGCTGCTCGCGATCTCCCAGATGCCGCCCGGCGTGCCGGTGGCCTGCATGGGCATCAACGGCGCGCGCAACGCCGCCATCCTCGCTGCCAAAATCGTCCACGGGTGATCGAGCGCTACACACGTCCCGAGATCGGGGCGGTCTGGTCGGAGCAGCGGAAGCTGGACTGCTGGCTCGTTGTGGAGCTGGCGGCGATCGACGCGCTCGAGGAGATGGGCGTGGTGCCGGCGGACGACGCCGCCGCGATCCGCGACCGCGCGTCTTTCACAGTCGACGCGGTGAAGGAGCGGGAGAAGGTCACCGACCACGACGTGGCCGCGTTCGTGGACGTGGTGGCCGGGTCGGTGGGCGAGGCCGGCCGCTGGGTGCATCACGGCCTCACCTCGTCGGACGTGCTCGACACGGCGCTCGCGCTGCAGCTCACCGCGGCCGGGCTGATACTGATCGGCGGCGCGCGCGACTATCGCGACGCGCTCATCTCGAAGGCGCGCGAGCATCGCGACACGCTCTGCGTCGGTCGCACCCACGGGGTCCATGCCGAGCCGACCACGTTCGGAGTGAAGCTCGCCGGCTTCGCCTTCGAGGCGCACCGCAACCTGCGGCGGCTGGAGCGGGCGGTGGAACAGGCGTCGGTGGGCGCGCTGTCCGGCGCCGTGGGCACCTACGCCACGAATGGGCCGGAGTTCGAGACACGCGTGCTCGAGCGGCTGGGGCTCGGGCGCGAGACCGTGTCCACGCAGGTGGTGGCGCGCGACCGTCACGCGGAGCTGTTGAGCGCGATCTCGATCGCGGGCGCGGGGCTCGAGCGCTTCGGCACCGAGATCCGTCACCTGCAGCGCACCGAGGTGCGCGAGGTCGAGGAGCCGTTCCGCGCGGGGCAGAAGGGATCGTCGGCGATGCCGCACAAGCGCAACCCGATCGTCAGCGAGCGGATCACCGGGATCGCGCGGCTCCTGCGCGGCTACGCGCAGGCGGGCGTGGAGGACGTGGCGCTGTGGCACGAGCGCGACATCTCGCACTCGTCGGTCGAACGCGTAGTGCTGCCCGACGCGACGATCCTGCTCGACTACTCGCAATCGCTCGGCAAGCGCGTGGTGGAGGGCATGGCCGTGCACGCGGACCGCATGCTCGCCAACCTGAACGCCACCCACGGGGCGCTGTATTCGCAGCGCGCGCTGCTGGCGCTCGTGGAGTCCGGCAAGTCGCGCGACGACGCCTACCGCATCGCCCAGGAGAACGCCCAGCGCGCGTGGGACGAGGGCGTCGAGTTCCGCGACCTGCTGGCCTCGGCCGCGCCGGAGCTCGACCTCGACGCGATCTTCGACCCCTCGGCCTTCGTCAGGCACGCGGACGAGATCGTGGCGCGGCTGGATTCCATCACCGGCTAGTCCCGCACTTTGCGCACGGCGGGCTGCGAGCGGCGAACGGCCACGGGACGACTTGCCCGCCGCGCTTGTTAGCCTCAAGCCCATGAGCGATGCCGCCACGCTCGCGGGCCATGACCTGATCGCGCAGGGCAAGGTCCGGGAGATGTACGACGCCGGTCCGGACAACCTGCTGATGGTCGCGTCGGACCGAATCTCGACCTACGACGTCGTCCACCCGAACCCGATTCCCGACAAGGGGAAGGTGCTCACGGGGCTGTCGGTGTTCTGGTCCGAGAAGACCGCGGACATCGTTCCGAACCACCTCGTCTCGTTCACCGACGTGCCCGACGAGGTGCGCGGGCGCGGGCTGCTCGTCGAGCGGCTCGAGATGGTCCCGATCGAGTGCGTCGCCCGCGGGTACATCACCGGCTCGGGCTGGAAGGACTACCAGGCGAACGGCGCGGTCTGCGGGATCGAGCTGCCGGCGGGACTCCAGGAGTCCGAGAAGCTGCCGGAGCCGATCTTCACCCCGTCCACGAAGGCCGACGTCGGGCACGACGAGAACATCGACTTCGACCGCGCGGCCGAGATCCTCGGCGACCGTGCGCTGCTCGAGGAGCTCCGGCGCCTCACGCTCGCCGTCTACTCCACCGCCGCCGACCACGCGCGCGAGCGCGGGGTGATCCTCGCCGACACCAAGTTCGAGTTCGGCCGCCGCGCCGACGGCACCATCGTCCTCGGCGACGAGGTGCTCACGCCCGACTCCTCGCGCTTCTGGCCGGCCGACGGCTACGAGCCCGGCCACGGCCAGCCCTCCTTCGACAAGCAGTACGTCCGTGACTGGGCCTCGGGCTCGGGCTGGGACAAGACGCCGCCCGCGCCGGAGGTGCCCGAGAACGTGGTCGCGCGCACGCGCGAGCTCTACGTGGACGCCTACGAGCGCATCACGGGCGAGTCGTTTGACGAGTGGTTGCGGCGGAGTAGCGCATGAAGCCCGAAAATCGAGCCGGCCAAGGACGCAGGGTCGAGGCAGTATTGGAATACACCGAGACACGAGAACGCCGGCCGGCGACGATTTGCGGGGCTTCTTGAAGGCACGGGTCCTGATTCGTCCCAAGGAGGGGATACTCGACCCGCAGGGACAGACCGTCGAGCGCGCGCTGCCCGCCCTTGGGTTCAAGGGGGTGAAGGACGTGCGCGTGGGCCGGATGGTGGAGCTCGACGTGCCGGACAGCTCCCGCATCGGCGAGATGTGCGAGAAGCTGCTCGCCAACCCCCTGATCGAGGACTACGAGATCCTGGTGGTGGAGAAGTGAAGTTCGGGGTGATCCGCTTCCCCGGCTCGTGTGACGAGGTCGACGCCTTCCAGGCCTGCGAGCGCTTCGCCGACGCCGAGCTCCTCTGGCACGGCGACCGCGACCTGCGCGGCGCCGACGCGATCGTCATCCCCGGCGGGTTCTCCTACGGCGACTACCTGCGCGCCGGCGCCATCGCACGCTTCTCCCCCGTGATGGAGGCGGTGCGCGAGTTCGCCCTCGGCGGTGGACCGGTGCTCGGGATCTGCAACGGCTTCCAGGTGCTGTGCGAGGCCGGACTCCTGCCCGGCGCGCTGTTGCCGAACGTGGGGCTGAAGTTCGTCTGCCGTCAGGTCGAGCTCGTCGTCGAGAATCCGAACACTCCATTCACGCGCGCGAGCGACGAGGGCGAAATCCTCTCGATCCCCGTCAAGCACACCACCGGCCGCTACTACGCGCCCGAGGCGGCGCTCGACGAGCTCGACGCCGACGGGCACGTGCTGCTGCGCTACGCCGAGGGCCAGAACCCGAACGGCTCCGCCCGTGACATCGCCGGCGTGGCCAACAGCCAGAAGAACGTCTTCGGACTGATGCCGCATCCCGAGCATGCGGTCGATGAGCTCACCGGATCGGCCGACGGCGGCCAGCTCTTCAAGTCGCTCGTCTCGCACGTCGGGGCACTCACGCCCGCATGAGCACGGAGGCGACCGACACTCGCCATCGCGAGCTCGGTCTGACAGACGCGGAGTACGAGGCGATCGTCGAGCTGCTCGAGCGCGAGCCGGGCGACCTCGAGCTGGCGGTGTTCTCGCTGATGTGGTCCGAGCACTGCGCCTACAAGCACTCGAAGAAGCTGCTGCGCACGCTGCCCACCGCGGGCGAGCGCGTGGTGATGGGACCGGGTGAGAACGCGGGCGCGGTCGATGTGGGCGACGGGCTGGTGGTCGCGTTCAAGGTCGAGTCGCACAACCACCCGAGCGCGGTCGAGCCGTTCCAGGGGGCGGCCACCGGCGTCGGCGGCATCCTGCGCGACGTGTTCGCGATCGGCGCGCGCCCGATCGCCATCCTCGACTCACTGCGCTTCGGCGAGCTCGACTCGGCCCGCTCGCGCTACCTGCTCGAGCACGCGGTGGCGGGGATCGGCCATTACGGCAACTCGATCGGCGTGGCCACCGTCGGCGGCGAGATCTACTTCGAGGGACCGTACGAGCAGAACTGCCTGATCAACGCGATGTGTCTCGGCGTGGCGCCGCGCGAGCGCCTGATC
>DASXCV010000150.1:0-5771 GCA_036491015.1 Thermoleophilaceae bacterium | reverse complement strand
CATGGATCACGATCGCCTTCGCCTGCACGAACCTCGGCCTGAACGCGGCGGTGGCGGCCGCGCTTCACGGTCCGCTCGGCATCGACGGCGTGGTGCTCGGCACGGTCGTCGGCACCGCGGCGATGACCTTCGCCCAGATGTACGTGCTGCGCCGCACCCTCCATGGCATCGAGGGCAGCGCCAGCGCATCGGCCGTGGCCCGCATGCTCGTGTCCGGCGCCGCACTCGCCGGCTCTAGCTGGCTCGTCTGGCACACGCTCGACAGCGCCCTCGGCCGCTCCCTGATCGCTCAGATCGTCTCGCTGGGGGCAGGAGTGACTGTGGGCATCGCCGTCTACTCGGCCGGCGTGCTGTTGCTCAAGGTGCCCGAGGCCGGCCAGATCCAACGCCTGGTGACTCGCTGGCTGCATCGCAGCTGATCCGTCGATGTCCTCCGGCGCTTACCGCAGCAATAAGGGCGGCCCGAGCGTAAGCAATCCCACTTGGCTGTTGCAGGGCAACACCCGGATGGGATCGTTCTCCGCCACAGTCGCTCGCGGTCTTTATTGCTGCCGTAAGCGCGGGTCGGAGAAGCCGTTTGGGGGCCGGCCGAGGACGCACGCAGCCGCCTAGAACTTCACCTGGTCCACGGAGTCCTTGATCTTCTGCAGAACCGTGTCGCCGAGCGACTTGCCCTGGTCGGTCTTGTAGCCCTTCATCGCCGTCACGACGCCCGCCATGATCAGCGCGACGAGCAGAATCAGGGCCACGTATTCGACCGTGCCCTGGCCCGCCTGCCGGCCGAGCCGTCCGAGCCCTCGAAGCGCCCGCTTTCCCTTGTCGGTGATCCGCTGCATGTCCGCCTCCTTGCCCGTGGATTGACCAGAGAGGCGATGCTCGCGCGGCGCGCGTTACGGCTCCAGACCTGCGCGTAACAAATGCGCGACGGCTCTGCCACAAACACGGAACAAGCGCCCGATCGCCGGGCGGACCGGGGCACCTGAGAACGGTTTGCGCCGAAGCAATCCCATCCGGGTGCCCGTATGGGGCACCAAACTGGGATTGCTTCCCACGGACGAGACCTCCCACCGCGGCACCGCGGCACCGCGGCGCCGCCCCGCTACGCGACGACGGCCAGCTCGTCCTCGGTCCGCCGCGCCTCTAGCAGTGCGAACAGCCGGTCCGCCGGCTGCGGGCGCGCGAACAGGT
This sequence comes from Thermoleophilaceae bacterium, assembly GCA_036491015.1. GTDB lineage: Bacteria > Actinomycetota > Thermoleophilia > Solirubrobacterales > Thermoleophilaceae > JAICJR01. The sequence goes on along the minus strand of DASXCV010000150.1, from coordinate 4,583 downwards.
AGCCCTGGGCGAGCGTGCAGCCGAGCCCTGCCAGCGCGTCGAGCTGCTGCTGGGTCTCCACGCCCTCGGCCACCACCTCGAGCCCGAGCGCGCGCGCCATGCCCACGATCGCGTCAACGAGATATCGGTCGCGCCGGTTGCGGCCGAGGCCGCTGATGAAGGAGCGGTCGATCTTCAGCTCGTCGACCGGCAGATGGTGCAGGTAGGCGAGCGACGAGTAGCCGGTGCCGAAGTCGTCGATCGACAGCGCGATCCCCAGTCGCCGCAGCGCGTGCAGGTGGTCCGCCGCGCCACGCGCGGCCTCGCGCATGAGCGACGACTCGGTGATCTCGAGGCAGAGCTGCGCGGGCGGGAGCCCGGTGTTCGCGAGCACGCTCGCGACGAAGTCGTGGAAGCGCTCGTCGCCTAGCTCAACGGCCGTCACGTTCACGGACACCCGCAGCTGATGACCCCGCTCCGCCCACACGGCCGCCTGGTGACACGCGCACTCGAGCACGTGCCGGTCGATCGCCGCGATCTGCCCAGTCTCCTCGGCGATCGCGAGGAACTCGTTCGGCAGCATCACCCCGCGGCCCGGGCGCTGCCAGCGCACGAGCGCCTCGACCGCGGTGATCCTGCCGGTCGCGACATGCACGAGCGGCTGGTAGTACACGCGCAGCTGCTCCTCCTTGAGAGCCGACCACAGCGCGTGCTCGACGGCGAGATGCTCGGTGGCGCGCAGTTGAAGCGCGCGGTCGAACCGGTACACGTCCTTGCCGAGCCGCCCCGCCTCGCGCATGGCGCTGTCGGATTCGCGGATGAGCTGGTCGCTCGTGGCGGGCTCGCGCCCGAGCGTGATGCCCACCGACGCGTGCAGCACGATGTCGGACACCGGCCCGTGGAACGGCGCCTCGAGGCACGCGTGCAGGCGCTCGGCCAGGTTCATCGCGCCCTCGTCGCCACGGTCCACCGCGAGCACGAGGAACTCGTTGCCGCCCGACCGCGCGAGGATGTCTCCCTGGCGCAGGACCGTGCTCAGCCGTCCCGCCACCTGCGCGAGCACGCGGTCGCCGGCCCCGCGGCCGTAGCCCTCGTTGACCACGTCGAGGCGGTTCACCCGCAGGCACAGCACCACCAATCCGCCCGCCCACCTGGTGGTTGCGAGCGCCTCGTCCACGCTCTCGCGGAAGAGGACCCCGTTCGCCAGGCCGGTCTCCGGATCGTGCGTTGCCTGGAACAGCAGCTCGGCCTCGTGCCCCGCTCTCAGATCGAGCATCTCGTTGAAGCGATGCCCGAGCGTGACGAGCTCGGCCGTACCGGCCTCCGCGACGCGCGCGTCCCCGTCCTCCTTCTCCGCGGCGCGCGAGACGGCGCGGGAGAAGGCTCGCAGCGGACCCGCCACGCGCCGGTTGAGCATCCAGCCCGCGCCGGCCAGGATCAGCAGCGCGACGAGCCCGACGAGCGACTCGCGCGTGAGCGCGCCCGTGGCGCTCGCCAGCACCGTCGATCGCGGGAGGCCGGCGTACACGCGCCAGTTGCCCCCGGCCACGTCGGCCGAGCTGAACTGCCGAGGGGTGCCGTCGAGTCCGGCCCAGTCGCCGGAGCGCTTCAAATTTGCGAAGCCCGAGCCGCCGTCGCCCGCTTGCTTGACCCCCGACGCCGCCACCACCGTGCCCGTCCCGCGGTCGACCACCGTGAAGCTGGGCCGGTGCGCACTGCCGACGTTCGCGACGAGCGACGAGCCGGTGCCGACCAGGTGCTCGAAACCGACCACCGCCCCCACCGGATGACCGCCCGCGAGGATCGGCGCCGCGACCGTCACCGCCCGCTCGTGCGCGGCGGCGTCGCTCGAGTCCCACACGACGATCGCGCCATGCGCGTGCAGCGCGCGCGTGAGCCAGGGGCTGCCGCCGTGCACGTCATGCGCATTGACCGCGGGCGAGGGCTTGGACGAGCACGCCACCTGCCCCGCGGCCGACACGATGTCCACGCGCACGCTCGGGAACGCCTCGGAGCCCTCCACCGAGAGCTGGCAGTCCCGCTGGCCGGCGGCGGTGAACGCCTTGCCGAGGCCCGGCTGCGCCGACAGCTGGAGGACGGTCTGCTTCGCCACCGCGGTGTTGGAGGCGATCAGCCCGGCCGCGCGCTGGGCCTCGAGGCGCATTTCCTTCTTCGTGTTCGCCCGCGAACGCCCGGCGCTCCAGAAGTACCCCGAGGCCGTAACGGCCGCGGTCGCGAGCACCCCTACACCCACGATCAGGACGAGATATGTCCTAACCGACCAAGGCGTCCCCGAGCGCCGAACCGCGGGTAGCCGGCCAGTAGCTTCCCCCCGCCTTTGCATCGTCGCCATCGTAGGTGAAGGGGCCATCCCCGATGCGGGGTATTTGCGGCATTCGCGGACGCATGTTCGAGGACTTCTGCGCCAGCATCGGGCGGCCCCGATCCCCTAGTCGAGCTCGCTCGCGAGCAGTTCCATCAGCAGGCTGTCGTGCCAGCCTCGGCCGTCCGCGTCGCGCTCGTGCTCTCGCATGACTCCGACCGCCTTGAAGCCCGCCTTCTCGTAGCTGCGCACCGCGGCGGTGTTCGCCGTCGCCGGGTCGATCGTGATGCGGTGGTGGCCGCGCTCGTCTATCAGGAGGCGCACGAGACGGCGGATCGCCTCGGTGCCGAACCCCTGACCATGGAGCGCCGGATCGAGGAACAGGTCGATGGCGGCGTGCCTGTACTTCGGCTCGCTCTCCTCCGCGTACTGGATCATGCCCGCCACGCGCCCGTCGACGAGGATCGTGAAGCGCGTGGATTCCGGCTCGTCCCAGGGGAAGCCGTCGAACGGCTCGTCCCACCAGCGGGCCACCTCGGGCGTGCGGTGGATGCGCAGCAGCTCGTCCTCGTCGCCCTTCGCGAGCGGGCGGAGCGTGAGCCGATCCTGGGAGTCGGACACAGCGAAACCTTAAGACGGCGGAGAGCTACACTGCCGCACGCATGGACTGGCGGCTCGAGCTCATCCAGGTACCGGTGTCCGACGTCGACCGGGCGATCGAGTTCTACGTCGACAAGGCCGGCTTCACGCTCGACCATGACCACCAGGTGACCGACGAGCTGCGCTTCGTGCAGATCACGCCGCCCGGCTCGGCCTGCTCGATCGCGATGGGCACCGGACTCGACGTAAGGATGGAGCCCGGCTCGCAGCAGGGGCTGCAGGTGGTGGTCGAGGACATCGAGGCGGCGCACGCCGAGCTGTCGGGCCGCGGCGTCGAGGTCGGCGAGATCCAGGATTTGCCCTGGGGCTCGTTCGTCTTCTTCAGCGACCCGGACGGCAACCGCTGGGCCGTGCAGATGACTCCCCCGCGCAGCTGACGGCTCAGCTGGGCGGCTGATAGGGACGGCACGGCTCGCCGCGCATGCCCGGGCACGGAGGCAGCGGGGTCGGCACGTTCACGTCCGGCACCACGGGCAGCACGAGGCGCGAGGGCATCGACGCGCCGTGCCCGATCGTCACGGACGTGGTGCCACGTGGCATGGCGCGCCCGAACGACCACACCGGCTGGTCGCCGCTCGGCGCGCTGACCGTCACGCGGATGCGCGATCCCGCCCGGTACGCGTGGCCCTCGTAGTAGAGCGGCACGATCAGCTTGGCGAACTTGCCGCGCGGCAGCGGCGCCGAGTCCTTGCGCGTGAAGCTCGGCACCGGCTCGAGCAGCGTGCTCTTGCGCGGGTCGAGCTTGCGCCCGCTCGCCCGCAGCCAGCCGCTCTGCACGTAGGTCTCCACGCCGTCGGGGCGCACCTCGGACACGGTCACCTGGAGGTCCACGTCCGGCGCCGCCGACTTGATCCACGCCTGCAGCGCGCCCGCTCCCACCACCACGGTGTTGGCGGTGAGCGGCGCCGTGATGTACGAGGCCGCGGTGCCGGCCGGGTTCTGCGCCCAGTTCAAGGCGGGCGTGGCCGTCCAGAGGCCGCCCGGCCCAGTCTCCGTGGGGCCCGTGAGGTCAATGGCCGGCCGCGCGGTCCGGTTCCAGGTGAACGAGTCGCTCGCGGCCGCCGGCTGCTTGGCGTCCGCCAGCGAGCCGCCGCTCGCCAGGTACCACGAGCGCGCCGTCGTGCCCGGCAGCGGGAAGCGCGCGAACGACTGCTCGAAGCCCTCCACCGGCGCGCCAGGCTGCGAGCCGCCGGCGCCGTTGTCGAAGCGGATGCGCACCTCGGGCAGCGCCTGGAAGGCGGCGAGCGCGGCGGCGTAGCTTGGCTGCGACTGGATCGGGTCGTCCGGGAGCGTCACGCCCTGAACGCCCATCGCTGTGCTGTAGATCGTCGGCGCGAACGCCTTCACTCCGGGCGCCAGCGCGGGCTTCTGCTTCGCGACGTACAGCTCGAGGAAGTCGTACCAGCGGTTGAACGTCGCCGGGTCGAGGGAGTCGATGTGCACGCCGTTCGTGAACGTGAACCACTTGTGGCGCGTGCCGGTGAAGTGCTCGGCGAGGTCGGGGCAGTGCCCGCCCGTCTGCTCGTCGTTCCACTGGCAGGCCATGAACGTGGGCACGTTGATCTTGTGGACGAACGTGATCGGCGACAGCGGGTCCGCGACCTTCGGCACGTAGAAGCTG
>DASXCV010000149.1:0-7305 GCA_036491015.1 Thermoleophilaceae bacterium | reverse complement strand
GCCTTGCGGCTCGCGAATTGCGTGAGGTTCACGAGCTCGAGCGCCTCGCCCACGCGCTTGGCGCGCTCTTCCTTCGGGAGCTTGTGGTACTTGAGGCCGAAGGCCACGTTCTTCGCGACGTCGAGGTGCGGGAACAGCGCGTAGCTCTGGAACACGGTGTTCACGTTGCGCTGGTGCGGCGGCACGCGCGCCACGTCGCTGCCGTCGAGCAGGATGCGCCCGCTGGTTGGGCGCTCGAAGCCCGCGATCATCCGCAGCGTCGTCGTCTTGCCGCAGCCGGAGGGGCCGAGCAGAGTGAAGAACTCGCCGGCCGGCATCTCGAGGTCGATGCCGGCGACGGCCACGTGTTCGTCGAACTTCTTCGTCAGCTCCTCGAGCTGGATCTCCCCTGACATCAGACCTCCATGGTTGCAAGCGCGGTGGCCTCGCTCCCGCCGGCGAACCGACGGTAGACGAGGAATGCGGCTGTAAGCGTGAGCAGCGTGATGATGAGACCGACGGTGGCGATCGCGTTCAGCGCTGGGGTCGGGGCGCCGCGCGCGCTCGAGTAGAGCAGCATCGAGACGGTGGTGGTACTCGCGTCACTCGACAGGTACTGGGTCACGACGAAGTCGTCGATCGAGGTCGCGAAGGTCACGGCCGCGGCGGCCACGATCGCGGGCGTGAGCAGCGGCAGGAGCACGCGGAAGAGCTGATCGCGCGGCGGCGCGCCCAGGTCCGCCGCCACCTCCTCGTACTCGGGCCCGATCGACACGAGCCTGCCGCGGACGATCACCACCACGTACGAGAGCGTGAACGTGACCTGGCCGATCACCTGCGCCGTCGTGCCGAGCCCGATGCCCGGGAACACGCGCAGGAAGAGCAGGAGCAGCGCGACGCCCATCACGATCTCGGGTGTGACGAGCGGCAGCAACATCACCGTGTTCACCGAGCCGCTGCCGCGTCCGCGCCAGCGCTGCAGGCCGAGCGCAAGCGCCACGCCGAGCGGCGTGGCCACCGCCACGCAGATCACCGCCAGGAGCAACGTGTGCTTGAGCGCACCCTGCAACGCGGGGTCGTGGAAAACGCTGCCGTTCTGGCCCGTGAACCAGCGGAACGAGAAGCCCTGCCAGGTGGTGCGCGAACGGCCCTTGTTGAACGCGAACGCCACGGCGAGCAGCACCGGCACCACCGACCAGAAGATGTAGAGGCCGGTGATCAGCCCGAGGAAGCGCGGGCGGCCCCATGGGTTGCGTAGCCACTTCATGCCGTCGACGTCTCCACACCCGCCCGCCGGGTGGTGCGCAGGTAATAGAACATCAACCCGAGCAGGAACAGCGACAGCAGCAGGGTGAGCGCCGCCCCCGTGACCTTCTCCGAGCCCTGGCGCATGAACTCGTCGATCTGGTTCCCGATCATGTTCGTCTGCGTGGAAGCCGACACCAGATCGGCGGTGTAGTAGTCGCCGAACATCGGCAGCGTGATGAGCACGAGGCCGGCGAGCATCCCGGGCACCGACAGCGGCAGGGTGACGCGCATGAACGCGCTGCGCGGGCTCGCGCCGAGGTCGCGCGCCGCCTCGATCTGGCGGGCGTCGATGCGGTCGAGCGCGACGAACAGCGGCAGGATCAGGAACGGGATGTAGCCGTACATGAGCGCGAGGATCACCGTGGACGGCTGCCCGTTCAGCCAACCTCCCTTCTCGGCGAGCAGGCCGAGCGAGATGAACACCCTCTCGATGCCGATGTCGTGAAGGAACTTGGAGCCGAGCCCGCCCGGCGAGAGCAGGTTGATCCACGCGAGCATCCGCATCAGGTAGTTGATCCAGAGCGGGACGATCAGCATGACCAGCACGACGCCCTTCCAGCGCCCCGCGTGGCGGGCCGTGAAGTAGGCCACCGGGTAGCCGATCAGCATCGCGAGGGCGATCGCTATTGCGACGAACTCGATCGTGCGCAGCGACACTGTGAGGAACGGCCCGGCGTGCGCGAAGTTCTTCAGCGTGTCGATCACGTAGCCGACGTTCCACTCCCACGGCTTCCAGAACGGGACCGGCTGCGAGAGCGTGTCCTGGTTGCCGAACGCGACGGCGATCACCGCGTAGAACGCGGCAAGGAAGAACACCGAGAGCCAGGCGACGCCGGGGAGCGCCAGCACGCGCCACGTCCAGCGCGACCGCATCAGCCCGCCTTGTACTTCGACCAGGCCTCGTCCCAGAAGCGCTGGCCGACGACGCTGAGTTGCAGGAGCTCCTGGTTGGCGGCGAACTGGTCAGGCCGCACGACCGCCTCGGTCAGGGTCGTGGGGATCAGGCCCTGCTTGATCAGCGCCGGGGCGTCGATCGCCTTCTGCGGCGGCGTGTAGCCCGTGAAGTTGACGAAGTTGTTGTAGGCGTTCTTCTCGTCCAGGAAGAAGTTGATGAACTTGTGCGCGAGCACCGGGTTCTTCGCCGCCTTGCCGATGCAGAGGAAGTCGTTCTGCACGACGCCGTTCTGCTTCGGCCCCCAGAACGACAGCACGTTCGGCTTGACGCCCTTGGGCATGTAGTAGAAGGCCGCGCTCAGCAGGTCGCCCGACCAGGAGTGGTGAAGCACGGTCTTGGCCTCGGGCAGCGTCTGGTAGTCGGTGATCGTGACCTTTGGGTTGCAGATCGAGTCGAGCTGCGCGAGATCGCTCTCCGCCTTGTTGATCAGCGCCGCGACCTCGGTGTTCAGGTCGGGCCGCGCGCCGGTGCGCATCGCGTCGCGCTGCATCGGCATGCTGAGGGCATCCCGGCGGTCGTCGAGGATTCCCACCAGGCCGCGGTAGGCCTGCGCCTGCCAGAAGATGTCCCACGGCACGTCCATCGACGCGATGTCCTGCTTCACGTGGTCGTTGCGCCAGCCGATGCCGTCGAGCCACACCACGTACGGCACCGTGTAGCGGCTGCCGCGGTCGTAGAACGGGTCCACCAGCTCGGGCCAGATGTTCTTCTCGAGGTTCGGCAGGTACGAGTGGTTGAGCGGCATCATCAGCTTCTGCGCGATGAGGTCGACGATGTTCGAGCCGGTCAGTCCCATGATCACGTCGAAGGCGACGGCGCCGGAGGCCAGCTTCGCCACCGCCTCGTCGGCCGAGTTGTAGGTCGCGATCTGGACCTTGGTGTTGAAGAGCTTCTGGAACTTCTTGACCGTCGACGGGTCGACGTAATCGGCGTAGTTGTAGATGCTCAGCGGGCCGCGCTCGACGGGCCGCCCGTCGGCCACCGGCTTGTTGCTCTCCGTGATCGCCCAGGTCACCGAGTTGTCTGGCCGCGGCAGGGGAAGCCCGCCCGGACCGGTGGGCTTCTCGACCACGAGGCCGGCAGCGGCGCCGCTCGGACCGGCCGCCTCGGCGCCGATCGGCGTCGTGGTGTTCTCGCATCCGGCGAGCACGCCGGCCACGCTCAGGCCGGCGGCAGCGCCAACCGACCGCGTGACGAACTGTCGTCGGTTGAGCCCGGACCGGTCCTTAGGATGCTTCACCTCGACCCCCTCTTAACTGAATCGTGGCTGCCCGGCAAGTGGTACGGGCGTACTATACGTTGTTACAGGTTGCGAGCACCTTAAGTTTTCGGGCCCTTTTTCGGGCGGCCCAGATGCCCGACCACGTGACCTCTTTGAGTCGAGGCGGCGCTACGGGACGAGCCGGTCGTCGAGGCTTGACCAGCCCTTCTCGAGCCTGTCGAGCTCCGCGACCACCCGCCGCAGGCGATCTCCCTGCCGCCCTACCGGCCCCACCAGCTCGAGCTGGTCGCGCAGGCGCTCCGAGCGCCAGCCGTCCGCGAGCAACGCGACGGCGTGGTGCAGGAGCTGGGACAGGTAGTCGAAGATCTCGCTGAGCGCGCGCACCTGCGGCTGGAGCTCGGGCGCCTCGATCCGGTTCAGCTCCCGCCTCATCGCGCAGTAGCGGCTCACGAGCACGCCGCTGTCCGGCGCGACCTCGCTCAACGGCTCTTCGTCGCGCACCGCGCCGAGCATGTCCTCGACCTCGTCCACGCGATACACGCCCTCCCAGCCGAGGCGGCGCAGGTCGTGCAGGTCATCCTCGTAGCAGCGCCGCGCGTAACGCTCGTGTGGTCCGGCGCCCGCGAGCCAGGTCGCAAGCGACATGACGTTGACGATAGAGCGTCACGCGCGGGTGTCAAACCGGTAGGACTAGGCCGCGGGCTGGTAGTTCAGGTGGACGACGCCGTTCTCGTACGAGTTGGTCGCGGCCAGCTTGAGCTTGGCCTGGTCGCCGCCATCCGGGAACAGCCGCCGGCCGGCGCCCAGCACGACCGGGTACACGAACAGGTGGAGGTCGTCCACGAGCCCGTCGGCCAGCAGCGCGCCGACGAGGGTGCCGCTGCCGCTGATGTAGATGTCGCCGTCGGCCTCGTCCTTGAGCGAGCGCAGCGCATCCGCGTCGTAGGCGCCGAGGATGGTCGTGTTGCTCCAGTCGGCGGTCTCGAGCGTCGAGGACACGACGTACTTCGGCGACTCGTTGAAGAACGGCGCGCCGGGGTCCTCCTCGGCTGTCCGCTTCGACCACACCGGATAGAACATCTCGTAGGTGCGGCGGCCCAGCAGGATCGCCTTGCTGTCGCCGGTCACGGCGGCGAGCGTCTCGCCCATCTTCGGGTCGAAGCCGAACTCGAAGGTCCAGGACGGGTCCTCGAAGACGCCGTCGAGGGAGATGAATTCGTGTACGAGGATCTTGCTCACGGTCACTCCTTTGTCCAGTCGCTTTGTCGCAGATCTAGACCGGCGGTGACCGCCTGAATCATCGCCCGTGCCTCAGTAGGCGTCGTGGTGCCGTATCCACAGCGGCTCCGTGGCGCTCTCGTCGCGGCCCTTCGGCGTGCGGTCGAGCAGCGCGTAGTAGGCCATCCCCGGCACCTCGAGGCCGCGGGCGGTGGTGGCGTACGTGCGGTACACGTTCCCGTCCGACAGCGCGTACACGCTCAGCCCCGGCCGCTCGGTCACGTATCCGAGCGCATCCGTCCCGCAGATGCGGGCGTTCTGCTCGACGGTCGCCGGGATCTCGCCGCTCTCGAGCCACGGCCGCAGCTGCTCCTCCGTGTTCAGAAAGCCCATGTCGCGGCTGAAGTCGCTCTCGTCGCTCGACACCCACGGGATCTCCCAGCCCATCCGCTCCCTGAACGCGAGCAGCCTGTCGAGCGGCGCGCGGGAAGCGAGCATGAGGGTGGCGTCCCGCGCCTTCAGGTGCGGGACCTGGGGATTGAGCGTGTCGGCGATCGAGGTGCAGACCGGGCAGCCCGAGTCGTACGGCGGCCCGAACATGAAGTGGTAGACGACCAGCTGGGAGCGGCCGTCGAACAGCTCGGCGAGACTCCTCGTCCCGTTCTCGGTCTCGAACTCGTAGTCCTTCTCGACGCGTACCCAGGGCAGCTCCCGCCGCCTCTTGGTCAGCTCGTCGCCGCGGCGGGTGAGCTCCTTCTCGTCCTTCAGCAGCGCGTCCCGCTCCGCCTGCCACTCCTCCTGCGTTCCGATCCTGTGCTCGCTCATCAGCGTCCAACCTCCTTATCTGGTCTGGCCTATATAGTTAGCACAATGGCTAACGATACGTTCAGAGCCCTCGCCCATCCGCTCCGGCGCGACATCGTCGAGCGGCTGAGCGGCGGCGGGGCCACCGTCGGCGAGGTCACGCGGGACTTCGGCGTGTCGAAGCCGACCATTTCCCGGCACCTGAAGCTGCTCGAGGAGGCCGGCGTGGTGAGCCGCGTGATCGACGGCCGGACGCACCGCCTGGCGCTGCGGCCCGAGGCGCTTGCAGAGGCCTCGGCCTGGATAGATGTCCAGCGAGAGCGCTGGGAGCGGCTGTTCGACGTCGTCGACGAGTACCTGGAAGAACGAAAGGAGCGAGAGTGACCGAGGAAGCCGGCCACGAGCTGCGGATCGAGCGGACCTTCGCGGCTCCGGCCGAGGAGGTGTTCGACGCTTGGACGAGCCCCGAGGTGATGAGGCGCTGGTTCCACGCCTTCGAGGACTGGGAGACGCCGGAGGCAGAGGTGGATCTGCGGGTCGGCGGACGCGTGCGGGTGGTCATGAGGCGGCCCGACGGCCGGGACTCCGGCATGGGCGGCGAGTACAGGCTGATCGACCGGCCGCACCGGCTCGTGATGACCTGGACCTTCGACGACCATCCGGCCAACGAGCAGCTGATCGAGCTGACCTTCTCGGAGTCCGAGGGCTCGACGACGGTGGTGATGGTGAACAGCCGGATCTCGACCGACGAGCGACGCGAGTCGCAGGACAAGGGGTGGTACGGGTGCTTCAGCGAGCTACAGCGGATATTCAGCTGAGGCGGTTGACGCCGGCGGTCGTGCTGATCGCCGTCGCGGCCGTCGGCTGGGCGATCACCGCCCAGCGTATGCAGGGCATGGACATGGGACCGGGCACGGCCCTCGGCAGCCTCGGCTGGTTCGCCGTCGTGTGGACGACGATGATGGCCGCGATGATGCTGCCCTCGCTCGTGCCGATGGCGCTCACCTACGCCCGCGCGAGCCGGAACTCGGGCGCGCCCTCTCCCACCGCCGCGACGGGCGTGTTCGCCGCCGGCTACCTGCTCACGTGGCTCGGCGCGGGCGTGGTGGCCTACGCGGTGGTCCGCGGCGTGCGCTCGCTCGACCTGTCGTGGCTCGCCTGGGACAGGGGCGGCCCGTATGTGGCGGGCGGTGTGATCCTGGCGGCGGCGCTGTACGAGCTCACGCCCGTGAAGGCCAGGTGTCTTCGCCACTGCCGGAACCCCGCGCTGCTCACGCGACGCTGGCGTCCCGGTATGCCGGGCGCGCTTCGCATGGGCCTCGAACACGGCGGCTACTGCGTCGGCTCAGGCTGGGCGCTGATGGCGGCGCTGTTCGCGGTCGGCGTGATGAACGTGACCTGGATGATCGTGATCGCGGCGCTGGTCGCGCTCGAGAAGCTGCTGCCCCCGGAGCGCGTGGCGATCGGGGCGATCGTCGTCTTGATCGCCGTCCTCGGCTTCGCGGTGGCGTTCGCGCCCGGCCAGGTGCCGGCGCTGACGATCCCGATGTAGCGCCGGCAAGCGATCCCAGGCTGGTGCCCTATACGGGCACTAGACCGGGATCGCTACGCGGCAGACTGGCTCGATCCGGCCGAGAGGATGGCGTCGACGGTCACGGCGTCCTCCCACGCCATCCCCGTGCTCTTGAAGAACCGGGGCGCACCGACGGACGCCGACAGCTCGCCGCGGACGAGCGCCCGGAGCGGAACGAGCCGCTCGGGATCCAGCGCGCCGGAGCGGACGGCGAGGATCACGTCGCCCGCCTCGCGCAGCGCCGAC
>DASXCV010000148.1:0-12622 GCA_036491015.1 Thermoleophilaceae bacterium | reverse complement strand
GGCAGGTCATGCGCCACCTCGACCCCGACCGAACGCAGATGGTCGGCCGGGCCGATGCCCGACAGCATCAGCAGCTGCGGCGAGCCGATCGAGCCCGCGGCGAGGATCACCTCGCGGTCCGCGCGCGCCACCTGCTCGCGGCCGCGGCGGTCGCGATAGCGGATGCCCGTCGCGCGGCCGCCGTCGAGCTCCACGCGCAGCACCTGCGCGCCCGTGATCACCTCGAGGTTCTGGCGCTTCATGTTCGGCCGCAGGTAGGCGTCCGCGGCGCTGAAGCGGCGGCCGTTGCGCTGCGTCACCTGCACGGGCGAGGCTCCGTCCTGCTCGGGCCCGTTGTAGTCGGGCACGCGCGGCACTCCGGCCTGCTCGGCCGCGGCGAGGAAGCGCCCAGTGAGCTGGCGCGGGGAGCGCTCGTCGGCCACGTTCAGCGGGCCGCCGGTGGCGTGGTGCTCGGACGTGCCGCGCTCGTTGTGCTCCGAGCGCAGGAAGTACGGGCGCACGTCGTTCCAGCCCCAGCCCGGACAGCCCTCGGCCTCCCACAGGTCGTAGTCGAGCGGGCGGCCGCGCACGTACAGCATGGCGTTCATCGAGCTCGACCCGCCGAGTCCCTTCCCGCGCGGGATGTAGAGCGAGCGGCCGTCGCAGGCCGGCTCGGGCTCGGTCGCGTAGTCCCAGTCGAGCTTGGTCTTGAACTGCTTCGCGAAGGCCGCCGGGATCGCGACGTTCGGGTGGATCGCCTTGCCGCCGGCCTCGATCACGAGCACGCGCACGGACGGGTCCTCGGACAGCCGCGCGGCGAGCACGCAACCGGCGGAGCCCGCTCCGACGATCAGGTAGTCGGCGTTCGTCACAGCGTCAGCACCAGCTTGCCCGTGATCTTGCGCTCGCGGAAGTCTTCGAGTGCCTCGCGGGTCTCGGACCAGTCGCGCATGTCAGCCTCTACGCGCAGGCGGCCGTCCGCGATCATCCCGGCGAGCACGCCGAGGTCCTCGCCGAACGTCTCCTCGCCCGTCGCGTAGACGAAGAAGGCGATCAGCCGGCCGAGCTGGCCGCCGCCCGCGGCGAAGTCCCAGAACGCGAGCGGCGTGGGCTCGCGCCCGCCCGCCACGCCGTACGCGGCGACGGTGCCCTCCTTGGCGAGGTGATGGATCGCGTCGAGCAGCACCTTCCCACCCACTCCTTCGACCACGAGGTCGAACGGGCCGCTGTCCGGCCCGAGCTCGCTGAGCGCCTCGTGCGCGCCGAGCGCCAGCGCGGCGTCCGCGCGCTCCGGGCGGCTCACGAGCGCGGTCACATGCGCGCCCGCGGCGGCCGCGAGCTGGACGCCGAACGAGCCCACGCCCCCGGTGGCGCCGGTGATCAGCACCTTGCGGCCGAGCAGCGGGCCGCCGGTGCGGAGCGTCCGCAGCGCTGTAAGCCCGGCCACCGGCAGCGCGGCGGCGTGAGCGAAGAGCACGTCTTCGGGGAGCGGCGCCACGCGATGGCTCGGCACGAGCGCCAGCTCGGACCAGGCGGCGCCGTCAGCCACGCCCACCACGCGGGTGCCCTCGGACGGACCGCTGCCGTCGGCCGCCGCGCGCGCCACGATGCCCGCCAGGTCCTGTCCCGGCAGCCAGCCGTCGGGGCGGTCGGCCAGCAGGCTCAGCTCGCCCCGGTTCACGCCGAACGCGTGCACCTCGATCAGCACGTCGTGATCGCCCGGCGCCGGGTCCGGCAGCTCGCGCCGATCGAGCCCTCCGTCCGCCTGCGGGTCGGTGATGTACCCGAGCACGCGCAGGAGTGTGACATCTGGATCTGAACTGCAACACACAGCACGATGTGTTGCTAGCGTGCCCGCCGCTGATCTTGGAACCGTGACGAAAGGCGGGGGGCCTGATGCGGGGATGGACTGTTGCGGGAATTGCGGCTGCCGTGTTCTTGGCAGGCGCGTCGGCGGCGTCTGCGTTCGACCCGGTGGTCGAGGCGCAGAACTACTCGAAGGGGCTCGAGCGCCAGGCGATCTACACGACGCCCGAGTACCAGGCGAAGCTGCGGCTGATCAGCCAGGAGAACGGGCTGAACGCGCTCAAGCTGCAGGCCACCGACCCCGAGCGCGAGTTCGTCTCGGACCTGTGCTGGAACGGCAACGACGGCTGCGCCGGCGACACCCGCCTCTATGACTGGCAGACAAACGGCTACGGCATCGTGCAGCCGGTGCTCTTCACCGCGCGCAACGGCGCCACGCTGTCGGGCCACGTGTGGGCCACCAAGTCCGGGCCCGCCAAGCGCCCCGGCATCGTGATCACGAACGGCTCGGTGCAGGCCGACGAGCAGCTCTACTGGTACGCCGCCCAGGCGCTCGCGAAGGACGGCTACGTGGTGCTCACGTTCGACCCTCAGGGGCAGGGTCAGTCGGACACCGTCGGCGAGGCGCCCGACCGCGGCGAGGGCACGCCCGCCCAGACCGACGGCCGCCCGTTCTTCGACGGCACCGAGGACGCGATCGACTTCTTCCTCTCGAACCCGTCGCACCCGTACGAGCCCGTGCCCTCGTGCTACAGCGGCACGAGCCACGCCGCCAAGCAGACCCGGCGGGCGGCGGCCGGGCTGGATGCCGCCTACAACCCGTTCTGGAAGCTGCTCGATCCGTCGCGGCTCGGCATCGCCGGCCACTCGTACGGCGCGGCCGGCGTGTCCTACATCGGGCAGTGGGATCCGCGCGTGAAGGCGATCGTGGCGTGGGACAACCTCGCCAAGCCGGACCCGAACGCCTCCACCGGCGCGAGCGGCGGCGGCCCCGAGGAGAAGGGCTGCGTCGATTCCTCCCAGCGGACGGTCCCGCCCGTCACCAAGCCGGCGCTCGGCATGTCGGCGGACTACTTCATCCCGCCGGAGCCGAACACCTCGCAGCCGGACCCGCTGGCGAAGAGCACGGAGTCCCTCGCCTACTCGAAGCTCGGGGTCGACACGGGGGAGATCATCATCCGCGGCGGCACGCACTACGACTTCAGCTTCATCCCCAACCCGGGCTTCACGGCTTCGCTGCGTGGAGCTGACGAGATCACGTGGTACACGACCGCCTGGTTCGACCGCTACGTGAAGGGCGACCAGAACGCGGTCAAGCGGCTGCTCACGGACCGGTGGCGCCACGACGCCGCCGAGGGCGCCGTCGACCCGACGGGCGACCCCAACATGTTCTCGTTCTATTACCGCTCACGGCTCGACATCGGGCTGCCGGGCGGAGGCCGCTTCGACTGCGAGAACCTGCGCGCCGGCTGCCCCGGCCAGGTGGCGAATGACGGCGTGAACGGGGACTACTCCTACCTCGGGGTCGACACCGCGCCGGACGGCCCGGCTGGCCCGAACACCCCGAAGGGCACAGGCATCTACGGCACCGGCTGAGCGAGAAGCAATCCCATCTAGGTGCCCTATAGAGGCACCAGGATGGGATTGCCGGGCGGTTCGGACGAGGCTCAGCCGCCGCTGTGTCACCTGACTGTTGCTGAGCAACACCCAGATGGGATTGCTCCCCCGTGGGGGCCACCCTTTATTGCTGCTGTAAACGCCCAGCGTTGCCGACAGCGCCGACAGTTGCCAACAGCAGCTCACCGCAGCAGCAGCCGCAAGATCGGCTCGGCCCGCTGCGCGTCAGGGTCCTCGCCCGTGATGAGGTCGAGGTAGGTGTAGGACTCGATCAGCCGCACGATCACGTACGCCACCTCGTGCAGATCGGCCGGCAGCGAGAGCCGCCCCGCCTCGCTCTCCTCGGAGAGCAGCGCGTAGATCCAGTCGATCAGCCGCGGCTGGAAACCGGTGTCGTGGCGGGTGAGCAGCCGCATGGCCAGCTCCCCCTCCTCGGCCAGCCAGCGCTTCATGCCGTCGCTCGTGATCACGGCGTCGAGGAACCGGGTAACCACCTGCACCACGCGCTCGGCCCCGCTCTGGCGCACGCCCGCGTCGACCTTCTCGAGCGTCCGCTGGCCCACCGACCACACCACCTCCACGAGCAGCTGGTTGCGCGAGCCGATCCAGCGGTAGAGCGTGACCCGGTTCACGCCCAGTTCGGCGGCCAGCGCGCTCATGTCGACGCGCTCGGCCGCGAGGAACTTGCGCCGGGCGAGCCGGAACGCGTCCTCGGCGGACGGCCGCTCAGCCGGTTGTGCGGGGACCGATGTCACGCCCCCACGATCTCACAGCGAGGGGCGCAATTGCTTGGTGCGCTTCCGATCCCGCCGCCGCACGATGAATATCCACCCCGTGAGCAGGAAGACCGGGCCGAAGAAGATCGGCAGGTCCACCAGCACGTGGCCCGTGCAGGCGAGCGGAAGGAGCAGCTCTCCGGCGCTCATGCGGTCTGCACCTCCCCTCGCACCCGTGAGCCCGAGCCGGCGGGATCGTTCACGTGGCCGCGCACCTCCTGGCCCGCGGTGAGCTCGAGCCTTCGCAGCCCCCAGCCGAGCGACAGGAGCCAGACCGTCACGATCGCCAGCAGCAGCAGATACGCGGGCGTGGCGAGCCACGTCGACCCGCCCACCGCCTCACGCTGCAGGATCTTCTTGTCGCGCACGAACGGGCGCGTGAAGTGCGCCGTCGCGGGCACGCCCTTCGCGGGAATCGCCGGGTCGGCCGGCAGGTACACCGGCAGAGCCCGCACGCCGCGGCCGTTCTCGAGCCGCAGCATCGACTTCCACTTGCCCCACACCGGCACGGGCCGCGTGGTGCGCCAGGTGGCGGGCCCGATCTTCTTCAGCCGGTCGACCTGGAGCCCGCCGCCCTGCCACGCGGTCATGGTGAGCCACTCGGAATCCTTGGCCGCGCTTGCGGGCGTAATACGGATCGTGGCGTCGGCGGTCCGGTGCGGGCCCGGGGTGACGGTCTGGAGCGCCACGGTCGCGCTCGCCTGGCCGCCCGCGTTCATCGGCATCGGGAATGCGATGCAGAAGAGCGCCACCAGGGAGGCCGCGGGAAGCAGCCAGCGCGGTCCGCGCTGGGGCGCAACGTCGCCCGAGCTGAGCGCGCGGCCGAGGTAGCCGCCGAGCACTCCGCCCGCGACCGCGGCCGCGAAGCCGAGCAGCGCCGCTTCGGGCAGCATCGCGACCGGCCACGGCAACGGCATCCAGACGTGCGACCAGCCCCACTCAGCGACCAGGCCGACCGTCCCGATCGCCACGCCCGCGGCGGCGCCGAAGGTGAGCGCGCGCTCGCGCGTGACGATCAGCGCCACGAGCTCCACGAGCACAGCCTCGGCCAGGTACAGCGGGATGTGCAGCGTGCTCATGCCGAACACCGGCCCGATCACGAGCGTGAACGCCCCGCGCACGACGAGGTAGGCGGCCACCATCTGAAGCGCGCCGAAGCGCCCGAGGCGCAGCCGCGCGGCCACTAGGCCGACGCCGGCGGCCAACATGATCAGGATCGGCTGGAAGACGAGTTGGAACTGCGGCACGCCGTAGTCGAACTCGCCCTGCAGGGTCGACAGCCCGACGAGGAAGCCGCCCGCGATCATCACCGTGCGCAAGCGGAGCCACCAGGGCTCGCTGCCCGGCGGCCGCGGAGCGCCGCTCGACTGGGCGGCCCGGCGGCCCTCCACGAGCAGCACCCAGACGCCGAGCGACGACAGCGATGCGCCGCCGATCATCAGCACGTGCGTGGGGCCCCAGAGGGTCACGTCCTGGCCGAACAGGGTGTGCCACACGTCGTCGAGCGGAAAGCCGCTCAGCGCGAACGCGCCGCACAGGAAGATCAGAACGCCGCCAAGCGGGGCGCGCCAATCCTCGGCGATGCGCAGCGAGGTGGGCACGCCCCTGCCGGTGCCGAGCACGATCGCGGTGAAGCCGCCGACCGTGATGCCGAACAGGCCAACCAGGATCGGGTAGTGCGCCGCGGTGCCGAACGGCCCCGGGTCGCGCCCGGTGTCGATGTGCTTGGCCACATCCCAGTAGAAGCCGAAGCCGGCGACGATCAGCGACATCCCGGTGATCGCGCCCGGCAGCGCGGTCCATGACGGCAGGCCGGACACGCGCGCGCTGAAGTCGGCGAGGCGTCCGAGCCAGGCGATGCGCCCGGCGCGATGCGCCATCGCGACCCAGATCACGAGCGCGGTGGCGGCCGTCGCAGCGGCCGTCCCCCAGATCACATCGCCGACCGGCGCGCCCTTCGCGGGCTCGCTCGAGGCAGCGGCAAGCGTCAAAAGCGTGTTCATGGCCCTCCCGCCATTCGTGTCGCCGTCCTATCGACCTATCTTACACGGATCGATGACACATTAAACCTTGCAACCGTGTTGGTTACATGCCCTTGCGCCGGCACAAATGAGAACGGCCCGGGCGCTGTGCCCGGGCCGTCTGATTGGACTCGCAATCCTGCGGTGTGACCCGTCAGGAGATGGTGTCGCCGGCGTGCTGTCGCACGCAGCGGCTGAAGGCGTTGCGGCCCTTCGCGTTGCCGTACTTCATCCGGAAGGCCGCGATACCGTCCGTGGTGCGCTCGGCCCTGCACTCCTTGCGGGCCTGGCGCACGTGCTGGGTCACGCAGCGCGCGAACGCGTGCCTGCCCTTCTTGTTGCCGTACTTCTGGCGGAAGGCCGCGACGCCGTCCGAGGTCCGCTCGGCCTTGCAGGCCTTGGCGGCCACGCCAGTGCCGGAGGCAGCGCGGTGCACACGCGGGTGCGAGGCGCCGGCGGCCGCCGGTACGGCGAGTACTCCGATCGCTGCGAGCGAAGCAATGGTCCTCTTCAAGAGGCTCCTCCTGGTGAAGGGGTTCGCGCGCCTAAACACGCGCTCGCGGGCGAAGTCGCGGAATGAAGCTCAGCTTGCGCCCGCGAGCCAGCGGCGCGGCGCCTCGACCATCATCTGGTCGACCTGCGCGTCGGTCACGCCCTGCTGCTTCAGCGCCGGGACGATGTCGTCGAGCACGTACGACATGTGCCAGTTGGGCGCCATCTGGGTGACCATCTCCTCGGGGAACCAGTCGAGCGTGCAGCAGGCGTCCTGCGAGAGCATCATCCGGTCCGCGTAGCCGCGCTTCACGAGCTCGACGACAGTCGAGTTGCGCTGCTCGGTGGGCAGGATGATGTCGAGCCCGTAGCGGTCCATCCCGATGAACGGACCGTGCGAGAGCAGCTCCTCGATGTAGTCGACCGAGTCGGTGTCGCCGGTGTGGCCGATCAACACGCGCGCCGGGTCCACGCCCTCCTCCTCGAAGATCTTCATCTGCTCGATGCCCTGGCCCGACTGCGGGTGCGAGTGGGTCATGATCGGCCGCCCCGTGCGGTTGGACGCGCGCGCCGTGCCGCGCAGCACCTTCTCCACGTCGGGCGTGACGCCCTGGTGGTCGGTGCAGCACTTCAGGAAGCCGGCCTTGATCTCGGTGTTCTGGACCCCCACCTCGATGTCGCGCACGAACTGGTCGGCCATGTAGTCCTCGTCGCGGTTCTGGAAGTGCGGCGCGAGGTAGTGGTAGGTGTAGATGCCCGTCGAGGCGACGAGCTGGAGCCCGGTCTCCTCCGCGATGCGCGACTGGAAGCGGATGTCACGGCCCGCCTCCATCACGGTCGGGTCGCAGATCGTCTTCACCCCGCGCTTCATCGCCTCGGTCACCTGTGCGACCGCGCGCTCGTGCTCGTGCGCCTCGTCGTAGAGGTGCGGGAACTGGAACGAGACCGCCTCCGAGCGGACCCGCATGTGCTCGTGGATCAGCGTGAGGCCGAGGTCGGCGTCGTCGACGGCTCCCGCTGTGGTGTTGACCGCCCCCATCGAGCAGGCGATCCTACGGCAGATCGCCGCGAGCGCGCCGGCGGCAGCGTGAACGTGAGCAGCAGGCCGCCGAGCGGCAGCACCGCGAGCACGTAGAGCGTGGTGCTGAGCCCCCACCTGTCGGCCACGACTCCGAGCAGCGGAGCACCCAGTCCGCCGAGGCCGATCGAGAGGCCGAGGGTCACGCCCGAAGCCGTGCCGAGCCGACCCGGCAGGTACTCCTGCCCCATCACCACGGTAACGCTGAAGGTCGCGATCACGGCGGCGCCGATGAAGAAGATCTCGAACGTCGATGCCGGCGGGCTGAGCGCGTGGAACAGCAGGATCAGCGGCGGCAGCACGCTCATCGAGCCGAACAGGACGGAGCGGCGGCCGAAGCGGTCGGCGAGCGGTCCGCCGCAGAGCGTGCCGAACGCGCCGCCGATCAGCATCACGCTGAGCGCGGTGTTGGCCTGCGCCTTGGAGGCGCCGAGCGCGCCCGTGTAGTAGAGCGGCACGAACGTGAGCAGCCCGAAGTAGACGAACGTGCGGAAGGCGATCACGCCCGCGAGGCGGATGAACGCCGACCAGTCGTCGTCGGGGCTGCCGAGGTTGGCCGGGTCGGTCGCGCCCGCCGGGCGGAAGCGCACGAGGTGCGGCAGGTTCGCCAGCACCGCGAGCGCGACGATCGCCCCCGGGATGAACATGAACAGCGTCCCGTGCAGGCCGAACACGAGCACGAGCGGCGTGATCAGAATCGGGCCGAGCGCGAAGCCCACGTTCCCGCCCAGCGAGAACATGCTCATCCCGCTCGCCCGCTTGACGCCCGACACGTAGTTGGCGAAGCGCGAGGCCTCCGGGTGGTAGGCGGCCACGCCGAGGCCGCTCAGCACCACGGCGAGGAACGTGAGCGGATAGGTGTTCGCCACGCCCACGAGCGCGATCCCGCTCCCGGCCACCACCGGCCCGACGGCGAGCAGCCAGGCGAGCGAGCGGCGGTCGGAGAAGTGGCCGAAGAAGGGCTGGATCACCGACGACGAGACGGTCGCCGCGAGCACGAGCCCAGACGCTGCGGCGTACGAGTACCCCCGCTGCGAGACGAGGAACGGCAGCAGCGCCGGCACCGCACCCTGGCAGGCGTCCACCATCATGTGGCCGAGCGCGAGCACGCCCATGCCCCGCCGGTCCACCCCCGTGCGCGGGGCAGCCGCCGGCACTGCCGCGGTCATGCAGCCGCGTCCTCGGCGTCGATCTCCCGCAGGCGCGTGCGCACGCGCCGCTGGGTGGCCACGAGCTCGCGCTCGAGCCGCTCGAGCTCCTCCTTGCGCCCGCGCACCAGCTTGAGCTGGCCCGCGATGTGCTCGGCCGCCTGGTCGAGCAGGCGCCGGCGTTGGTCCACGTCCTCCGTCTCGGCGAACTCGCGCCGGATCTCGGCCCGCGCCGCCTCGGCGGACACGAGCTTGCTCAGCTCGTCGAGGCTCAGGTTGAGCAGGTCGCGCAAGCGGATCAGCTCCCGCAGCCGCTCGACGTCCGTCTCCCCGTACAGGCGCCGCTTGCCCTGCTCGCGCTCCTCGGGCTCGGGCAGGAGGCCGATTTCCTCGTAGTAGCGGATGGTGCGCGGCGTGGTGCCCGTGAGCTCGGCCAGCTCGCCGATTCGCAGGCGGCGCTCGCTCACAGCGACCCCTCGCGGACGTGCGCCGGCCGCATCATCGACACCACGGCCCCGAGCAGCGACACCGCCGACAGCGCCCACAGCGCGAGGTGCATGTTCGAGATGAACGGGTCGAGCTTGCTCGTGGTCAGGCCCTTGGTGAGGCCGGAGAAGATCCGGAACATCACGGTCTTCGGCACCGCGGCCGTGAGAATCGCGATCACAAACGCGATCGAGATCACCGCGCCGGTGTTCTGCAGCATCACGCGCGCTCCAGCGGCGATGCCGCGCCGGTCGCCCGGCACGACGCCCATCATGGCCGCCGTGTTGGGGCTGTTGAACATGCCCGAGCCGATCCCGACGACGAACAGCCACAGCCCGCTCTGCCAGTAGGGCGAGTCGATCTGCAGGGTGGTCATCGCCGCGAGCCCGACGGCCGTGACGACCATTCCCGCGGCCGCCAGCCCGCGCGAGCCGTGGCGGTCGGCCGCGATGCCCGCGAGCGGCGATGCGATGAGCATGGCGATGGCCATCGGCGCGAGTTTGAGGCCCGCGATGATCGGCGTGTCCCCCTGCGGCCCCTGGAAGTAGAAGACGAAGATGAACATCAGGGCGAAGCGACTCAGGCCATTGATGAACGCCGCGCCGGATGCAGTCGCGAACAGCCTGTTCTTGAAGATGGAGAGGTCGAGCATCGGCGCGCGCGCGTGCATCTCGATCACCACGAACAGGGGCAGCAGCACCACGGCGGCGAGCAGGCTGACGATGACCGTCGGGTTGTCCCAGCCGGACAGACCGCCCTTCGAGATGCCGAGCACGAGCCCGGTGAGTCCCAGCACGAACGCGCTCGTGCCGAGCAGGTCGAGGCTGCGTTCGGGATCGGGGCTCGACAGCTCGTGCAGGATCAGACCAGCCCAGACGCTGCCCGCGATGCCGAGCGGCACGTTGAACCAGAACACCCAGTGCCAGGAGATCGCGACGAGCGCGCCGCCGAGCACCGGTCCGATCACGAGGCCGACCGCCGCCACCATCGTGTTCGTGCCCATCGCGAGCCCGAGCTGCTCGCGCGGGAACGCATCGGTGACGATCGCCGCCGAGTTGGCGAACAGGAACGCGCCGCCCACGCCCTGGGCGATGCGCCAGAGGATCAGTTCCGTGCCGCCGCTCGCGAAGCCCGCGCCGAGCGACGCCAGCGCGAACACGAGGAAGCCGCCGACGTAGGCCTTCTTGCGGCCGAACAGGTCGGCCAGTCGGCCCGCCGTGAGCACGAGCACGGTCGAGGCGATCATGTACACGAGGATCACCCACACGAGCTGGAGCAACGAGGTGTGGAGGCTGCGCTCGAGGTCGGGCAGCGCGATGATCAGCGTGCCCGAGTTGATGGTTGCGAGCAGCATCCCGAGGCTCGTGCAGGAGAGCGCCCACCACTTGTAGTTGGGGTGCTCGGCGCCGACGCCGACGCGCCTGCGGGGAGCGGTTGGGGATGTTGTGGACTCGAGGAGCGACATGCTGTTTCTTACGTGAACGTAAGCTAGCAGTCTGAGGGCTGGGGCCAAACTGCCTTGACTCGGGCGCTTGGCACACCTAGGGTCGGTTTAGAGAATTCGCGCGGCGCTGGGAGGCCCACATGACAAGGAGCCACCGTTGCGCCCAAGCCTCCGGCCCACCCTCCTCGCGCTCGCGTGTGCGGTCTGCGTGCTCGTCGTGTTGGCGTCCCCCGCGTTCGCGGACATCACGACCTCCGACATCACCTCCCCCGCCGACGGCACGGTGATCACCTTCAACTCGGAGACGCCCGACACGGTCACGGTCTCCGGCACGAGCAACGGCGGGGCGGCCGATCAGCTGCGGATCGACTGTTACTACGGCGACACCAGCTCGCCGATCGTCAGGGGCGTGGCGGTGATGGCCAACGGCAGCTTCTCGGCCAGCATCGCCACGACCGACTTCTTGAATCTGTGGCAGCCGTGCGTGCTGCGCGCGGCGGAGGACATTGACGCCACCCCCGTCGCGCCGCCGGGCACGACGTCCACCTTCAGCGGCCCCACGATCAGGGTCGACGGCACGCAGCTCACTCGGATCGCCGGAGGGCCGAACGACGGGAATGTGGAGGACTTCTACCTGCAGAACATCCAGTCGCAGGGCGGCTTCGACTTCCACTCGACCGGCTACTGCGGGCTCTACGACAGCTTCCTGTGGGACCCCACCACGTTCGAGCCTGCGACACCCCTCTTCTTTTGCAACGACAACCTGTTACTCGCGAACGGGGACCTCGGCACCCCGGATCCGGGCACGATCCCGGCCACCGGCTCAGAGCTGACAGTGGACGGCGCGAACGCGTTCCTGCCGGGCGCGATTTCCGATCCGTGGCCGGACACCACGACCGACCCGCAGTTGAACCCGGGCGTGCCGGCGCTGGGCTTCACGCCGGCGTTCGCTTCGAGCACCCACGCAGCGAGCTTCAGTGAGTCGTCGAGCGCCGTGAGGTGCGCGCCCGCCCCCGCCACCTTCCCGCCCGACGGGACGAGCTGCAGCAGCTTCGTGAACACCGGCGTGCGGCTCGACCGCACAGCGGCCGTGACGAACGACGGGTTGCTCGCGACCATCCGCACGCGCTGGAGCTCCACGGACGGCGCCTCCCACCAGCTCCATCTGGAAATCGAGAACGACCAGCACGCCGCGGGCAATGACATCGCCTACGTCTTCCCATGGGTGTCGGCGAGTTATGCGACCGAGAGCCTCGGCGCCACCGTGCCCGGGCCGCCGAGCGGGCCGGGGCAGGTCTTTGTGACGGCGAGCCTGGCTCACGGCGACGACGGAACCGTCCCACACGGAGTGATCGTGTTCTCGCGGCCGCCCAAGGACGAGCGCTTCATCGACGACGAAACGGGCATGGGAGGCGCGGTGTCGTCCTTCCTCGCGGAGTACGACCTGACGGTGCCCGCCGCTGGCTCCGTGTCGCTTGCGTTTGCCTACGGGCAGGCGTTCAGCCAGTCGCAGGCGAATGCGCTCGGCTCCCAGGCGGAGACGTCGTTCACGCCGTCGATCTCGATGAACGCGCCAGCCCACTCGACGCCGGCGAACCACGTCGCGGTGAGCGGCAGCGCTTCGGCTCCGCTCGGGGTGACCGCGGTGAGCGTGAACGGCACGCCCGCCACGCTGGCCGCGGACGGCTCGTGGAAGGCCAGCGTGCCCCTGAACGGCGGGCACAACGCCCTCGTCGCCACCGTCACGGCGGCCGACGGCGCGAGCGCGAGTACCA
>DASXCV010000147.1:0-8482 GCA_036491015.1 Thermoleophilaceae bacterium | reverse complement strand
GCGGCTCGCCGTCGGGTTCGCCACCGGCGCCCTCACCACCTCGGCCGGCGTCAGCGGTCCGCCGCTCGCGCTCTGGCTCTCGCGCTGCCGGCTCGGGCCGGGGCAGCTGCGCGACTCGCTCAGCGCGATGTTCCTCGCTATCGGGCTGATCGCGCTGCTCGCGCTCGCCCCGGTGCTCGGGAACGCACACCTCCACCCCACGGTCCTGCTGCTCGCGCTCGGCGCCGTGCTCGCCGGACACGCCGTCGGCAGCCGCGCCTTCACCCGCCTCGACCCCGCGCGCTTCGAGCCGCTGCTGCTGCTGGTGGTGGCCGCGGCGGGCGTGGCCAGCCTGGTGGGCGGGCTCAGCGCGCTCTAGCGGCCACGGGCTTCGGGTACAACACAGGGCCATGGGCCAGGGCGTCGAGAACCCCGTCTTCGCGCGAGTCTTCCACCGCTTCTGCGGGCGCGATCGCGGCCGCGGCGAGCAGGAACTGCGCCGGGAGCTGCTGGCCGGTGCGAGTGGGCGCGTGGTGGAGGTCGGCGCCGGCAACGGGATCAACTTCGAGCACTATCCGGCGGGCGTCCACGAGCTGATCGCGGTCGAGCCCGAGCCGTACCTGCGCGCGCAGGCGGAGCGTGCCGCCGAGGGCGCTCCCGTGCCGGTCCAGGTCGTGGAGGGCGTCGCCGACTCGCTGGCACTTGCGCCTGGGTCGGTGGATGCGGTGGTCGTCTCCGGAGTGCTGTGCTCGGTGCCCGACCAGCGCGCGGCGCTCGCCGAGTTTCGCCGGGTGCTGCGGCCGGGCGGCGAGCTTCGCTTCTACGAGCATGTCCGCTCGCGCCGCCCCGGGTTCGCACGCTGGCAGCAGCGCGTCGACCCGCTCTGGTCGCGGCTCATGGGCGGCTGCCACACCCACCGCGACACCGTGGCCGCGATCACCGCCGTCGGGTTCCAGCTCGAGCGCTGCCGCGCCTTCGGCTTCCCGTCGGAGGCCCGCGTCTACCCGGTCACGCCGCGCGTGCTCGGCGTAGCGCGAGCACCGGCGGACGCGCCGGCGTAGGCGTGCGACCATCGAGTTCTCCCAACTCGGAACCGGAGGACTAGATGATCACCAAGCTCGACTTCGTAGGGATCCCCTCGACCGACGCGGAGCGATCGCGCGCGTTCTACGTCGACACGCTCGGCCTCCGGCCCGACGAGCACGGGCGCTTCGAGTGCTGGGCCGGCGACACCTGCTTCGGAATCTGGGAGCCGGCCCGGATGGGCATGGAGTTCGCGCCCCAGAAGATGGCGCACCCCGCGCTGCACGTGGACGACGTGGCGGCCGCGCGCGCCGAGCTCGAGGCGAAGGGCGTCGAGTTCAGCGGCGAGATCTTCGACTCCGGGGTGTGCCACATGGCGTTCTTCACCGACCCGGATGGGAACGACCTGATGCTGCACAGCCGCTACGCACCGCTCTGATAGCCATACCCTTGACAGATATATCGATCCGATATACCGTGCCGATGTATGGCACTCCCTTCACCTGAGGATCGCCCCCCTGGCCTGACCTCGACCGGCCGCGTCGTGCTCGGGCTGATCGCGTTCGGGTTGCACACCGGCTACGAGATCAAGGCGTTCGTCGACAAGACGACGCGCTATTTCTGGGCGGCCAGCTACGGGCAGATCTATCCGGAGCTCAAGCGCCTGGAGGAGCAGGGCCTCGTCAAGGGGCGGTCGGAACCTTCTGGTGGTCGCGCACGCACGGTGTATGAGCTCACCCAAGCCGGCGAGGCTGCGCTGAAGGACTGGCTCGCGTCCGACGAGGACGATCTCTACGAGCTGCGCGACGAGGGCATGTTGAAGCTGTTCTTCTCGGACAGCCTGCCGGAGCGGCAGATCGAGATCGTTCGCTCGATGCGCGAGCGCTCGGAGCGCAAGCTCGCTCAGCTGCGCTCGCTCGAGCCCCACGCCAGCAACGGGCCAAAGGGTTCCTACCTGACCCTGCAGATGGGAATCGGCATGACCGAGTGGATCGTCGAGTGGTGCCAGGCGACCGAGCGCCAGCTCGCAACCGAGACAGAGAAGGAGTAGGCCAATGCTGTCGAATCTCGCCACCTTCCTTCACGGCCACGGGCGCCGGGTGCTCCTGGTCGCGGTGATCGGCGCGGCGATCGCCGGCGCGTTCGGCGTCGGCGTGGCCAAGCACATGAGCCCCTACGGCGCGGACGACCCGGCCACGCAATCGGTCCAGGCGACGCATCGGTTCGAGGCCGCGTCCGGGCGCAAGATCGACCCCGGGGTGGTGGCGATCGTGAGCGCCGGCGACGTTCGCAGCGCGGCGTCCCGGCAGCGCGTCGAGCAGGTGGCCCGCGAGCTGCGCGCCCAGCCCGACGTGTCGAGCGCCGTGAGCTTCTACGACACCCACGATCCGTCGATGGTCTCGCGCGACGCACGATCGACCTACGTCGTCGCGTACTTCAAGCCGCGCACGGACCGGCAGCTGAAGGACACCGCACAGCGGATCGAGGATCGGTTCGCCGGCCAGCACGACGTGCGGCTCGGCGGCCAGGAGATCGCAAACGCTCAGGCCAATACGCAGGTTGGCCATGATCTCGCGCTTGCCGAGCTCCTCGCCTTCCCGTTCATCTTCCTGCTGTCGCTGCTGTTCTTCCGCTCACTGGTCGCCGCGTTGCTGCCGCCGCTGCTCGGCGGGCTGGCGATCGTCGCGACGTTCTTCGTCCTGCGGATCATCGCGGGCTTCGCCGACCTGTCCGTGTTCGCGCTCAACTTCGTCACGGGCATGGGACTCGGGCTGGCGATCGACTACAGCCTGTTCATGGTCTCGCGCTACCGGGAGGAGGCGGTCACGACGGGCTTCGGCGTCGAGACGCTGCGGCGCACGCTCGGCACCGCCGGGCGGACGATCCTGTTCAGCTCAGTCACGGTCGCGGCGGCGGTCGCGTCGCTGGCGATCTTCCCCCAGCGGTTCCTGTACTCGATGGGAATCGCCGGGGCGGTGGTCGCGGTCGTGGCAGCCACCCTCGCGCTGGTGGTGCTGCCGGCGCTGCTGACGGTCCTCGGTCCGCGCGTGAACGCGCTCGCGCCCGCGTGGTTGCAGCGCGCGGCCGACCGCGACGCACGCCCGGCGCAGAGTGGCGCGTGGTACCGCCTGTCGCAGTTCGTGATGCGCCGGCCCGGTCGGGTGGCCGTGCTCAGCGCGACGTTTCTGATCGTGCTCGGGATTCCGTTCACGGGCATCAGGTTCGTCAGCGTCACCGCGAGCGTCCTGCCGCACAGCGCGAGCGCGCGCCAGGTCGACGACGCCCTCGCGACCGACTTCCCGCCGAACAGAACCTCGCCGGTCGAGGTAGTCGTCGGCGCACCCGCCGGCTCGCCACGGGTCAAGGCACTGGCGGCGCGGCTCAGCCGGCTGCCGGACGTGTCCGCGGTCGCCCCCGCGCAGCCGGCCGGCGCGAACAACTCGCTGCTCGCCGTGGCTTCGGTACAGCGGCCGCTCAGTGGCGCCACCAAACAGCTCGTGCACAGCATCCGCGCGATCCGTGCGCCCGTCTACCTCGGGGTGGCCGGCCAGACCGCCGCCTACCTCGATCTCGAGCACAGCCTTCGCGCACATCTACCCGCCGTGCTGGGGGTGATCGTCGCCGCGACGCTGATCGTCTTGTTCCTGTTCACGGGGTCGGTCGTGCTGCCTTTCAAGGCGGTCGTGATGAACCTGCTCAACCTGAGCGCGGTGCTCGGGCTCCTGGTTCTGATCTTCCAGGACGGCCGTCTTCAGGGGGTGCTGTCCTACACGAGCCAGGGGGCGCTCGACGCCACCCAGCCGATCTTCCTCGCGGCCGTGGCTTTCGGCCTGGCCACCGACTACGGCGTCTTCCTGCTCTCGCGGATCAAGGAGGCGCGCGACAGCGGCATTCCGGATTCCGAGGCCGTCGCCGTCGGCCTCGAGCGAACGGGACGGATCATCACCGCCGCCGCGGTGCTGTTCGCCGTCGCGATCGGTGCGTTCGCCACGTCCAAGCTGGTGTTCATCAAGGAGCTCGGCGTCGGCACCGCGCTCGCGGTGCTGCTCGACGCCTCGATCATCCGCGCCCTGCTCGTCCCCTCGCTGATGGAACTGCTCGGCAAGTGGAACTGGTGGGCACCCAAGCCGTTGCGGCGCCTGCACGACCGGATCGGCCTGCAGGAGCAAGTACCCACACCGAGGCCCGCGCCCTCCCCCGCCGCGCCCGAGCTCGGCCGCCCTCGATCACCACGACCCGGGACACCATGACATGACGAACACGATCGACCAGCCCTACGCCACGGGCCTGACCCGCGCCAACATCGAGCGGGCCCTGGCTGACGCCGGCAAGCACACCGACGCGCTCCAGGCATCTGACCTGGCGATGCTCGAGGACTTCCACAGCCTCGGCCGCCTCGCAACGGCCGCACTGATCGACCTGGCCCAGATCGGCGAAAGCGACCGCGTGCTCGACGCCGGGACCGGCATCGGCGGAACCGCCCGGCTGATCGCCGCCGAGCGCGGGGCACGTGTGACGGCCGTCGACCTCACACCCGAGTACTGCGAAGTCGCCGAGTGGCTGAACGGCGCGGTCGGCCTCGACGATGCGATCGAGGTCCGCACCGCCGACGTGACGGAGCTTCCATTCGACGACGGCTCGTTCGACGTCGTGGTCAGCCAGCACGTCCAGATGAACATCGCGGACAAGGCCCGGCTCTACGCCGAAGCCCGTCGCGTCCTCGCGCCGGGCGGTCGCCTCGCGCTATGGGACGTGACGGCCGGTGCGGGCGGGCCGCTGCACCTACCGGTCCCGTGGGCCACGTCGCCGGAGCAGAGCCACCTCGTCACGCCCGACCGGCTCGCCGAGCTGCTCAGCGAAGCCGGCTTCACACGGGTTCACTGGAACGACCTCACCGAAGCAGCCGGGCAAGGCATGCGGCAATTCCTGGCTGGCGAGCAACCGCCACTCGGACTCCACGTATTCGTCCCAGACTTTCCGGCCAAGGCGGCCAACCTCGTACGCAACCTTGGCGAAGACCGGGCCCGGCTGATCCAGGCGGTGTGGGCTCGCTCCGCCACCGATTGACCAGGGGCGGGTTCACGTGCCCTTGGTGACGCCCGGTGAGCTGGGCCGCTTTGGCTTGTCCGCGGGCTGCCCGGTTTTCTCCGCCTGTGCGCCACAGTCGGGCTTGGCGAGAAGGGGTGCCTTCGCGTCCGGGGCCACGGCCAGCTTGCACGCGACCAGCGCGTCTGAGACCGCGTTCGAGACACCCGCCCGCTGCTGCTGCTGCCCTACCCATCCCTTGAAGTCGTCGGGTGCGGTCGGGGCGTCGATCCCGTGGCTGCGCACGCAGGTGATCATCGTCTGGACGTCGGGCTCCGTTGTGCCGAGGTCGGGCACGCTGCGATCGCAGGCGGCCATCGCAGCCTTGGCGCCACTGGGATCGGCGGCCTCCTTACTCGCGAGCCACGCCTTCAGCTCGCGGCCCGTGGTCGGGGCCCCCGTCAGCCCGTGCGTGGCCAGGCACGCAGCGAACGCGCTGACGTCGGGGTTGTTCGTTCCCGGGCCCGTGTTGCCCGCATCACCGATCGCCGGCAGCGCCACCACAGCAAGCGCCGCGGTGGCGGCGAGAGCCGCCGCGATCAGCGTCGTCTTGAACTTCCTCATCGATGCTCCTCTGTGTCGGGGGACCACTCGGAGTGCACCAGCCCGCACTGAACGCGCGCCGAAGCGCCGATGAAGATTTGAAGAAAATGGCGCGGCAGGTGTGGCGGCTGCGCCAGACTGCCATGCATGGGCACGGCGACCGTGCTGGTGGTGGAGGACGAGCCGGAGATCGTCGGGCTGCTAACCGACTTCCTCGCGGTCGAGGGTTTCGGCGTGGTCGCCGCGGGCGACGCGCCGGGCGCCGTCGACGCGCTTGACCGGAACGGCGTCGACTGCGTCCTGCTCGACGTGATGCTGCCCGGCGGATCGGGCTTCGATGTGTGCCGGCTCATCCGGGAGCGCTCGGACGTGCCGGTGCTGTTTCTCAGCGCCCGTGGCGAGGACGACGAAAAGCTCCGCGGTCTGGCGCTCGGCGCCGACGACTACATCGTCAAGTCGGCCACCCCGGCGGAGGTCGTCGCGCGCGTTAAGGCCGTGCTGCGCCGCAGCCAGGCCGGGCGCTCTACGACCCGGCGGCGCTTTGGTCGCTTTGAGATCGACCTGGCGGCCCACGAGACACTGATGGACGGCGAACCCGTCGCGCTCACCGCGCGCGAGTTCGAGCTACTAACGCTGTTCGTCCAGCACCCGCGCCAGGTGCTCGCCCGGGACCAGATCTTTGAGCGCGTGTGGGGCTCGTGGGGCGATCGCAGCGCGGTCGGGATCTACGTGCGCAGGCTGCGAGACAAGCTCGAGCTCGACCCGCGCCGCCCTCAGCTGCTGGTCACCGTGTGGGGGGTGGGCTACCGCTTCGACCCGCCGGCCGCACGATGAAGCGTTCGCTGTCCCTGCACGTCTGGCTGGGCCTCGCGCTCGCCCTGGTGGTGGCCGCGCCGGCGCTCGCGGGGGTCGCCGCTTGGGCGGCCGCGGGCAGCTGGCAGGCCGGCTGGGAGAACCATCGCGAACGGCAGGCGCTGCTGGCGCTGAAGGGCCTCGACGTCACGAACCCGCTGCAGCGCGATGCGGTCACGCGCCGCCTGAATGCACTCGGCGTGGAGGCGCAGCTCGGGCCAAACGGGATGGGCGCCGAAGTGCCGGTCGCCGCGGCCGCCAAGCTTGCACTGAGTGCTAGGCCCGTGCTGCTGACGAGCGCGGTCAAGACCGGCGAGTCCAAGCAAACCTTCGGCCACTACCGGCAGGCTGAGGTCGCGCTCCCCAACGTGGCAGGGCTGCTGTGGGTGCCACGCGAGAGCGCCGCGACGCGCTGGGCGATCACACTCGGCGCCGGGCTGCTGGCGCTCGTGGCGGCGCTCGTGGCGGTCGTCGTGCTGCTGCGCTCCTGGGTGCTGCGGCCGCTGGCGCGCCTGGCGGCCGATGCAGAGCGGATCGCCGGCGGCGAGCTGGATGTCGAGCGATTGGACACCCGCGCGCGGGAGGTGGCCGAGGTCGGCGACGCGCTGCTCGGGATGGCCGGCGGCCTGCGCGATGCGGTGGGGCGCTCGGCGGCCGCCGAGCGCGAGCGTCGCTTCATGGTCACGGCCATCGCCCACGACCTGCGCACGCCGCTGTTCACTCTGCGCGGGTCGCTCGAGGCGCTCGAGCGCGGCGTCGGCGATGGCCGGTACCTGGACCGCGCGCAGAACAAGGCCGCCCACCTCGATCGCCTCGTCAGCGACCTGTTCACGTTCAGCCGTCTCGAGTACGCGCGCGAGGCGATCGCCTTCGACGAGGTCGATGTCGCCCAGCTCACGCGGCGCGCCGCGGAGGACGTGGAGGCCCTGGCCACCGCGCGCGGCTCCATTGT
Source organism: Thermoleophilaceae bacterium (assembly GCA_036491015.1). Taxonomy (GTDB): domain Bacteria; phylum Actinomycetota; class Thermoleophilia; order Solirubrobacterales; family Thermoleophilaceae; genus JAICJR01. The sequence goes on along the minus strand of DASXCV010000147.1, from coordinate 1,047 downwards.
GCAGGTTGGCGACGTGACGCCGGAGCTGATGGTGCGCGGCGACGCCGACGCTCTGCTGCGCGTGCTCACCAATCTGCTCGACAATGCGATCCGCCACGGGCGCGGACTGGTGGTGGTCTCAGGGCAACGCGTCAACGGCGCCGTCCGCATCGAGGTCGCCGACAACGGCCCCGGGTTCGACCCCGGCGACCTGCCGCACGTGTTCGAGCCGCTGTTTCGTTCGGACCGGGCCCGCCCAGCGGCGACCGGTGGCGCGGGCCTCGGCCTGGCGATCGCCCGGCGCCTTGCGCGCGCCCACGGTGGCGACGTCGAGGCCGCCAACGACCCGGGCGGCGGCGCCCGGACGACCGTAACCCTGCCTCGCGCCTAGCGACCTTGTGACGCGGCGGGTAGTTGCACCGTCACGCAGAGGCCTCCGGCGGTCCGGGGCGTGAGGGTGAGGGTCCCGTCGTGCGCTTGGGTGATGCTCTGGACGATCGCCAGGCCCAGGCCGACGCCTGCGTGGTCGGTGCGTATGCGCTCCGTGCCGCGCTGAAACGGTTCAATGAGCGTGGAAACCAACTGTGGCGCGAGGTTCTCGCCGCTGTTCTCGACCGTGAGCTCCACATTTTCGGGGTGAGCGCTGGTCGTGACCCACACGGTGCCCTGTGCAGGCAGGTTGTGAACGATCGCGTTGTGCACGAGGTTGGAAGTCATCTGCAGCAGGAGCGCGTGTGAGCCGATGGTGGGGGTCACGTCGCACGAGGTCTCGATGGTCAGGCCGCGTTTCTCTGCGAGGGGGAGGAGCGTTTCAGTGGCTTCTTCCGCTACGAGGGACAGGTCGACGTGCTCTCTGGGGAACGAGCGCTGGTCGGCGCGGCTGAGCACGAGCATTGCTTCGGTGAGGTCGATCGCTCGGGTGTTGACGGCGTGGAGGCGATCGACCAGTTCGCCGTTGGCGCCGTCTTGGTCGTTGCGGGCCACGTCGAGAAGCGTCTGCGTGATCGCCAGCGGGGTCCGCAGTTCGTGGGAGGCGTTGGCCGCGAATCGCTGCTGTTCGGCCACGTG
>DASXCV010000146.1:0-2006 GCA_036491015.1 Thermoleophilaceae bacterium | reverse complement strand
AGCTTCGAGGTGAGCTTCACCAGCCTGCCCCCGAACACCGACAAGCAGGGCATCGACCCGGCCCTCGCGTTCCGCCTGCTCGGCCTGTGGCAGGGCCCCTCGATCTCGGCCGCCGCCGCGGCGGCCCTGTTCGGCGTCCCGGGATACTCGGCCGAAGACGCCCTCGAGCTGCTGGTCGACACGCATCTGCTCGAATCGGTGACCACGGACCGGTACCGGTTTCACGACCTGCTCCGGGTCTACGCCGCCGAACGGGCCGAGGCCGACGTGCTCGCGGTCGAGCGGGACGCCGCGCTCACCCGCCTGCTCACCTGGTACGTGCGCACCGCCGACGCCGCCGCCAGCGTCGTCTCGCCGCGCCGCTACAACATCCCGCTCGAGCCCGCTGCCGACTCGGCGCCACCCGCTTTCGCCGACGTCGATGACGCACTGGCCTGGTACGACAGCGAGCGCGCCAACCTGGTCGCCGCCACCCGTCAGGCGGCCGCTGCCGGTCTGGACGAGGTCGCCTGGCGGCTGCCCGCCCCGTTGTTCACGATGTTCAACCGCCGCGGCAACTGGGCCGACTGCATCGCCACGCACCGCGTCGCGCTGGAGAGTGCCCGCCGGGCCGGCAACCGCCAGGGCGAGGGGTGGGTGCTGAACAACCTGGGCGAGGCCCTCGGGTTCACCCGCGAGGCCGAAGGCATCGCCCACCTCGAGCGGGCGATCGCCATCCGGCGCGAGATCGGTGATCACCAAGGAGAGGCACAAACGGCGAACAACCTGGCCGACGCCTACGTGATCCTCGGCCGGAAGGACGAGGCGCTGGATCTGTTGCGGCGGGCCCTGGAGCTGAACCGGGAGACGGGGAACCGGTACGGCGAGGGCGTCGCCCTGAACAACCTGGGCGAGGCGTACCTCGACCTGGGCCGGACCGAGGAGGCCATCGACTGCTTCCACCGAGCGCACAGCACGTTCGCCGAGATCAAGGTCCCGCACGGTGTCGGATACGCGCTGCACAACGTCGGGCGCTGCTATCTCTCCCTGGGACGCGACGCGGAGGCCCTCGAGCACCTGCAGCAGGCGCTGGCCGTGCACCGGGCCACGGGTGATCGGCACCGGGAAGCGTTCACGCTGAGGTTCCTCGGCGCCGCGCAGAGCCGCGCGGGTCGGCTGGCCGAAGCCGAGGCGTCGTGGGCCCAGGCCGCGGCGATCCTCGACGCCCTCGGCGACCACGCCCAGGCCGCCGAGATCCGCACCGGACAGGCGGAATCGGGCATTTCCTGAGATTCCGGCAACGATCATGTGAGGCCGATACGATGCTGCGCGTCTCCCCCCCGCACGCATCCTTCTGGCTCGGGGACCTGGAAAGCGAAAGGATCACCATGGGGAATGTAGCCGTTGCTGAGGAACTCGCAGGCAGCGACGAACTTGACGAGCTCTACCGGCTGGACGCGAGCGAAAGCGATCCTGAGGACGAGCCCGACGACGACAAGCAGGACGACGACGAGCAGGACAAAGACGAAGGCGAAGGCGACAAGGGCATCGGCATTAAGCCCGAGGGAATGCCGCACGAGTGACTGATGCGGCGGGCGAGGCGGATCGGCCTCGCCCGCCGGTATCGAGGACCCTCGAAATCGGCCGCGGGCTCCGCGCGTCAGTGCGAGCCGAATGTGGTATTCGCGGTCTTGATCCAGTACCGGCGTTAGCGCGTATTGGCTCACTAACAATCCCGGATTATTGTGAGTTTCATATTGACTCGCCTTGACCTCAGATTTCATGACGCGAAGGCTCTTGAGTCAGGCCGCGCCGGTGCCACTGCGAACCGGACCGGGATAACGGACGGGTGTGTGACGTGAGGTTCTCGGTCCGCACTCGCTCGCGTTGTCGGCTACACTTCGTACCCGCATCGCACGTTGAGACGAGGAGACAGCACCGTGCCCGAGGTCAAGATCGCCGCCGAGGCTCGCACCGAGTTCGGCAAGGGCGCTGCGCGCCGCAGCCGCCGCGAGGGCAAGGTGCCG
>DASXCV010000145.1:0-5725 GCA_036491015.1 Thermoleophilaceae bacterium | reverse complement strand
GATCGGCAACCCCGCACAGGTGACCGTCAGCGCCGAGGTGAGGAACACGGGAGCGACGGAGGCGCCCGCGGACGTGGCGCTGGCGATAAGCGGGCCGAACGGGTTCAACCTGTCGTTGCCGGTGGTTGGCCCCGCCGAGGTGGCCCCGGGCGGGCTGGCGAGGGTCACCGGCACCTTCGAGATCCCGAACCCCGCTCTGTGGAGCCCGGCCAGCCCGAGCCTCTACGACCTCAAGGCCACGGCGGGAACCCAGACCACCCAGATCCACTTCGGCGTGCGCCAGTGGTCGAAGGCCGCGGACGGCCAGCCGCTCCTCAACGGCCGGCCGCTCCACCTGCGCGGCGCCAGCTTCCAGGAGGAGAACCTCGCCCGCGGCGCCGCCCTCACCGGATCCGACGAGGACACGATCGCCGCCCAGCTCACCGCCCTCGGCGCCGACTTCACCCGCGCCCACTACCCGCCGAGCGAGCGCCTGCTCGAGGCCTTCGACCGGCTCGGCATCGTCCTCTGGGAGCAGATTCCGGTCTGGCGCCTGAAGGGCAAGGACCTCGCGCGCCCCGACCTCGGCCGCACGATCCTCGACCGCCTCAGGCAGACGATCCTCAGAGACCGCAACCATGCCGCGGTGATGACGTGGGGGGTGGCGAACGAGATCGTCCGCGGCGGCTCGGCGGAGACCAGCTACCTGACTCAGGCGAAGGCGCTCGTCCGCAGGCTCGACCCGACGCGCTTCTTCGCGGTCGACCAGACGCTGAGCCCGCACGTCAAGCTGCCCGCGGCGTTCAGGAAGCTCGACGCGCTGGGCATCAGCGAGTACGTGGGCTGGTACGGCAACGACCCGCTGTCGAAGGTGCGCCCGCTGCTCGACTCGGTGCACAAGCAGCTGCCGGGAGTGGCGCTCTTTGCCACCGAGTTCGGGGCCGAGGCCAACCGCTCCGGCCCCGCCTCGCGGAAGGGGACCTACGCGTTCCAGTCGCGCTGGCTCGACCGGCAGCTCACGATCATGGACAACACGCCGTACCTCGGCGGCGCGCTCGTCTGGCTGCTGCGCGACTACGCGGTCAGGCCGGGCTGGAAGGGCGGGAATCCGCGGCCGTCACCGCCGTTCAGCACCAAGGGGCTGATCGACCTCCACGGCAGGCGCAAGCCCGCGTGGAGCGTCGTCAAGCGGGACTTCGCCCGGGTTACTCGTTCGAGAACGGCTTGCGGTGCGCCGAGCCCAGGCTGTCGAGCAGCTCCGTAAGGCGCTGCTCCATGTCCGGGCGCCGAGGCACGGGATCCACCTTCGTCCCGCGCATCCGCGCCCAGAAGCCCAGTTCGGCCACAAGCTCTTCCACCTCGGCTGTGAGGGTGAGCTTGGTGCCCCATCCGGCCGGCTCGAGAACCGCGGTGCCGCTCGCCCCATCGGCCTCCCAGGCCAGCGCGCGTTCGGGTTCTGTCGGTCGGATGGTCACCTCGCCGACTGCCTTCGAGAGGCAGTCGCCTTCGAGCTCAGCCCACAGCTCCGGCGGTGACTTGACGAGTGTTCGAGAGACCGAAACGGTCGTCATCGAAGGAGGGTTTCGGCCGCTGCGGAGCGATTCCTTCGTTGACGGTTGACCGTTGACCGTTGGCCTGCAAACTGCAATTTGCCGCCCGCAATCTCGAGGCCGTCAGGCCTCGTTGTACTCGCCGAACTCCTCGCGCAGCACGCCGGAGACCTCGCCGATCGTGCCCTTCACGGCGAGTGCGGCGCGGATCGGGTGGAGCAGGTTGCCGTCGCCCTTCGCGACCTCGCGCAACTCCTCGAGCTTCCTGTCCACCTCTGCCTGGTCGCGGTCTGCCTTGAACTTCTTGAGGCGCTCCACCTGCTGGCGCTCCGACTCCGGGTCCACGCGCAGGATCTCCACGTCGTCGATCGTGTCCGTCACGTACTCGTTCACGCCGACCACGATGTCCTGCTTGATCTCGTAGCGCTGGTCGTAGCCCCAGGCCGATTCCTCCACCTCCGAGCGGATGAACGGGATCGCCTGCACGGAGCCGCCCTGCGACTCGACCTTGTCGATCAGCTCCTGCGCGCGCTCCTCGATCTCGTCCGTCAAGGACTCGATGAAGTACGAGCCGGCGAAGGGGTCGACGGCGTCGGTGGCGCCGGACTCGTGGGCGATGATCTGCTGCGTGCGCAGCGCGATCCGCGCCGCGCGCTCGGTGGGCAGCGCGAGCGCCTCGTCGAAGCCGTTCGTGTGCAGCGACTGCGTGCCGCCGCACACCGCGGCGAAGCCCTGCAGCGCCACGCGCACGATGTTGTTCTCGGGCTGCTGCGCGGCCAGGGTGACCCCGCCGGTCTGGGTGTGGAAGCGCATCGTCTGGGAGCGCGGGTTCTCGGCGCCGAAGCGCTCGCGCATGATCCGCGCCCACATGCGCCGGGCGGCGCGGAACTTGGCCACCTCCTGGAACACGTTGTTGTGGCCGTTGAAGAAGAACGCGAGCCGCGGCCCGAACTCGTCGACGGCGAGGCCGGCATCGAGCGCCGCCTGCACGTACGCGATCCCGTTGGCGAGCGTGAAGCCCACCTCCTGCACCGCCGAGCAGCCCTTCTCGCGCATGTGGTAGCCCGAGATCGAGATCGTGTTCCACTTCGGCACGCGCTCGCGGCAGTAGGCGAAGAGGTCGGTGGTGAGCCGCATCGCCGGCTCGGGCGGGTAGATGAAGTTCCCGCGAGCGATGTACTCCTTGAGGATGTCGTTCTGGGTCGTGCCGGTGAGCTGCTCGGCCGGCACGCCCTGCTCCTCGCCCACGAGCTCGTACAGCAGCAGCAGCACCGCCGCGGGCGCGTTGATCGTCATCGACGTCGACACCTTGTCGAGCGGGATGCCGTCGAACACCCGGCGCATGTCGTCGATCGAGTCGATCGCCACGCCGGTGCGGCCCACCTCGCCCATGCACAGCGGGTCGTCCGAGTCGCGGCCGAGCTGGGTGGGCAGGTCGAACGCCATCGACAGGCCCGTCGAGCCGTGCTCGATCAGGTAGTGGAAGCGCTCGTTCGTCTCGTGGGCCGTCGCGTAGCCCGCGTACTGGCGCATCGTCCACTTGCGCGAGCGGTACATCTCCGGATGGATGCCGCGGGTGAACGGGTACTCGCCGGGCTCGCCGAGGCGCTCCGGCAGGCCCTCGCGGACGTCCTCGTCCGTGTACAGCGCCTTGATCTCGATGCCCGAGTCGGTGAAGTGGCGCGGGTCGTCGGGCCCGACGATCGGCGCGATGGTTGGCTTGTCCGGACGGGTGGCCACGAGGCCGAAGGTTATTGAGTAGGGAGTAGGGAGTAGGGGCAAAGACCCAAATCCCGACCGGCTTACGGTAAATTAGCCGCCGGTCCGCTCCCCAATCGAAAGGACCCCGCATGTCCGTCACCGACGAGCTCCTCAAGAACAACGAGAGCTACGCGGCCAGCTTCAACAAGGGCGATCTGGCGATGCCCCCGGCGAAGAGCACGATCGTGGTGACGTGCATGGACGCGCGCATCCTGCCGAGCCGCGCGCTCGGCCTCGAGGAGGGCGACGCCCACGTGATCCGCAACGCCGGCGGCCGCGTGCAGGACGCGCTGCGCTCGATCGTGATCTCGCAGCAGCTGCTCGGCACCAACGAGGTGCTCGTGATCCACCACACCGAGTGCGGCATGCTCACGTTCAAGAACGAGGACCTCTACGGAGTCGTGAAGCAAAACCTCGGGGCCGACGCGAGCGACATCGACTTCCTGCCCTTCCCCGATCTGGAGCAGAGCGTCCGCGACGACGTGAAGTTCCTCGAGGACTCGCCGCTCGTGCCCGACGATGTGTCGATTCGCGGCTTCGTGTATGACGTGCACGACGGCAAAGTCACGGAGGTGAGCTAGGCATGTATGCATCGCCGCAGGAGGCGTCCCAGCAGGCGCCCGAGGAGTTCGTGTACGTCGCCTGCCTCTATGAGGGCACCGGCATCAACGAGCCGGACTTCATCGCGGTAGTGGACGTCAACCCCGAGTCGGACACCTACTCGCAGATCGTCCACCGCACACCGATGCCGAACGTGGGGGACGAGCTCCATCACTTCGGCTGGAACGTGTGCTCGTCCGCGTGCCACTCGGATCTGAAGCGCGACACGCTGATCGTGCCGGGCTTCCGCAGCTCGCGCATCCACATCGTGGACGTGAGCGATCCGCGCAAGCCCGAGATCGCGAAGGTGATCGAACCCGAGGAGATCAAGGAGAAGACCGGCTACAGCGGACCGCACACGGTGCACTGCATGCCGGGCGACATCGTCACGATCTCGATGCTCGGCGACGCCGACGGCAACCTGCCAGGCGGCTTCGCGGTGCTCGACTCGAAGGACTTCTCGGTGCTAGGTCGCTGGGAGGTGGACAAGGGCGACCAGGAGTTCATGTACGACTTCTGGTACTCGCCCAGGCACAACGCGCTGATCTCGTCCGAGTGGGGCGCGCCGAACACGTTCAAGGACGGCTTCAACCCGGAGGACGTGGGCGCCGGCAAGTACGGCAAGCAGCTCCACTTCTGGGACCTCGAGAAGAAGACCAAGATCCAGACGATCGACCTCGGGGCCGACGGGCTGATCCCGCTCGAGATCCGCTGGCAGCACGACCCGGAGTCCACCGAGGGCTTCGTGGGCGCCACGCTGTCGAGCAACATCATCCGCTTCTCGAAGAACGGCGAGTGGACCGCCGACAAGGTGATCGACGTGCCGAACGAGGAGCTCGAGGGCTGGCCGCTCGAGGGCGGCGTGCCCGGGCTGATCACGGACCTCGTGCTGTCGATGGACGACAAGGACCTGTTCTTCTCGAACTGGCTCCATGGCGACCTGCGGCACTACGACGTGAGCGACCCCGAGAGCCCGCAGCTCAAGTCACAGGTGTGGCTCGGCGGGCTGCTCGGGCGTGACGGCGGGCATCCGCTCGCCGACGGCCAGCTGAACGGCGGTCCGCAGATGCTGCAGACCTCGCTCGACGGCGACCGCGTGTACGTGACCAACTCGCTCTACTCGACCTGGGACAACCAGTTCTATCCCGAGATCCGCGGCTGGATGACGCGCCTGACCCGTCAGGACAACGGCTCCTTCGCGCTCGACCCGACGTTCTTCGTGGACTTCACGGAGCTCGACACCGGGCCCGCGCGGCCACACGAGATCCACCTGCCGGGCGGCGACTGCACGACGGAGATCTTCCCCTAGCGCCGGCCACCATTCGTTCACCGCTCGTTCACGCCTCGGCAACGCTGGGGCGTGACGCGGGCTGAAGACTGCCTCCCCGGGACCGCGGGGCCGCCCCCGCGGGTGAAGACCCGCTTCTCAATAGCCCGAAGGAGGCTTGGATGCCCAAGAAAGCATTCGCGATTGCCGCTGCCCTCGCGGTGGCGCTCGCGACGGTGACGGCCGTCGCCACGGCGAGGACGCATCACCACCATCGACATGGGACGAGGGGCCGGGACGCCACCGGCACCTCCACGCCTATCAAGCATCTGGTCGTGATCTTCCAGGAGAACGTCTCCTTCGACCACTACTTCGGCACCTACCCCGGCACGAACAACCTCCGCACCACGCCGGGCGCTGGAGGCAGGGGCAACCTGCTGACCAACAACCCGAACCAGGACGCCGGCGGGCACCAGCTCAACCCGCGCCGGCTGTCCCCGGGCAACATCAACGACATCCTCACCTGCGACCAGGACCACGACTACAACGACGAGCAGAAGGCCTTCGA
>DASXCV010000144.1:0-2220 GCA_036491015.1 Thermoleophilaceae bacterium | reverse complement strand
CCCGCGCGTCGTCGTGGAACATCCGCACCGTCTCGAGCGAGAACTCGTCGAGGTCCTTCCCGATCAGCGGCAGCTTCTTCAGGAGGTCGTGCGTCACGGTGATCACGTGGCAGCCGATCGCGTCGGCCTGCACGATGTTGAGAATCTCGCGCGGGCTCGCCCAGAGCAGCTCGATGTTCGGCCGCGAGGCGATCAGCTCGAGCGCGCGGATCATGATCGGCACGGGATCCACGCCGGCGTCGGCGATCCGGCCCGCGAACACCGAGGCGTAGGCGGGCGCGTCGCTGCCGAGCGCCTCGGCCGAGCGCTCCACCTGCTCGAGCGTGAGCATCCCCGTGACGTTCACCTTGTGGCCGTCCGACGCGAGCTCGCGCACCACGTCACCCATGAAGTTGCCTGAGGTATCCGTCACCGGGATCTTCACGTAGACGTTGTCGCCCCAGGCGGCGATCTTGCGCCCCTGGCGCAGCATCTCGTCCGGCTCGTCGGAGAAGACCTCGAACGACACTGGCTTGTCCGGCACGATCTCGAGCACGTCGCGCGCGAAGGACTCGTAGTCCTCGATCCCCGCCTTGCGCATGAGCGTGGGGTTGGTGGTGAGCCCCGCGATCATCGGGTTCTCGATGAGGGCGCGGATGCCTTCGATCGACGCGCCGTCCGCGAACACCTTGATCCGAAGGGAGCCGAGCTCGACCTTCGCGGTGTCGGCTAGCGCCGCTGTCCTGCCGTTTGGATGATCCATTGAACGCTTTCGTGCAGCTCGTTGACTGTCAGGTCCGGGTGCTCGGGCGCCGGCTCGTCGTATGCACGGTCAACGAAGACGGTCCGAGTCCCGGCTGCCCTTCCCGCCTCGATGTCTCGCCAGCGATCGCCCACCATGACGCTCCGGCTGAGGTCGATGTCCCACTTGGATGCGCCCTCCAGAAGCATCCCGGGCTTTGGCTTGCGGCATTCACAAGCGTCGCCGTCGTCGTGCGGACACACGATTACGTCGTGCAAGGCTAGCGATTTGCGAAGTTGCTCGTTCAGGTTGTGCACGACGGTGGGGTCCACGAGTCCACGCGCGATGTCGGGCTGATTCGTCACGACAATCAGAACCAGCCCGGCGTCCGTGAGTTGCGCGCAGGCCTCCTCGACGCCGGGCAGGAGCTGCAATTCCTCCTCCTCGCGGGGCGATCCCGGCAGCCCGGCTTTCACCAGTGCGGCGTTCAGCACGCCGTCGCGGTCGAGGAACACTCCGGGCCGGCTCACGTGAAGAGTCCCGCCTTCGCGTCCTCGAGCATTGCCTGCATCGAGGTCCTGAGCGCCTCGCGCGAGCCCATCGAGGGCTCCCAGCCGAGCGCCCGGATCCGATCCGTGGCCAACCGCACCACCGGCACGTCGCCCTTCCAGCCGCGCGCGTCGGTGCCGTACTCGATCTCCACGCCTTCGAGGCCGACCACCTCCACGGCCAGCTCGGCGATCTCGCGCACGGTGATGTAGTCGCCGGTGGCCACGTTGAAGGCGCTGAACGGCGCCGCCAGATCCGATTCCACCGTGCCGAGCACGGCGCGCACCACGTCGGGCGCGAGGATGTACGACTTGCTCTGCGAGCCGTCGCCGAGCACCGTGAGCTTCGACGGGTCGTCGAGCAGGCGGCGCACGAAGTCGAAGCCCACGCCGTGCGTCTGCCGCCGCCCCACCACGTTGCCGAAGCGGAACACCACGGCCTTCATGTCGAACATGTAGGCGTAGGAGCTGATCAGCCCCTCGCCCGCGAGCTTGCTCGCACCGTAGGTGGACACGGGCACGAGCGGCCCGTGATCCTCGTCGGGCTCGTAGTCGCCGAGGTTGCCGTAGACGCCGCTGCCCGACGCGTACGCGATGCGCGGCACACCCGCGATTCGCATCGCCTCCACCACCTGGTTGGTGAGCAGCGTGCCCTCGTAGAAGTCGATCGTCGGGTCCGTCATCGCGGCGGCGATGTCGGGGTTCGACGCGAGGTGGATCACGAGGTCGTGCCCGCGCAGCGCCTCGGTGAGCGACTCGAGATCGACCGCCTCGCCGCGCACCACCTCCAGCCGCGGGTCGTCCTTGTGCTCGGCGTAGTGCCACTCGCGGCCGGAGGAGAAGTTGTCGTAGAGCGTGACGCGCTCGGTCGAGACGTCGCCGAGGAGGTGGTCGGTGAAGTGGCTGCCGATGAAGCCGGCGCCGCCGACGATCGCAACGCGCTTGCGGAGG
>DASXCV010000143.1:0-12469 GCA_036491015.1 Thermoleophilaceae bacterium | reverse complement strand
AGGCAGGCGGTTGCTCGTCCTGTTTGCGTCGCTGTTCCTTGCCGGGTCGGTGCTCGCCGCCTGGGCTCCCAGCGCCGGCTGGTTCGTGGCCGGGCGCGTGACGCAGGGCCTCACCACCGGGCTGATGCTGATCGCGGCGGTACCGCCGCTCGTGATCGGATGGCCCAAGGAGAAGATGCCGAAGACCGCCGTGGTCATGAACCTCGGGATATTCGGGGCGGTGGCGCTCGGCCCCGTGCTGGGCGGGGTGCTGGCGGGGGCGAAGGACTGGCGCTGGCTGTTCTGGGGGACGGTGATCGTCGGCGCGGTGACGATCCTGTTCGCGCTGCTCACGTTCGCCGATCAGGAGCCGCAGGACCGCGAGGCACCCGTGGACATCGTCGGCCTCGGTTTCGCGGGCTTGGGCTGCGCCGCGGCGTTCTTCGGCGCGTCCGAGCTCTCGAGCCACGCCCTGCGCGACCCGATCGCGTTCGTTCCGCTCGCCGCCGGCGCGCTCCTCATCGTCGCCGCCGTTGCCTGGGAGTACCAGGTGTCAGATCCGCTCATGCCGGTCAAGCGCCTCGCGCACACGATCCCCATCGCGGGGATCATCACCGCGATGACCGCGGGCGCTGTGTCGGTGGCGCTCGTGGACCTGGCCGAGACCGCCCTCCAAGCCAAGGGCGCGTCCCCCACCCACGCGGCGATGCTCTTCTGGCCGGAGTTTGGGGGAGCCATGGCCGCCGCCGCGATCTTCGGCGGGATCTTCTTCACCCGCTGGGTTCCGGTCCTCGCGTTCTCCGGGCTGGTCTTTCTGGCGGGCGGAGCCGTGGTGCTCACCGGCGCGGCCAACGGATCGGACGGTCTCGTGGTGATCGGGTCCGGCTGCATCGGGGTGGGCGCGGGGGCGTCGGTATCCCCAGCGCTGTTCATGTGCGGCTTCTCTCTCGCTTCGCCACTCCTACCGCGCGTGTTCGCGATGATCGAGCTGCTGCGCGGCGTGGCCGCGTTCCTCACCGGGCCGATACTGCTGCACGTAGCCATGACCACCGGCGGCAAGCCGGAGGCGGGGCTACGCAACGCCACATGGGCGGCGTTCGCCCTTGCCGGTGGCGGCGCGCTGCTCGTCGCACTGATCTGGAAGCTCGGTCGTGCCCGCCTGCAGACTCCCGACGTGGAGAGCTGGCTCGAGGGCGAGGGGTCCGCGATCGACTCGCCGCCGGTCGGGGCCGCTTTGCGGCGGGACCTCGAGCTCGCTGAGCGCTGAGAGCGCCCGCTGCTCAGCCCGAGACGCCGACGGCCTCGAGCGACGCGTCGGCCGCGTGCGGGAAGTCGGCCGCGATCTTCTCTGCCGCCGCGCGCTCCTCGGCGAGGATGCGCTCGGCCAGCTGGATGGCGTGCCCATCCGCGGCCTCCGTGGCCACGACCTTCAGCTGCTCGTAGCCCCCGATCTCGAGGTGCTCGAACGCATACGCGAACGCCGCGAGCTTGCCGGGCGTGTCCGGGTGCGCGGCGAAGAAGCCGCCCCAGTTGAGGCCACCGAGCCTCATGGCGGCGTCCTTGAGCGCGTTCGTGCGCCCGCCCTTCTCGGTGAGCAGCTCCTCCACCATGCGCGAGTGCTCGCGCGTCTCGGCGAGGTGCTCCTCGAACAGGTGGGCGAGCACGCTGTCGCCCGCGATCGACGGCCCGCGCTCCAGCAGCTCGGTGGCCTGTTGCTCGAGGGCGTGCGCGTCCGCCAGGTACTTGACGAGCTGCTCGTCGAGGTTATCGGGCTCGAGCTCCCGCAGCGATGCTCGCGCCGCGGTCTCGAACGAGGCGGCGAGCCGCTCCTTCATCGCGCGCTCCTCGTCACGGATCCTGCGCGCCACGCCGGCCGTCTCGGTGTCGCCGGCGCGCTCTGCCACATGCGCGAGCAGCTCGTAGCTCGCCTCCTCGAGCGCCTCATACGAGTGCGCGTGGGCCACGAGCTTGCCGGGCGTGTCGGGCTGGAGCTTGGCGAACAGCGCGAAGCCGACGCCGCCGGCCTCCATCACGACGTCCTTCACGGTCGACGGGCTTCCACCCGCGGCCTCGAGGCGCTCCCCGACGAGGCGCTCGTGTCCCTCCGTCTCGTGGAGGTGCTCCTCGAAGAGCTTCGCGAGGGTCGGCTCCCCGGCGAGCTTCGGGGCCATCTTCATCTGCACGAGCGCCTGCTTCTCGATCGAGTAGGCGTCGCTCAGGTACTTCTCGAGCTGGCGGTCAAGGCTGTCGTTTGTCATGCGGCGCGTCTACCCGACGCGCCCCCGCCTACACCGGTTTTTAGCGCCTGGCCGCACTACGCGGGCCCGACCCGCGGTAAGGGTTTGCCGTGGCCCAGGCGGGGTAGCCGCTGACTACCAGCCCGCCGTACTAGCGTGCCCCTCCACCAGTGTCCTTCAAGCACCAGCTGACCGGTCGCGCGCCCGCGCTTCTGCGGCAGCTGCGGGATCCCCTCGGGCTCGGCAAGTCGGCGCAGTCGAAGCGCTCGGCCACCCTCACCCCGCGCACGAAGACGGCCGACAGGATGGTGCAGTCGGTGTGCCCGTACTGCGCGGTCGGCTGCGGGCAGCGCGTGTACGTGAAGGACGAGAAGGTCATCCAGATCGAGGGCGATCCGGACAGTCCGATCTCGCGCGGGCGCCTCTGCCCGAAGGGATCCGCCACCGAGCGCTACGTGAACAGCCCGCTGCGCGAGATGAAGCTGAAGTACCGCCGTCCCTACGCGACCGAGTGGGAGGAGCTCGACCTCGACACCGCCACCGACATGATCGCCGACCGCGTGATCGCGGCCAGGGCGGAGACCTGGGAGCACGCGAACGAGGACGGGCTGCCGCTCAACCGCACCCGCGGCATCGCCTTCCTCGGCGGGGCGACGCTCGACACCGAGGAGAACTACCTCATCAAGAAGCTGTTCACGGCGCTCGGCGCGGTTCAGATCGAGAACCAGGCGCGCATATGACACAGCGCCACGGTCCCCGGTCTGGGGGCCTCGTTCGGTAGAGGCGGCGCGACGACCTTCCAGCAGGACCTCCAGAACTCGGACTGCATCGTGATCATGGGGTCGAACATGGCCGAGTGCCACCCGGTCGGCTTCCAGTGGGTGGTGGAGGCCAAGGAGCGCGGCGCCAAGGTGATCCACATCGATCCGCGCTACACGCGTACAAGCGCCGCGGCCGACCTGCACGTGCCGCTGAGGGCCGGCAGCGACATCGCCTTCCTCGGCGGGGTGATCAACTACATCCTCGAGAACGGGCGCGAGTTCCGCGAGTACGTGGAGGAGTACACGAACGCGCGCGCGATCATCCGCGAGGACTTCCAGGACACCGAGGACCTCGACGGGCTCTTCTCAGGCTGGGATCCGGACACGCGGACCTACGATCCCGAGTCCTGGGGCTACGCGGGGGCAGACCACGGCCAGTGGGCAACCTCCGGCGAGCAGACGCACGGCGCGCACGGCGTCGAGCTCGAGCGGGGCGAGCTGCCGCGTGAGGACGAGACGCTCGAAGACCCCAACTGCGTCTTCCAGATCCTGAAACGGCACTTCAGCCGCTACACGCCGGAGGTGGTCGAGGCGCTGTGCGGCGTGCCGGCCGAGACGTTCCTCAAGGTGGCGGAGACTCTGTGCGACAACTCCGGCCGGGAGCGCACGTCCGCCTTTGTCTACTCGGTGGGCTGGACGCAGCACACGGTCGGCGTCCAATACATCCGCAGCGCGGCGATCGTGCAGCTCCTGCTCGGCAACCAGGGCCGCCCCGGCGGCGGCATACTCGCGCTCCGCGGCCACGCGAACATCCAGGGCTCGACGGACATCCCCACGCTCTACAACATCCTGCCGAGCTACATCCCGATGCCCGAGCCGCGCGAGGAGCCCACGCTCGCGACGTTCGCGGAGATGCAGGGACCGAGCACCGGCGCCTGGGCGGAGCTGCGCTCGTACACCACCAGCCTGCTCAAGGCCTGGTGGGGTGACGCCGCGACCAAGGACAACGACTTCTGCTTTGGCCGCATCCCGAAGATCGACGGCGACCACTCCAACTACGCCACGATGCTGCGGATGCTCGACGACGAGGTGAAGGGCTTCTTCGTCGTCGGCGAGAACCCGGCAGTCGGCTCGGCCAACGGCAAGCTGCAGCGGCTGGCGATGGCGCACCTCGACTGGCTCGTCGTGCGCGACACGAACATGATCGAGACGGCCACCTTCTGGTGCGACTCGCCCGAGATCGAGACCGGCGAGCTCTCCCCGGAGGAGATCGGCACCGAGGTGTTCTTCATGCCCGCCGCCGCCCACACGGAGAAAGACGGCACGTTCACGAACACGCAGCGCCTCCTCCAGTGGCATCACAAGGCAGTGGAACCACCGGAGGAGTGCCGGTCGGAGCTCCACTTCTTCTTCCACCTCGGCCGGAAGATCCGCGAGAAGCTCGCGGACTCGAGCGAGGACCGCGACCGCGGCGTGCTCGACCTCACCTGGGACTACCCGA
Source organism: Thermoleophilaceae bacterium (assembly GCA_036491015.1). GTDB lineage: Bacteria > Actinomycetota > Thermoleophilia > Solirubrobacterales > Thermoleophilaceae > JAICJR01. Next base: position 7,991 of record DASXCV010000143.1, on the reverse strand, counting down.
CGCTCGGCGAGCACGCCGAGCCGGACGCCGAGACGATCCTCCAGGAGATCAACGGCAGGAACCTCGAGACCGGCGAGCTCATCAGGGCGTACGACGAGCTGAAGGACGACGGCTCGACCTCATCCGGCTCCTGGCTCCACACCGGGATCTACGCGGACGGCGTCAATCAGTCCGCGCGCAAGAAGCCCGGCCGCGAGCAGACCTGGGTGGCTCCGGAGTGGGCGTGGTCGTGGCCGAAGAACCAGCGCATCATGTACAACCGCGCGTCCGCCGACCCGGAGGGCAGACCCTGGTCCGAGCGCAAGAAGTACATGTGGTGGGACGCGGAGAAGGACTGCTGGACCGGCTTCGACTCGCCGGACTTCACCCGCGACAAGGCACCTGACTACGTGCCGCCCGAGGACGCCAGGGGCCTCGCGGCCCTGACCGGGCGAGAGCCGTTCATCGTGCATCCGGACGGGCTCGGCTGGCTGTTCGCGCCGTCGGGCGTGGTCGACGGGCCGCTCCCGACGCACTACGAACCACAGGAGTCGCCCTTCGAGAATCCGCTCTACACGCAGCAGCAGAACCCCACACGGCAGCTCTACGACCGCGCAGCGAATCCCTACAACCCCTCGCTCAGCGAAGTGTTCCCGTACGTGCTCACGAGCTACCGGCTCACCGAGCACCACACCGCGGGCGGGATGTCGCGCACCATCGGCTACCTGTCCGAGCTGCAGCCCGAGCTGTTCTGCGAGGTCAGCCCGCAGCTCGCGGCCGAGCGCGACCTCGTGCACGGCGACTGGGCGACGATCGTGACCACGCGCACGGCGATCGAGGCACGCGTGCTGGTGACCGACCGCCTGAAGCCGCTCGAGGTGCAGGGGCGAGCGGTCAACCAGGTGGGCCTGCCGTACCACTGGGGACAGCGCGGGATCGTGACCGGCGACAGCGTGAACGACCTGTTCTCGCTGGCGCTCGACGCGAACGTGCACATCCAGGAGGTGAAGGCCGCGACGTGTGAGGTGCTTGCTGGGCGCCGGCCGCGCGGCAGGGCATTGCTGGAGTTCGTCGACGAGTACCGGCGCAAAGCAGGGGTCACCGGTCATGGGTCATAGGGTCCTGACCCTCGATACCCGCGCCTCCGCCGAGTCCTATGGGGAGTCTGCGCGGCCGCGGATGGGGTTCTTCACCGATACCTCGCTCTGCATCGGGTGCAAGGCCTGCGAGGTGGCGTGCAAGGAGTGGAACCACGTTCCGGCCGACGTGCCCGAGTTCAGCGGCAAGTCGTACGACAACACGCTTTCGCTCGGCGCGAACACCTGGCGGCATGTGGCGTTCGTCGAGCAGCGCAAGCCGGTGGGCGCCGAGGCGGCGGCGGAGGACCTCGTGGAGGCCGCCGAGCGGGCGAACGCGGTGGACGGGTTCGGCATTCAGACCTACCAGGACGGCGACGGGGTGCGCTGGCTGATGTCGTCGGACGTGTGCAAGCACTGCACCTCCGCGGCGTGCCTCGACGTCTGCCCCACCGGCGCGCTGTTCCGGACCGAGTTCGGCACCGTCGTGGTGCAAGACGATGTGTGCAACGGGTGCGGCTACTGCGTGCCGGCGTGCCCCTTCGGCGTGATCGACAGGCGCGAGGACGACGGTCGCGTGTGGAAGTGCACGCTCTGTTACGACCGCCTGCGCGACGACATGGAGCCGGCGTGCGCGCACGCCTGCCCGACGGACTCGATCCAGTTCGGCGAGCTCGACGAGCTGCGCGAGCGCGCGGAGCGGCGGCTCGAGCGAATGGCCGAGGCCGGACAGACCGAGGCGCGCCTCTACGGCGCGGACCCCGAGGACGGGGTCGACGGCTTCGGAGCCTTCTTCCTCCTGCTCGACGAGCCCGAGGTCTACGGGCTGCCGCCCGACCCGGTGGCCACCACCCGCGATGTGGGTCAGGTGTGGACTGGCGTGCTGGCCGGAGCCGCCGCGCTGGGCGCGGGCATCGCGGCCGCCGTGTTCGGAAGGCGCCGATGAGCCCGCGCGAGCGAGCGATGGTGCCGCGCGCGGACCCGCAGTCCTACTACGGCCAGCCCGTGCTGAAGCAGCCGGTGTGGGCGCCGGAGGTCCCCTTCTACTTCTTCGCGGGCGGCATGGCCGGGGCGTCGGCCGGGCTCGCGTTCGCGGCCGGGCTGCGCGGCAACAGCGAGCTCGAGCGGCGCGCCTGGTCGGTCGCGCTGGTGGGTCTCGCGGTCAGTCCGCCGCTCCTCATCTCCGACCTGGGCAGGCCGGAACGCTTCCTCAACATGCTGCGGATGTTCAAGGTCAGCTCGCCGATGAGCGTCGGCTCGTGGATCCTCGCCGCCTTCGGGGGCGCGACCACCGTGGCAGCCGGCAGCGAGCTCACCGGGCTCTACCCGGCCGCCGGCGCGCTGGCGAAGCCGGTGGCCGCGGCGCTCGGAATGCCGCTCGCCACCTACACGGCCGGCCTTCTGGCGAACACGTCGGTGCCGGTCTGGCACGGGGCGCGCCACACGCTGCCCTTCGTGTTCGCGGGCGGCTCGGCGGCGAGCGCCGGCGCGGCGGCCACCATCGCGACCGGACTCGGGTCCGCGGCCCCTGCCCGGCGCCTCGCGGTGGGCGGAGCGCTCGCGGCCGTGGGCGCAGCGTTCGTCATGGAGAGGTCGCTCGGCGAGATCGGCGAGCCCTACCACGAGCAGGCCGCCGGCAAGCTCACACGCGCTGCGGGAGCGCTCAACCTCGCGGGCGCCGCGCTGATCGCGGCACGCGGCAGGCGCTCACGGAAGGCGGCCATCGCCGGGGGCGCGCTCATCACCGCCGGCGTGATCGCCGAGCGCTGGGCCGTGTTCCGCGCCGGCTTCCAGTCAGCCGCCGACCCGAAGTACACGGTGGGCCCGCAGCGCGCTCGAGTGGAGCGCGGCGAGTCTCGCGGCGCCGCGCGCAGGGCCGGCGCGTCAAACGTCGGGTCGGTCAGCGAATCCGTTTAGTGGCTACCGGCCCGGCCTGGCCGGTAGCCGACAGTCCGCGCACCCTCACCGTCGCGCGCGTGCCCGCCGGCACGGCCGGGAGCGACACGTGCGGCTTCCGGGTCAGGCGGAAGAAGCGCTGTCCGTTGCGGAGCTGGAGGGTCACGCCGTACTGGCGGGCCGAGCCGACCCGTCGCCAGGTGATCACGAGCTTCTTCGGCCCGCGCTTGACGCGCAAACGCTTGGGCCGCCCGGGCGCCGAAGGCGACGGAGCGGTGAAGCGCGCGACGTTCAGCGTGTACCGCGTCACGCCGTTCTGCTCGACCAGCGCCACGATCTTGCGCGACCCCTTGGGGCCGTCGCCGGGGCTGAAGCGGAGCGTGCCGTGCGCGCCGCGTGCCCTGCCGAGCACGCGGTAGGTCTGCGACCCCTGCTCGACGAACGTCACGCTCTGCCCGGCCACCCGCGCGGTCGAGTAGTGGAGAACGCGGTTGTGCGCGTGACCCGTCACCCGAGCGCGCACCTTTGGCGTCCGCAGCCCGTTGGCCACAGCCACACCGCGGATGGCGGGCGAGCCGGGCGAAGCGGTGACCGTGTAGCGCCCGGCCTTCGGCTTGCTCAGGGCGATGTACGACGTGTTGGTCTCGGCCTGCGGCATGTCGACGAAGTCCTTGCCGGTCGGCGGCACGCTCTCGTCCGTCGGAATCACGATCTTGTCGCCGCCCGGCTCCGTGATCGTCACCGCTGGCACGCCACTCTGCCCGAGCACGCGGACCTGCGCCGAGGGCAGTCCCTTCGGCAACGTGAAGCTGCGTGCTCCGGCCTGCGCAGTGCCGGCGCCCGCCGGCTTGACCTCGCGGTACTTGGACAGGCCGCAGGAGAACAGGTAGACGTCAGGCAGCGTGTCGCCCCAGCGGTAGCCGAGCCCCACCGACACCTCTTTGACGATCGGCAGCCTGACTCCCAGGCAGGCGCCGATGCCGCGGCTCGACACGATCCCCGAGACGAACTCGCACACGTGGAGGCTGATCCGCCCCGCGATCGGCACGCGGACGTCGAACCCGGCGCAGGTGTCCAGGCGGCCCTCGAGGTTGAAGCGTCCCGCCCCCACCGCGGCCCAGCCGTCCACGTTCCCGTCCGCCGACAAGAGGCCGGCCGAGTAATGGAAGTCGCCGCCGAGCTCGAAGTAGTCCGGGTAGGAGTAATAGATGTGCGCATCCGCGAGCGGGACTCGATGGAGCACCGGCACGAGCAGGTAGGACTGGCCGCCGATGGCCACCGAGAAGCTGTCGATCCTCTTGCCCTCGATGAACTTCAGGCCCGGGGGCGCCTGGCCCGCGGGGAAGGTGTAGGGCTGGCCCGAGTTGGCAAAGGCCATGAACAGGCTGCCGTCGATGTCCAAGATGCCCGCGGCGGTCACGCCGATTCCACCCGTGAAGCGCACCGGGTTGTTGGCGAACGTGCCGTCGATGTGCTTGAGCTCGACGCCGGGGAAGATCTCCGGGCGCGGCTCGGGGAAGTCGAAGCCGAGCCCGGCGTAGTCGAAGTTGCCACCCCTGAAGCCGATCCCGTGCCCCGCCGGCGGGGGCGCCGCGTCGATCTTCGCCCCGCCCGGGAAGTCGAAGTTGGCGCCGCTCTGAAGCAGGTCGCCGCCCGGCTGCGCCGTGTACTTGAAGAACAGGTTGTGGACCCCGAGCGGGCCGATCATCGCCGACGGCACCGAGATGTCGGCGTCGGTCAGCTCGAAGCCGCCCTGGTTCGAGGTCTTCAGGCGAATCGCGCCCTGGAGCGGCTGGTTGTCGGTGTCCGAGAGGAAGTTCGGCAGCTTCACCCAGACGTTGACCAGGCTCGCGCTGTCGATCCACGTCACGTCGACGCCGCCGCCCAGCTTGAGGCCCGCGAAGCTCGCCGTGCCCGAGGCCTTCAGCGGCGCGAGCGGGAACTTCCCGCCCAGCACGCGCACGACCAGGCTGAGGTTGGCCTGCGCCCGCACCTGCCCGCCCGTGGGCAGCTGAAACACGAGCGGCGCGATGCCTGCCGCGATCTCGAACGTGCCGCCGTCGTAGCGGCTGGTCACGCTGCTCGGCAGCGGGACGGGCAGGCCGTTGATCGCCACCGGACCGCTGATCGAGGCCCGGAGGTCGATCCCGCGCGGCGGGATGTACCCGGTCAGGATCGTGGTGGCAGCCGAGGCTTTGGGCGCGAACGCCTTGTTCATGGCGGCGAGGTTGAACCGCCCGTCCACGGTGAAGCACTGGTTCGCGCCACCGCGGGCGTTCACGTCGACGATCGCGAAGTGGAAGGACTTGATGCAGTCGGCGCGGCTGGGCTGGTTGGTGAAGCTGGAAGCCGGGGCCGGCGTGTCACACATGTAGATGGAGCTCATCCGCGAAAAGGTGTTGATCGCCTTGCTGCCCAGCGTGACGGTCGTCTTCGTGGCCACCGCACGGCCGAAGTTGTCCGTGACCAGCATCCCGATGGTCTTGGTGCCGGCGGTGGTGAAGGGGTGGATGACGGCAGGCGTGTTACCGCCGCAGCTCGCCTCGTACTTGCCGTCGTTGTTGAAGTCCCACTGAACCCTCTTGATCGTCACGCCGATCGGCAGCCGAGTGGGCAGGGAGCTGAACCAGAACGCCCGCTTGACTCCGACCGCGAGCGCGTCTGCGATCTTGGGCGTCGGAGGCGGCGGTAGCGTGGTTCCGCCCGCGCCGCCACTCGGTGGTGCGTCGGGCACGAGCGTCGGGGGCCCCGGCGAGGCGGCCATCCGCCCCAGCTCGGTCTGCGTGAGCGCCCGGCTGTACACCTGCACCTCGTCGATCGAGCCGTCGTAGTGATTCGTGTTGTCGCAGCCGCCGGCATCCGCCGGGACCGCGCCCAGCTTCATGTCCTGCCGCGCGAGCGCGTAGTTGATCGGCCCCGGCACGGCGGTGCCGCTCCCCACCTCCGCGCCGTCGATGTAGAAGCGGGCCGTGGCGCCGTCGAACGTGCCGGCCGCCATGTGCCAGTTCCCGTCCCAGACCACACCCGGCGCCGCGGCTGCCGTGCGGTAGGCCGTGCTGCCGCTGAGTACGGAGAACCCGAGTCCGCCCGCGCCGGGATCGCCGGTGTGGCCGGTGAGGAACCCGTAGGACGTGGTGGCGCAGTCGCCGTTACCGCCACGGGCGAGCGCCCAGGTGTCGGGATCGAGGGCGCCCGTGTTCCTCACCCATGCGATCACCGTGACCGCCGGTGGCGCGAGCAGCGGGCTCGACGGCATCGCGATCGTGAGGGCGCTCGAGGCGAAGTCGTATGCCGAGCCGAAGCGGCCGGTGGTGTTCGGCGCCGACCCCGGGGTGCCGTCGAGCCCGTTGCCGGAGCTGTCCGGCGTGCAGAAGCCGCCACCGCGCACCACGCTGAACGACGCGGGCGGGCACGTCCCGCTGTCGAGGTGCCACAGAGCGCGCAAGGGCTCCGCGCCAATCGCCGGGACAGCGCCCGCGAGCCAGGCGAGGGCGCTGAGCGCCCCTGCACACACTGCTTTTCGAAGCGGCGTCAAGGCTGCGTTCCCCTTACGGGGTTGCGAGTCCACGGACCAGTGGATGCCGATCCTCTCACCTGAGAGAACCCTCATGCAAGCCGTAGCTAAGAACTCCCTGATCTGGCGCTCCTAGGCTGGAGGCATGATGTGGGGGCGCAACGCCGGACCTGTCGCTGGCCTCCTCATCGCCGCGCTGGTGGTCGTTCGCTACGTGGTGCTGCGTGGAGGCGGCCACGGTCTCGCCCACGGTTCGGGACGCTCCGTCCTGGGGCTCGTGCTCGTCTTCGCCCTGATCGGCGCGCGCGTCTTCCTGTTCCGCCGGCGCTGACCGGGCCGGGCCTTAGTGTTGTGACGCCGGAGCCGGCCATGGCGATCGACAAGGCCAAAGCACTCGACCACGAGGACCACGAACAGGGCTTCACGCTCCGGGTCCCGTGCTTCTCGGCGCTCGACGAGGAGCACATCAAGGCCTGCCTGCGAGAGGACCGCTTCTTCTGGCTCGACCTGCAGGAGCCGAGCGACGCCGACATCGCGCGGCTCGGCGAGCTGCTCGATCTCCACCCGCTCGCCATGGAGGACACGCGCAGCTTCGGCCAGCGGCCGAAGCTCGACGACTACGGGAACTACGCGCTGCTCGTGTTCTACGGCGGTCCGGGCGGCGAGCAGAGCGACCGCGAGGCGCTGCGCGAGGTGCACATGTTCGTGTCGGGCAGCTACCTGATCACCATCCACCGGGCGCCGCTGCCGGAGCTCCACGGGGAGCGCGACAAGCTCGATGGCCGCGCGATCCACAGCGAGCAGTTCGTGATCTACCGGATCCTCGACGCGCTCACCGACAGCTTCTTCCCGTCGCTCGCGGACATCGACGACGAGATCGATCAGCTCGAGGACGGCATCATCGCCGGCCCGTCCGACGAGCAGCTCGAGCGGATCTTCGCGCTGAAGCGCGTGCTCGTGACCATGCGCAAGGTCGTGACGCCGCAGCGCGACCTGTTCGCCCGCTCGATCGACCAGCTGGCTGACCTCCCGGGGCTGCAGCTCGACGAGCGCGACTACTTCCGCGACGTGTACGACCACCTGATCCGGATCTCGGACCTGATCGACTCCTACCGCGACCTGTTGAGCGGCGCCACCGACCTCTACCTCTCCACGCAGGCCAACCGCCAGAACGAGGTGATGAAGCAGCTCACGATCATCGCCACGATCTTCCTGCCGCTGACCTTCCTCACCGGCTTCTTCGGCCAGAACTTCGCCTGGCTCGTGAGGAACATCAACGATGCCTGGGTCTTCTGGGTGTTCGGCATCGGCAGCCTCGTGGTCTCATGCGCCGCCCTGTGGGTCTACTTCAAGCGCAAACGCTGGTTTTAACCCATCTGGGTGGTTGACGCAAAGTCCTTCGGTTCCTAACCTTTAGGTTCCTGACTTTTGGCCTTTGACCCCGCTGGGCGACCCCTCCGCCCCGGAAGGAACCTCTGGATGACAGCAACCGCGGACAAGATCGACGCCTACGTCTGGCGCATCAG
>DASXCV010000142.1:0-23559 GCA_036491015.1 Thermoleophilaceae bacterium | reverse complement strand
GTCCGGTTGAATTCGCGCCGGCATGGGGGATGCGCGGGGGCGCGGCCGGCTGGCCGCGGAGCTGTCACGTAGGGACTTCATCGCGCGGGCGAGCACGCTCGGCGCGGGCGCGTTCGTGGCCGCGGCGCTGCCCGGCGCCGGCCTCCTGAGAACCGCTCCGGCGGCGTCCGGGGTGCCGGCGCTCGGCGGCGTGTCGGTGAGCGACGCCACGCTGCAGGCGTTCGCCGACACGCTGCTACCGGGCCGCAAGGCGGCCAAGACCGATCTCGGCGACCCGATCGACCCGCGCGCGATCGCCGGCGTGGACTCCGAGGCCGGCGCCGTGGAGGCGGATTCCCTTCGCCTGTACCACGACCCGTTGATCGGCTTCGACGCGCTGGCCCCGCCGTTCCTGGCGGACCTGTCGGCACGCTCGCTGGCCACCGGCGAGAACGAGTTCCTGCTGCTCACCTACAAGCAGCGGGCGCAGGTCGCACTCGCCGGGCTCGACTTCGGCAACCCCACGCGCACCCTGTGGGAGGCCGCGGCGGCGGTGCCGTTCGAGGCGTTCTGCGGAGCGGGCGAGCACGCGATCGGCACGAGCCAGAACGCCTCGGGCTACCGCGTGATGGGCTACCCGGGCGCGGCGCCGAACGGCTACCAGGAGGACTTCAGCTATGGCCAGCCGCTGTCGCGCGAGCGCACGACCGGCGGGAGCCTGCCCTGATGGCCGAGCGCGTGGACGTGTGCATCGTGGGCTCGGGCTTCGGCGGCTCGATCTCCGCCTGGCGGCTGGCCGAGCTCTACCAAGCCGCGGGCGCGGATCCGGCGCGGATCCTCGTGCTCGAGCGCGGCGCGCGCTTCAAGCACACGGACTTCAGGCAGTCGATGGGTGTGGAGAACCTCTCGCGCGTGTACGAGCTGATCCAGTCCGCCGACGGCGGCGGCCAGGTGGTGGTGGCGAACGCCGTGGGTGGCGGCTCGAACCTCTACCTCGCGGCCTCGCTCCGCGCGCCGAGCGAGACCTTCGAGCGGCGCGACCACCGGCCCGACGACGGTCCGGGCCGGCGCATGTGGCCGGCACCGATCTCCCGCCGCACGCTCGATCGGTTCTACGCGCGCGCCGAGGCGGGCCTGCGCGTGAACCGCCCGAGCTGGGACGAGGTGTCGAAGTCGGGCGGGCTCTGGGCCGCGACGCTGAACGCCGCCGGCCACACCTGCGACCGCGTGCCGCTCGCGATCGACCCCGGCCGCTGCGTGAACGCCAAGTGGTGCCACACCGGCTGCATCTTCGGCGCAAAGAACACGGTCAACACCAACTACCTGGCGAGCGCCGAGCACGCGGGCGTGCGCGTGCGCCCCGGCCGCCAGGTGGAGCTGGTGCGCCGCTCGCTGCCGAACGCGGACGGCTACCGCTACGTGGTGAGCGCCGCGGAGATCGACACCGACGGCCCCAATCCGTCGCGCCAGCCCACCGGCAGCTTCGAGGAGATCGAGTGCAAGGTGCTGATCATGGCCGCGGGCGCGATGGGCACCCCCGTGACCCTGATGCGCTCGAAGGCCGCGCTGCCCTCGCTGTCGAACGCCGTGGGCAAGCACCTCGGCGTGAACGGCGACCACGTGGCCGGCGTGGAGTACGACCCCGCGCGGCTGAAGGCGCAGCTCGGCCTCGACTACGGCGAGTTCTACAAGGGCCGCCCGATCACGACGATGACCTACGACTTTTGGACAGGGCGCGACGGCACGCGTTTCAACCTGCAGGAGATCTTCCTGTCCACGCTCACCAACTTCCTCTACGACGACGGCCGCCCGGGCGATCCGTCCTGGTGGGGGCTCGACAAGAAGCGCTCGGTGGCCACGTGGAACAACCACATCGAGCTGCTCGCGATGGTGGAGGACACGAACGACGGCGAGTTCGTGGTGCCGCCGCCGGACGGCGACAACGTGCGGCCGAACGCCGGCCCGGTGACGGTCGGCCTCTTCACGTACCAGTTCTCAGAGCAGTCGCAGCAGGTGCGGAACGCGGCCAACGCGGCGATGAAGTCGATCGTCGAGCGCGGCGGGCTGGCGCGCTTCCTGCAGCTCACGGAGTCGAAGGGCGCCTACTGCGCGCACCCGCTCGGCGGCTGCCGCATGGCGGAGTCGAAGGATCTCGGCGTGGTGGACGACGGCTGCGAGGCGTTCGACAACGAGGGCCTCTTCTGCATCGACTCCTCCGCCATCCCCACCTCCCTCGGCGTGAACCCCTCCCTCACGATCTCCGCCGTGTCAGAGCGAGCCGCTGCGGGAATAGTCAGCCGAGCAGACGACCTCGGCCTACCGCAGCCACCACAGGGCTTCACGCCGAGGACCCCAGACTTGTATGTGGGTGACCGGGTAGTCCCTAGCAACTAGCAGCACGCAACCGTTCCGACCCCTTTTGCTACGGTGGTGGCTGTTCGCCGAATGACTGACGACGAACCCCCTCGAAGTAAGCCCACCCCAACGGGACTAGCGCGATGAACCTCGTGCTACTTCTCGTCGTCGTTCCGCTGATGATCGCGTTGAACGGCTTCTTCGTCGCCGCCGAGTACGCGCTCGTCCGCTCACGCGTCGACCGCCTCGAGCAGCTCGAGCAGGAGGGCCGCAAGCGCGCCTCGCTCGCCAAGAGCCAGATCGGGCGGATCGACGAGTACATCGCCGCCTGCCAGGTGGGCATCACGCTCGCCTCGATCGGCATCGGCGCCGTCGGCGAGCCCGTGCTCGCCCACTACCTCGACAAGCCGCTCGGCAACGTGCTCGGCCACGGAGCGGCGGTGGTCATCGCGGCGATCATCGCCTACCTCGTGATCTCGGCCTGCCACATCACGTTCGGCGAGCTGTCGCCGAAGATCTACACCGTCGCCTATCCGGAGACCGTGGCCATGCGCTCTGCAAGGCCGCTGCAGTTCGCGAGCAGCCTCTTCAAGCCGGTCTCCATCGCGCTGTCGGCCGCCGCGCAGGCGCTTCTGCGCCCGTTCGGGATCCGGGCAGAGGGCCTCGGCGAAGAGACCACCACCTCCGAGGACCTCAAGTTCCTGATCGCACGCAGCGCCTCGGGCGGCACCCTCGACCCGGGCGAGGCCGTGATGCTTCGCGGCGTGTTCCACCTGCACGAGCAGGAGGCGCGCAACGTGATGACGCCGATCCCGGCGGTCGTGACCATCGACATATCGGAGACCGCCGAGACGGCGCTCAAGCGCTGCGTGCAGTCTGGCCACACGCGCCTCGTCGTGATCGAGGACGACAACACCGACCGCATCCGCGGCATCGTGCACAACAACTCGCTGGCGCGGCTGCTGATGACGCGCGGGCCCGACGCGTCGATCGAGCCCGTGGTGAAGGACGCGCCGATCGTGCCTGAGACCAAGCCGCTCGACGATCTGCTGGCCGACCTCCAGCGCGAGCGCACCTCGATGGCCGTGGTGGTGGACGAGTACGGCCGCACCGCCGGCATCGTGAGCGTGGAGGACATCATCGAAGAGGTGGTTGGGGAGATCGCCGACGAGACCGACCCGGCCGGCGGCGCGGTGCGCCGGCTGGCCAACGGCGACTGGTACGTGCGCGGACACGTGCCGATCACGGACCTCGTGGACTACGGCCTGGATCTGCCCACCGATTCCGAGGCGTACAACTCGCTCGGCGGCTACGTCTTCGGCCAGCTCGGGCGCCTGCCGAAGCGCGGCGACATGGTCAACGCGAACGGTTATTCCCTGCGTGTGGAGTCAGTTCGGGAAAACCGCATCGAGGCGGTGCGCATCCGCGATCACGAGCCCGCCCGGCGCGACCCCGAGACAAACGGGGAGTCCGTCCGCGACGAGGATTAGCTTGACCCGGCAAGGGCTCTTCCAGCCAGGAGGTCTTGCCGATGTGGTCAGTCAAGCTCACCGATTCCCAGCGCGACGCGCTGCGATCCCTGATCCAGGCGCAGGGGGAGGTGGGCCCGTCTCTGAGCGGGGCACTGGAAGCTCTCGAGTTCGCGCGCTGGGACGACCTGCCCGAGGCTGAGCTGCCATGGGATCGCGTGGCCGAGCTGGCCACGCTGCAGGGCATCGGCGAGGCGGACGTGGTCTGGGACCTCGCCGCCGGCTTGCCCAGCGCGTCGAAGAACCGCCCGCGCCGCCTGCCGCCCGCCCGCAGGCAGCCGCCCCCGCAGGCGCGGCGCAAGGCCGCCTAGCTCGGCCGTTCCATGATCCGCCGCGACGGCGTGCGGAAGCCGAACTTCTCGTAGAGCGTGTGGGCGTCGTCGGTGCCGAGCAGCCAGCGGACGTTCGGGTACGGGCCGTTCTCCACCGCCTCGCGCACCAGCTCGACGCCGAGCCCCTGACCGCGGAACTCGGGCAGCACGAATACGTCCGCGAGGAAGGCGAAGGCCACGCCGTCTGAGGCGACCCGGCAGAAGGCGGCCTGGCGGCCGTCCTTGTAGATGCCCACCACGTACTGCGCCTCGTGCAGCAGCCGCTCGACCGTCTCGCGCGGGCGGCCCTTCGCCCAGTAGGACTCCTCGGCGAGAAAGCGCGCCACGGCGTCGAGGTCGACGCGGCCGGGATCGGTATCCAGCTCGAAGCCGCCCTCGAGCGGGCGCTTCACGCCGAGTAGTCGTAGAAGCCCGCGCCGCTCTTGCGGCCGAGCTTGCCCTCGTCGATGAGGGTGCGCACCGTCTGGGGAATGTCCACGCCGAGCGTCTCGCCGATGGCGGTCGACACGTCGAGCCCCACGAAGTCGAGCAGCGCGAGCGGTCCCATCGGGTGCCCGGCGCCCATCTTCATGCAGGAGTCGATCGCGTCCGGCTCGAGCCCGTCGCCCGCCTCGAGCAGCCGCACGGCGCTGAAGAGGTAGGGGAAGAGCAGCCGGTTGACGACGAAGCCGGGCAGGTCCGGGACCTCCACGGCGGTCTTGTCGAGCGACTCGCAGAGCGCGCGGGCGCGCGAGCGGGTGTCGTCGGTGGCCTCCGGCGGGAAGGCGAGCTCGACGAGCTTCATCTTCGGCACGGGGTTGAACACGTGGATGCCGGCGAAGCGGTCCGGGCGGCCGCTGGCCGCGCCGAGCTCGGTCACCGACAGCGAAGAGGTGGTCGACGCGATCACCGCGTCCGGTCCGAGCATTTCGCCCAGCTCGCCGAGGATCTTGCGCTTCACGTCCATGTCCTCGATCACGGCCTCGACCACGAGGGTGGCCTCGGAGAGCTCCTCGATGTCCGTGACCACGTCCACGTGGTCGCCCAGGCGCTCGCGCACCCGGTTCGCGGAATGCTCGCTACGCGCCCATAGGACGAGTCCAGGATGCGAATCGGCCGTCTGCGCCAAACCGCGCGCAATGGCCCCGCTCCCGACGATCCCCAGCCGCTCCGTGAGAGTTGATTGACTCACCAGTCAACTGAGTACCCTACATATTTAGAAGCGGTTTTGACGCACCGCTCACCGACACCCAGGAGGTGGGTCCAGATGCCGATGGAGAACGGGCGCGAAGTGGTCATCGTCGAGGCGGTCAGGACGCCGATCGGGCGCGGCCACCCGGAAAAGGGCTACTACAAGAGCACCCATCCGAACGAGCTTCTCGGCAAGTGCTACACCGAGGTGATCGAGCGGGCAGGCATCCCCGCCGCCGACGTGGAGGACGTCGTGACCGGCTGCGTGCAGCAGTACGGGGAGCAGATGTTCAACGTCGGACGCAACGCCTGGCTGCAGGCCGGGCTGCCGATCGAGACGCCCGCCACCACCGTCGACCGCCAGTGCGGCTCGGCCCAGCAGGCCGTCAACTTCGCCGCCGCCCTGATCGCCTCCGGCGTGCACGACGTCGCGATCGGCTCGGGCGTCGAGCACATGGGCCACATCCCGATGGGCGTGGGCTTCAAGTGGGTCGACGAGGTCGGCTCGCCGTGGCCCGAGGAGCTGATGTCGAAGTACGACCTCGTGCCCCAGGGCATCTCGGCCGAGATGATCGCCGACAAGTGGGAGATCCCACGCTCGGAGCTCGACGAGATCGGAGTGCGCTCCCACCAGCTGGCCCACCAGGCCACCGAGGAAGGCCGCTTCGAGCGCGAGACGATCCCGTTCGCGGTGAACGGCGACACCTACGTGTCGGACCAGGGCATCCGCCCGGACACGAACCTCGAGGCCCTGTCGCAGCTCAAGCCGGCGTTCAAGCCGGACGGCAAGGTCACCGCCGGCAACTCGTCGCAGATCTCGGACGGCGCCGCCGCCGTGCTGCTGATGGAGCGGCGCAAGGCCGAGTCGCTCGGTCTCAAGCCGAAGGCGAAGATCCTCGACCAGACGACCGTCGGAGTGGACCCCGTGATCATGCTCACCGGTCCGATCCCGGCCACCCGGAAGCTGCTCGAGCGCAACAAGATGCAGATGTCCGACATCGACCTCGTGGAGATCAACGAAGCGTTCGCGTCGGTGGTCGCCGCCTGGCGGCGCGAGCTCGACCCGGACATGGACCGCGTGAACGTGAACGGCGGCGCGATCGCCCTCGGGCACCCGCTGGGGTCGACCGGCGCGCGCCTCATCACCACGCTCGTGCACGAGCTCGAGCGCTCCGACAAGGAGGTCGGCCTGGTGACGATGTGCTGCGGCGGCGGTCTTGGCACAGGCACGCTCCTCCAGCGGATCTGACCGTTTTCGGCGCTTCGGGTAACGGGTAGGGACGAGACGTGGCCGTGCAGGCAAACGGCACGCTTCTGGCCGAGCGCTACCGGGTCATCCGGCGCCTGGGCTCCGGCGGCGCCGCAACGGTCTTCCTCTGCGAGGACGAGCGGCTCGGCCGCAAAGTCGCGGTCAAGCGCATGCATGCCCACAGCCCGGAGGACATCCAGGCGCGGCTGCGGCGCGAGGCGCGCCTCGGCGCGTCGCTCAGCCATCCCAACCTCGTGTCCGTGTTCGACACGGAGACCTACGAGGAGGGCGTGTTCATCGTCATGGAGTACGTCGAGGGCGAGACGCTTGCCGACGCGCTCGTGCGCGGGCCGCTCGACGGCGCGCGCACGATCGCGGTGCTGCGCGGCGTGGCTTCGGCGCTCGACAACGTGCACGCCCAGGGCATCGTGCACCGCGACGTGAAGCCCGCCAACGTGCTGCTCGGCAGCGACGGCAGCGTGAAGCTCGCCGACCTTGGCGTGGGCCTGGCCACCGACGTCACGCGCATCACGCAGAGCGGCCAGGTGCTCGGCACCCCCGCGTACATGAGCCCCGAGCAGATCGACGGCGCCACGCCCACGGCGGCCACCGACATCTACGCGCTCGGCGCGCTCGCGTACGAGATGCTCTCGGGCGAGAAGGCGCGCAAGGGCAGCACGCCGCTCGAGGTCGCACACCGGGTGACCAGCGAGCCTCCGCCCGATTTGCGCCGCGCCTGGCCGGCGGCCCCGCCCGGGGCGGCAGCGGCGATCAAGGAAGCCATGTCGCGTGACCCGGGGCGCCGCCCGGCGAGCGCCGGCGAGTTGGTGGACGAGCTGTCTCGCGCGCTCGCGCACGAGCCGACGCCCACGCCCACCGCCGCCACCACTCCGCTCGATCGCATCGCCGCCCTCGGGCCGGCGTCGCGCCGTCGCCGCCGCGTGCCGAGCTGGGTGCCGCTCCTTGGCTTGCTGGCCGTCGCCGCGGCGGTCGCGCTCGTGCTCGTGCTCGGCGGTGGGGGCGGGTCGAGCAACTCCAGCTCGGGCTCGAAGTCGAGCGCCAAGAAGAAGGCAAGCCACCATCACGCCGCCAAGCAGAAGACAACCGCGGCGTCGACGATCACGCCCGCGGCAGCGGGCCAGCCGCAGACCCAGCAGCAGAGCACGCCGCCGGCCACCACGGATCCGATCGACCTCAACAACGAGGGCAAGTCGCTGATCGACTCGGGTCGCGCGGCGGCCGCGATCCCGATCCTCCAGAAGGCGCTCGCCGCGTTCCCGGCGGACCAGCGGTCGAGCCTCGACTACGGCTTCACGCTCTTCAACCTGGGCGACGCCTACGTGAAGACGGGCCAGCCGCAGAAGGCGATCCCCTACCTCCAGCAGCGGCTACGCTGGAACAACCAGCGCGGCGTGGTGCTGCAGGAGCTGCGCGAGGCGATGCAACAGGCCGGCGTGGGCGCCGGCAACGGCGGCTTCCCCGGTAAGGACAAGCACAAGGGCCACGGCGGCGGTGACCACGGCCAGGGCGGCGACGGCTAGCCGTAGATAGAGGCGCCCGCCCCCGGCGCGGCGTTGGCGCCGTAGGGCTCGACGTCCTCCATGTAACCCGGCTGCGACTCCGCCCGCGCGAACCACGCGCGCACGTTCGCGTACGGCTCGAGGTCGATTCCGGCCTCGGAAGCGCGATGCGAGTAGCCGTAGATCGCGACGTCGGCGATCGAGTAGCGAGCGCCGACGAAGAAGTCCCGCCCGAACAGGTGATCGTCGAGCAGCGCCAGCACCTCGTGAGCGCCCGCGCGCCGGCGCGCGACCTCGGGGTCGGCCTCCGTCCAGCGCCCGGCCAGCAGCCGGAAGCGCAGCCCGCCGATCATCGGCACGACGTCGGTCTGCTCGTAGATCAGCCAGCGCATCGCCTGGGCGAGGTCGAACGGGTCGCCGGGCAGGAGCCGGGTGCCGCCGGCGAGGTAGACCAGAATCGCGTTCGACTCCTGGAGATGGCGGCCGTCGTCGGTCTCCAGCACCGGTGTCGTGCGCGCCGGGTTGATCGCGGCGTAATCGACTGTGAGCGTCTCGCCGCTGAAGATGTCGACCGGCACGCGCTCGTACTCGCGGCCGAGGTTGGCGAGCAGGAGCCGGACCTTGTAGCAGTTGCAGGATGCGGGGTAGTCGAAGAGTCTCATCACCGCCTAACGAACGAGCGCGCCCCTTCGTGAGGCGCGCGCGGATAGGATGCGACACCTGTGGATCTGACTCTCTCCCCTCAGGAGCAGGCCTTCCGCGACGAGCTGCGGACGTGGCTCGAGCAGAACAACCCTGGCCAGGAGCCTGACGGGGAGCAGGACATGTTCGTGTTTCGCCGCGCCTGGCAGAAGAAGCTGCACGAGGCAGGTTACGCGGGGTTGTCGTGGCCGAAGGAGTACGGCGGCAGTGGCGCGACGCTGATCGAGCAGGCCATCTTCAACGAGGAGATGGCGCGCCAGAAGGCGCCGGGCCTGGCGAACGTGCTCGGCCTCGTGATGGGCGGCCCGGTGGTGATCGCCCACGGCACCGACGATCAGAAGAAGCGCTTCCTCACGCCGATCCTGTCGGCCGAGGAGATCTGGTGCCAGGGCTTCTCCGAGCCCGAGTCGGGCTCCGACCTCGCGTCGTTGAAGACGAAGGCCGTGAAGTCGAACGGCGGCTGGAAGATCACCGGCCAGAAGGTGTGGACCACCTACGCGCACGAGGCCAAGTGGTGCATGCTCGTCGCGCGCTCGGACCAGGACGCGCCTAAGCACAAGGGCCTCACCTACTTCCTGATGGACATGGAGCAGGAGGGCGTGCAGGTGCGCCCGCTCGTGCAGATCACGGGCGAGGCCGAGTTCAACGAGATCTTCATGGAGGACGCCTACGTCCCCGACGAGAACGTCGTGGGCGAGCCGGGCCAGGGCTGGAACGTGGCCATCACCACGCTGATGAACGAGCGCGCCGGCCTGGCGTTCGGCTCCGCGGTGGCCATCAAGCTCGCGCTCCAGGACCTGATGGAGCTGGTGCGGGAGCGCGGCCTGGACGACGACCCGGTGATCCGCCAGCGCATCGGCCAGCTCTACATCGAGGCGGAGACGCTGCGGCTGAACGCCTACCGCGGCCTCACGAGCCAGATGAAGCACGGGATCCCGGGGCCGGAGGGCTCGCTGCCCAAGTGGCAGTGGTCGGACATCAACCAGGCGCTCACCGAGCTGGCGATGGACGTACGCGGCCCCGAGGCGCCGGTGGCGGACGACAAGTGGACCTACCGCTTCCTCCGCGCCCGTGCGAACTCGATCGAGGGCGGCACCACCGAGATCCTCAAGAACATCATCGCCGAGCGCGTGCTCGGCCTGCCGAGGATGAGGTAGCCCGACTTGAACTTCGACTTCACCGACGACCAGCAGGCGATCAAGCGCACCGCGAACGAGTTCCTCTCGAGCCGCTTCAAGCCCGAGAAGCGCCGCGAGCTGGCCGAGGCCGGCACCTACGACGACGCGCTCTGGGGCGAGATCTCCGAGCTCGGCTGGCCCGGGATCTTCATCGACGAGGACCACGGCGGCCAGGGGCTCGGCGTGATCGAGCTGGTGATCCTGCAAGAGGAGCTCGGCTTTGCGCTCGCGCCCACGCCGTTCTTCTCCAACGTGGCGGCCGGCTTCCTGATCCAGCAGGCGGGCAGCGAGGAGCAGAAGGAGCGGCTGTTGCCGGGCATCGCGTCGGGCGAGCAGCGCGGCACCGTCGGGATCGTGACGAACGGCGAGGCGCCGCTCGTGCCGGACGCCGACTCGGCGGCGCTGATCGTGCTCGTGGACGGCGACTCCGCGACCGTGGTGGAGGCAGGCAGCGCGGAGGTCGAGCAGCGCGACACGATCGACTCCACGCGCCGCTTCTCGGCGGTGCGT
Source organism: Thermoleophilaceae bacterium (assembly GCA_036491015.1). Classification (GTDB taxonomy): domain Bacteria; phylum Actinomycetota; class Thermoleophilia; order Solirubrobacterales; family Thermoleophilaceae; genus JAICJR01. The sequence continues at coordinate 13,035 of DASXCV010000142.1, read as the reverse complement.
GCGAACGGCGGCGGCGAGGCGCTCGGCGGCGACGTGCAGGCCGGAGTCGACCGCGCCGAGATCGCCCTGGCGGCCGAGCTGGTGGGCGTCGCCCAGTGGGCGATGGACACGGCCGTGGCCTACGCCAAGGACCGCAAGCAGTTCGACCGGCCGATCGGCTCCTACCAGGCGGTCGCGCACCGCTGCTCGCAGATGATGCTCGAGGTGGAGAGCGCGCGCTCGGCCGTCTACTACTCGGGCTGGGTGGCGGACACCGAGCCGGAGTCGCTCGCGCTGGCAGCGTCGATGGCCAAGGCGTACTCCGCAGACGCCGGCTGGCGGGTGACCGCGTCTTCGCTGCAGGTGCACGGCGGGATCGGCTTCACCTGGGAGCACGACCTCCACTTCTTCCTGAAGCGCGCCCGCACCGACGGTCATCTGCTCGGCAGCCCGCGCGCGCACCGCGATCGCGTGGCCGACCTCGCCGGCCTCTCACGCGCGGCCGCCACCGCCTGAAATACCTTAAAGACTGCTTGCCCGGCGGGGACCTCAGCCCGTAGGATTCGCCGACCCCCACCGGGGGCCGGGAGAGAGAGGAGACTCGCAGTGGACGACTTCGTTCTGAGCCGTCGGCGGTTGCTGGTGTCGGCAGGCAGCTTTGCCGCGACCACGGTGTTCGCGCCGCAGGTGTTCGCCAATGGCCTGACCAGTGCCAAGAAGGCGCCGCTCTTCGGCGGCGGCTCGTTCCCCGACGGAGTGGCGTCCGGCGATCCGACGCTTCACAGCATGACCCTCTGGACCCGCCTCGCGGGCGTGGGCGGCTCGGGCCGCGTGCACCTCGAGGTGGCGAAGGACTCGCACTTCAAGCACGTGGTCGCGCGCACCGACGTCGCGACCAACGCCTCGCTCAACCATGCGGTTAAGGCCCGTATCGCCGGCCTCAAGCCGCACGAGCGCTACTTCTACCGCTTCGCCACGAAGTCGCACCACAGCCCGGTCGGCCGCTTCCAGACGGCGCTTCCGCACGACTCGAACGAGACCGTGAAGTTCGCCTACTGGTCCTGCCAGGACTACACCCACGGCTTCTACAACGCGTACGAGCTGATGGCGAAGGAGGACATCGACTTCTTCGTCGGCCTCGGCGACTACATCTACGACGAGGCGTACCACTCGATCGCCGACGGCACGGGCGTGCGCGACGACACCATCGGGCCGGCGCCCGAGGCGAACACCACGACGAGCTTCCACCACCAGGCGATCACGCTCGACCAGTACCGCAAGAAGTACGAGCTGTACCGGACCGACGCGAGCCTGCGCAAGGTGCACCAGCTGTTCCCGTACGTGACCACGTGGGACGACCACGAGGTGGAGGACAACTACGCCGGGCGCCCGCGCAACGGCGGCCTGCCGCCCCAGAACCAGTACAGCGTGGCGCGCCGCAACGCGGGCTACCGCGCGTTCTTCGAGAGCATGCCGCTCTACGACATCAAGGGCGGGCCGGGCGACCGCATCTACCGCTCGCTGCGCTTTGGCCGCAACGTCGAGCTGTTCATGCTCGACGAGCGCCAGTACCGCGACAACCAGCCGTGTGGCGACGACGTCGTGCCGCCCTGTGCCGAGCTGCCCAACAAGCGGGCGTTCCTCGGCTCGAAGCAGATGGCCTACCTGAAGAAGCAGCTCAAGGCGTCGAAGGCCGCCTGGAAGATCATCGGCAACGAAGTGATGATCATGGACACCAAGGTGGGTCCGAACACCTACTTCGGCTACGACAGCTGGCAGGGCTATCCGGGCGAGCGCGAGGAGCTCGCGCAGTTCATCCACACGCAGAAGATCGAGGACGTGATCTTCATCACCGGCGACATCCACACGTTCGTCGCGGGCGACGTGAAGACGAACGGCGGCACCGGCGATCCGGCCGGGCTCGAGTTCGTCGGCGGGTCGATCACATCGGCCGGCCTCGGCGAGAGCGACATCCCGCTCGGCGGCGGCGCGGTGCTCCAGGGGAACGACCAGAATCCGAACACCCCGGCGGCTGTCATCAACACGCTGAAGGCGATCAACCCCTGGGTCGACCAGGCGGACTTCGACCACCACGGCTACGGCCTCGTGCATGCCTCGAAGAACAGCCTCGACGTGCGGCTGCGGCGGATGAAGACGATCAAGTCACACACCCGCGACAAGCTGCCGGACATCCGCTACGTGGTGAAGCGCGGGCAGCAGTCGATCCTCGGGAAGTCCGCTTCGACGTAGCCGGTCCCGGGGTTTAGCTTCCGCCTCCCCTGGAACCCCTAAACGACCAGACAGTTTCAGGTCGGAGGGGGAAGATGGAGGCAACGACGCGGACGGGCGCCGCCACGCGCCCGCGTACGAGAACGGGCGCCGAGCCGGCGCAGGCGAACAAGGCGAACGAGCTGCTGGCCCGGCTCGAGAGGATCGACATCTGGTCGCTCCCGTTCCTGTTCATCGGGATCCTCGGGCTCGGATTCCTCTTCACCTTCTACGACATCTTCGACATCAACGTCGGCTTCATCCAGAGCTGCGTGGCGTTGAAGAAGGGCTGCACGCCCGAGAACGCGCTCACGGCGCTGCGCGTGCCGATCGTGCTCAACCTCGCCGGCTACGTGATCGGGACGCTGTGCCTCAGCCCGATCGCCGATCGCGTGGGACGGCGCAACATGCTGCTGTTCACGATGCTGGTGACCGGGCTCGGCGCGCTCTGGAACGCGCTCGCCGCGGACTACACGCAGTTCGTGATCGCGCGCATCGTCACCGGCATCGGGATCGGCGCGGACCTCGCGATCGTGAACACCTACATCGGCGAGGTCGCGCCGCGCAGGGCGCGCGCCAAGTTCACCTCGCTGATCTTCCTGATGTCGTCGATCGGCGCCTTCCTGGGCGTCTGGGTGGGGCTGATCCTCACCACCGAGCCGGCGCCGTGGCCACTCGGCCTGTCGTGGGCGAAGGCGTCGCCGACGTTCACCGACGGCTGGCGCTGGACGTACGCGATCGGGGCGCTGCTCGCGCTCGTGGCGATCGCGCTGCGCTTCGAGCTGCCGGAGTCGCCGCGGTGGCTCGTGGGGCGCGGGCGCCTCGGCGAGGCGGAGAAGGTGGTGGGGGACATGGAGGCGCGCGCGTCGAAGCGCGGCCCGCTCCCCGACCCGCAGCCGCTCGATGGCGTCGAGCCCGTGCCCGGGCGTGCGCCCTACGGCGAGCTGCTCTGGAATGGCCTCTACCTCAAACGCATCCTGCTGCTGTTCTCGATGTGGTTCCTCGCGTACATCACGGTGTACGCGTTCTCCGCGGGCGGGACGTCGATCTTCACCGCGCTGGGCTACAAGCCGCCGGAGGCGGGGCTGATCGTCGCGATGGGCGCGATCGGGTTCGTGCTCGCGGGGATCACGGCGCCGTTCATCGCCGAGCGGCTCGAGCGCAAGCTGTGGCTGCCGATCTGCGCGGTCGTCACGCTCGCCGGCGGCATCCTCGCCGCGAAGGCCGGCGACACGAGCACGACGCTCGCGTTCATCGGCACCGGCATCGTGTTCTTCGGCTTCAACCTGTGGGTGCCGATGGCGTACGCCTGGTCGGCGGAGAACTTCCCCACGCGGGCGCGCACCACCGGCTTCGCGCTGGTGGACGGCGTCGGTCACCTCGGCGGCGGCATCGGCGTGTTGCTGATCGCGCCGCACATCGCGGACATGGGGGCGCTCACCTCGTTCGTCGTGCTGGCGGGCTGCATGGGGGTCGCCGCGGTGATCGCGCAGTTCGGCATCCGCACCCGGGACAGGAGGCTCGAGGAAGTTTCGCCATGATGTGCCGCAGATGAAGCGGCACGAGGCGCTCGAGAGGCTTTCGCGCGATCACCACCAGGCGCTCTTCCAGGCGATGCGGCTGAAGCGCGCCGACGATGACGCGGCCGGCGAGGTGCTCGGCGACTTCCTCGACTTCTGGTTCAGCGTCGGGCACCTGCACTTCCGCGCCGAGGAGGAGGTGCTCCTGCCCGCGTACTCGGCATATGCCGACGTCTCGCGCGAGGAGGTGGTGCGCGTGCTCGTGGACCATGTGGAGATCCGGCGCGAGGCGCACGAGCTGGGCTCGCTCAAGAGCGGGCCGCCGCCGGAGCGCCTGCATGCGCTCGGCGAGCGCCTCGACGCCCATGTGCGCCACGAGGAGCGCGTGCTGTTCCCGCTGATCGAGGAGGCCTTGCCCGACGAGGAGCTGGCGCGCGTGGCGCGCGGCGTCGAAGAGGTGGAGACCGCCGGGCCCTGACCGGCACATACGTGCCGATTCGCACTAGGCTTGCGGATATGGGGTGGGGCGGGACCTCGTGAGAGTCGCCGGCCGTAACCGGGGTGATGGGGCGCGAGCCGTGACCTCGGATGCGGGTGAGCTTGCGTTGGCGAGGCTGCCGGCGCGGCGGCGGGCGGACCGCTCGGAGCGCGCGCTCATCCGCGGCGCTCAGGACGGGTCGCGCGAGGACCTGGAGGAGCTCTTCCGCCGCTACTGGCCGGCGTCCTACCGTGCCGCCTACTTCGTGGTGTATGACCGCGCCGCTGCCGAGGACATCGCCCAGGAGGCGTTCCTGTCCGCGCTGCGCGCGCTGCACCGCTTCGACAGGCGCAGGCCGTTCGGGCCGTGGCTCCACCGCATCGTGGTGAACCGCGCGATCGACTGGGCGCGCGCCCGCGCGCTCCGCCGCGAGCTCGATGTCGAGCCCCCGGATGGCGAGCTGCGCGACGACGTGGAAGGGCGGGACGAGCTGGCCTCCGCGCTCGCGCAGCTCACGCCCGAGCGCCGCGCCGTGGTGGTGCTGCGCTACGTGCTCGAGTACACGCCGGGCGAGATCGCCGAGCTGCTCGACCTGCCGCGCGGCACGGTGAACTCGCGCCTTCGCCGGGCGCTCGACGACCTGGCGCACGAGGTGGCCCGTGACTGACCGGCTGCTCGAGCGCAGGGTGCGCGGCCTCGAGGCGCCCGACGAGGGTGAGGCCGCGCTGCGCGCATGGGAGGTGGCCGCGGCTGAGTTCGAGCGCGTGGAGCGCGTGCCGGTGCCGCGGCGCCGTCCGCTCCAGCGCCGGCTGGCGGCGGCAGGCGCGGCGGCCGCGCTCGCGGCGCTGCTCATCTCGCCCGCGGGCGCGAGCGTGCGCCACTGGGTGGGCGAGCGCTTCGCGAGTCCGGGTGTGAAGCACGCGCAGCCCGCGCTCGTATCGCTGCCGTCCGGGGGCAAGCTGCTCGTGGGCTCGCGCGACGGCACCTGGATCGTCAGCGCAGACGGGTCGAAGCGCCTGCTCGGTCCCTACCGCGACGCCACCTGGTCGCCCCACGGGCTGTTCGTGGCGGCGGTGCGCGGCCACAGCCTGGTGGCGGTCGACCCGCGCGGTCAGGTGCGCTGGGCGCTGCCGCGGCTGCCCGCTCCGCGGCTGCCGAGCTGGTCGCCGGGCGACGGCTTCCGGGTGGCCTACCTGAGCGGCTCCACGCTGCGCGTGGTGGCGGGCGACGGCAACGGCGACAAGCTCCTGGCGCGCGGCGTGGCCGCGGTGGCGCCCGCATGGCGCCCCGGCGCCGCCGGCCGGCACGTGGTGAGCTACTGGACGAACGGCGGGCAGATCGTCACGCGCGACGTGGACTCCGGCAACCTGCTGTGGAGCGCGAGCGCGACCGGCTCGACGCCGGGGAGCCTGCAGTGGTCGCCCCGCGGCCACACGCTGATGGTGGCCGGGCCGCGCAGCCTCGAGCTGCTCGACGGCCGCAGCGGCGCCGTGCTCAAGCTGCTCACCACAGGCAGCGCGCTGCGCTTCGCAAGCGCCGATGTTTCGCCCGACGGGCGGACGATCGCGCTCGCCCGCTACGACGTGCCGGAGGATCGCAGCGAGGTGTTCCTCCTGCGCGTGGGCTCTCGCGGCTGGGACGCGCGCCGCTCGTTCGCGGGCGCCGGGCGCTTCGACGCCGTGCGCTGGTCGCCGGACGGGCGCTGGCTGCTCGTCACCTGGCGCGACGCCGACCAGTGGCTCTTCCTGCGGTCGGCGCCGGCGCGCCGTCTCCTCGCGGTGTCGAGCATCGGCCGCGCGTTCGAGCCCGACCGCCGCGGCAGGCCGGGCTTCCCGGCGGCCGGCGGCTGGTGCTGCTCGCCCTAGCGGCGCTGGATGCTCGGCATCTCGCGCTCGCCGGGAGCGCCGGGATGGCCGCGGTGCTCGCCGTCGAAGGCGATGCGCTCGAGGCGCGCGATCTCGCGCTCGCCCTCGATGCGCGCCGGGTCGCTCGCGGGCAGGTCCGCGATCAGCCTGCGGATGCGGTTGCGGATCTGCAGCGAGAAGTGGGGCGTCGAGGCGCCCATCAGCTGCCGCACGTCCTCGAGGGTGGGTCGCCGATCCGGCTTCTCGTACTCGCTCACGGTCGTGAAAGCTACTAGGGCTGCTGGTTCTGAACCGGCACGAGTTGCGTGATCGAGTCGAGCCGTCCCTGCGCCGCGACCGACACGACGCTGTCGTCGCCCAGGATCCAGACGTGGTTGAAGACGCCCGAGTTGGGGTTGGTCTGGAAGCCCGGCTGCACGTCGAGGAAGTAGTTGTCGAGCGGGGTGGGCAGCGTGGCGCTGCGGTCGGTCAGCAGCAGCGGGGCGTACACGCCGGCTGTCCCGAGTACGGCGCCGGCCGCGGCGTCCGCCGGGCGGGAGGTGCCGGCGATCGTGAAGTTCTGGCCGGGCGTGGTGATGCCCCAGCCGAAGCCGTGGCTCGAGTAGCGCGTGAACGCGATCGCGTTCTCCACGGGCGTGACGCCGTCGATGCGCGTGACCTTGCCGAAGTGGCCGAGCGACTTCGCGACCGCCGAGCTGACGGCCGTGGGCGGTCCCAGCAGGTAGATGTGCGCGTGCGAATGGCGCCGCAGCGCGGAGCGCGTGAACGCCGGGATCGCGTTCTGCTTCACGAACAGCACGCTGTCCCCGGAACGCGCGGCCCAGGCCGAGGCCGGCATCGCGAAGCCGGATTGCTCACCGGAGGTGACCACCACGTCGCGCGTGGGCTTGGCACGCGCGACCGAGAAGAAGCGGTCGATGCCGGCGGCGATCCCGTAGGGGTCCGTTCCCGGTACGACCGCGGTGCGGTAGCCGGACACCTGCGCCGCGTTGTCGCCGATGCGGATGATCTGGGCGTTCTGGGCGAGCGGCGAGCCGGTCGGCTGCAGGCGCTTGAGAGCGTCGCTCGACACGGCCGGCAGCTTCCCGTCGTCGCTCAGCAGGATCGGGATCCCGAGCGGATCGGCCATCAGCACCGAGGCCGAGATCGCTCCCTGCCAGTTGCTCTTGTCGACGATCGCCACGGCCTTCGGGCGGTTGTCCGGGGCGGTGGAGGGAAACACGGCACTGACCGCGCCGGCCACGTCGGCGACGGGATCCGCTCCCGGCACGCGCGTGGTGTTCCTCGTGGCGGTGACAGGGATGCCGAGCTCCGCGGTGGCCGAGCTGCTGCCCGACTGGGCGCTGATCACAGGCGGGGCGCCGCCGCCGCCGCCACTGCCCCGGTTGTTCTTCTCGTTGAGACCGGCGCAGCCGGAGACGGCTACGAGCGCGGCGACAAGGAGCACTCCGAGGGGACGGGCCACGGCAGCCCACGATAACGCCGCGACTGGCGGCAAGCGCAAGCGGGTATCCTGGATTTGGTTGACTGGTCAGTCAACGACCTGAGTGCGCGAGGCAGCGCGCAACACGACTTCTACGGGAGGCCGAGCAGTGGATTTCCGCCTGACTGACGAACAGCTCGAATGGCAGGCCTACTGCCACAAGTTCGCCGAGGAGGTCATCCGCCCAGTGGCCCCCAAGTACGACCGCGAGCAGAGCGTGCCGTACGAGGTGATCAAGGAAGCCCGCCAGTGGAAGCTCCACGGGATGGACTACCTGGAGCGCATGGCGAACGACCCGGGCGGGCTGAACGGCGTGATCTACGCCGAGGAGCTGCACTGGGGCTGTGCGGGCATCGCGCTCGCCATCTCCGCGTCATCGCTCGCCGCCGCCGGCATCGCGTCCTCCGGCACCCCTGAGCAGATCGGCAAGTGGCTGCCCGAGTGCTACGGCATCGGCGACGAGATCAAGCTCGGCGCCTACGCGGTCACCGAGGCGGGCGCGGGCTCGGACGTCAAGTCCCTGCGCACCACCGCCAAGCTCGACGGCGACGAGTGGGTCATCAACGGCACCAAGGTCTTCATCTCGAACGGCGGCATCGCGGACGTGACGGTCGTGATCGCCACCGTCGACGCAGAGCTCGGCCATCGCGGCCAGGCCTCCTTCATCGTGCCCAAGGACACGCCGGGCCTCTCGCAGGGCAAGAAGGAGGACAAGATCGGCATCCGCGCCTCCCAGACGGCCGAGGTGGTGCTGGACAACTGCCGCGTGCCGGTGGAGAACCTCCTCGGCGGCATGGACAAGCTGAACGCCAAGCTCGAGCGCGCCCGCTCGGGCAAGTCCACCGGCCGCTCGTCCGGCGCGCTCGCAACCTTCGAGATCACGCGCCCGCTGGTGGGCGCCTCCGCGCTCGGCATCGCGCGCGCCGCCTACGACTACACGCTCGAGTACCTCGAGGGGCGCGAGGAGGAGGGCCAGGAGCTGCTCGAGCAGCAGCGCATCCAGCAGGTGATCGCGGACATGGCCACGGAGATCGACGCCGCGCGGATGCTCGTGTGGCGCGCCGCCTGGATGGGGCGCAACGGCGTGCCCATGACTGCCGGCCAGGGCTCGATGTCGAAGCTGAAGGCGGGCGACGTGGCGATGTGGGCCACCACCGAGGCGATGGATCTCGTCGGCCCCTTCGCGCAGACGATGGACTGCCCGCTCGAGAAGTGGTTCCGCGACGCGAAGATCTACCAGATCTTCGAGGGCACGGCCCAGATTCAGCGGCTCGTGGTCTCGCGGATGCAGCGCGAGGCGTTCCAGGAGGGCCTGCGCGCGGCGTCCGACGCGGTCGAGAAGGAACCTGCGGCCGCGTGAGCGAGACGACCTCCGAGCCGGTCCTCTCCAAGCGCCACAAGTTCACGATCCAGGTGGATCGCGAGCTCTGCTTCGGCTTCGGCGACTGCGTCGACTCGGCGCCCGGCGTCTTCGAGCTCGACGGCGACGACAAGTCGATCGTCGTCGACCCCGACGGCGCCGACCGCGATCAGATCCTCTCGGCGGCGGCCGATTGCCCCGTCGACGCGATCTTCATCGTCGACGACGAGTCGGGGGAGCAGCTCCAGCCGTAGTGACGGGATGGCCATGAGAAAGCTGACCTACGCGATGGGCGTGTCGCTCGACGGATACATAGCCGACCGCGCCGGCAACTTCGATTGGGCCGCGCCGGACGAAGAGCTCCACGCCTTCCACAACCAGCAGGCGCTCCAGATCGGCGTGAACCTCTACGGGCGGCGCCTCTACGAGACGATGCGGTTCTGGGCGGGTGTGAACGAGCAGACCTCGGACTCGCGGGTGATGCTCGAGTGGGCCGAGACCTGGAAGGCCACGCCCCAGGTGGTGTTCTCGACGACGCTCGACGCGGTCGAGGGGAACGCCAGGCTCGTGAGCGCGAACGTCGTCGAGGAGGTGGCGGCGCTCAAACAGGAGGACGGCAAGGACCTCGCGGTGGGCGGCGCCGGAATCGCTGCCACGCTGATCGAGGCCGGCCTTGTCGACGAGTACGGACTGTTCGTCAATCCCGTGGTGGTCGGCGGCGGCACGCCGTTCTTCCCGAGGCTGGATCAGCCCCTCGGCCTCGAGCTGGTGGAGACGAGGACCTTCGGCTCGGCCGTGGTATACGTGCGCTACCGGCGCGCCTGAAGCCGGCGCGTTCGCGATACCTCGGCGCGTCGAGCAATCGTCCAGCTACAAAGGGCCGCTAGCCGCCCTGGCCCTGCGCGAGTGCCTCGAAGTTCTCGTAGAGCTGCGGCACGCCCGCCTTCTCACGGGCACGCACGGCAGCCGGTCCGACCCGGTCCCACATTCCCCTGACCCAGAGCCAGTCGTACACCAGGTCGCGGTTGAGCAGGTCGTTCTTGACGAACGTCCCGAGCGTCTCGGTGAAGCCGAGCACTATCTGCACCGGCCCGTCCCTGGCATCCGCGGTGTCGGGGTCGAAGTCGTCGGAGAAGATCACGGACGTCGCCTTGTTGAGCTCGATCATCGCGCCCCACTTGGCGAGCTCGACCATCAGCATCGCGTCCTCGTGTGTCCCGGGCATTGCGGTCTCCCCTCGTCGGTCGCTCTACCTTAAACTGCGCTCATGCACCGGCGCTGGATGGCCGGGCTCGCGCTACCCGTGTTGCTCGCCGCAGGATGCGGCGGCGGCTCGCACCAAACCTCGACCCCGAGGCCTACTCAGGCTGCCGCGCGACCTGGCGACGAGAAGGTGATCCGCGGCTGGAACCGGGCGATCAACGGCCGCGACTACGAGACGGCCGCGTCCTACTTCGCGCAGGGCGCCGTCGTCACCCAGGACTACGTGCTTCAGCTCCGTTCGCACAAGTTCGCCGTCGAATGGAACTCGGGTCTGCCCTGCCGCGCAGACATCACCTTCATCCGCGCGGAGCGGGTCACCTCAGTGGCCGGCTTCCACCTGCGCAAGGGGCCGCACGGCGCCTGCAAGGGCGGCGGCAGCGCGCGGGTGCGCTTCACGATCCGGAACGGGCTGATTCAGCGCTGGCAGCAGCTGCTCACGCCGCCGGACCAGCAACAGACCCAGGTGCCGGCGACCTGACCGCCTCGCGCTCGAGGCGCTCGCGCAGCTCCGCGCCGCGCCCGGCCGCAACGGCGCGCCCGGCGCGGCGGTCGCTCAGCTCGATGCCGCGCGCGTGCGCCCAGTCGAGCAGGTCCTGCTTCTCCTCGCCCTGGGCCGCGGCCTGGAGGAACAGCCAGCCGAACAGGAACAGGGTGAGGATGCTCTCCTCGAGCATCATCACCACGCCGGCGATTGACTGGTCGGTGAGCGGCGCGATGTGAGCGCGGGCCTCGCCCGCCCCGTAGAACGTGTAGAAGACCGTGCCCGACCAGATGAACACGTTGCCGAGCAGCGTGCCGAGCAGCCGCACGGCGAGGATGTACCCGAGCTTGGCGATGCTGTTGAACCACGCGGGCTTGGGCAGCGGGCCGAACAGCGGCATCCACATCACCGCACCGAAGATCAGGAACGAGAGGTGCTGGCCGGCGTGGATCAGGTCGTTGTCGTAGGCCGCCTTGTACATGAACGGCAGGTGCCAGACGTAGAAGTTCACGGCCCACACCGAGATCGCCGGGATCGGATTGGCGAGGAAACGCAGCCGGTCGATCACCTTGATGTGGAGGATGGGCTGCATCATCGGCCCGTTCATGCCGAGCACGAGCAGCAGCGCGGCGAAGTCGCCGATCACGAGGTGCTGCGCCATGTGGGCCGCGAACACCTTGTCCGCCCAGGAGTCGACCGGCGGGCTGAGCGCCACGAGCAGCACGATCAGGCCCGCGATGAAGCACCACTCGCGCCACGACGGCACCGGCCGGTGCTGCGCGGCCAGCGTCTGCGCGCGCTTGCGATAGCCGATGTAGGCGAGGGCCGACAGCCCCAGCGCGATCAGCTGGAGCATCGATTCGAGGTCGAACTGGTAGCCGGCCAGTGGCACGGCTGGGAAGGCTACGCCTGCTGAGCCTCCGCGGGCTGCGGTGCGTTCTCCTTCGCCCAGCGGATGATCTCGCGCGAGCCGTTCACGGTGCTGCCGTCGGGAAGCTGAAGCACCGGCAGCTTCTCCTGGCCGCTCACGCGCTTGAGCTCGGGCCGCTTGCCGCTCGTGAAGATCCCGAACGGATGGTTGCGGTCGGCGACTTCGGTGCGGTAGTCGTGGCCGGCCTTGCGCAGTGCGTCGTGCGCGCGCCGGCACGGGTGAACCGCCGGGCCACCCTCATCGATGTGGCAGGTATAGAGCACGAGCTCGCCGGGACGGTCCTCGATGTTCGACATGGGGTTTCTCCGATCAAGAGTTCTTGAACTGCCCGCGCTCTCAGGCTAGCGAACGGGCTCAGCCGTTCTGGCGCCCCGCGGAGATGTGCTCACGTTCGGCCAGGCGATTGTCACGGCGAAGCTGCGCCTCGCGCTGGCGGCGCTCCTCGTCCGGCGTCGCGGGGGTTAGTGGCGGCACGGCGGTCGGCCGCCCGTCATCGCCCAGCGCGACCATCGTGAGGTAGGCCGTGGAGGTGTGCAGGCACTCGCCCGTGCGCACGTTCTCGGACTCCACGCGCACCCCCACCTCCATAGACGTCCGCCAGGCCGCGTTCACGCACGCGCGCACGGTCACCAGGTTGCCCACGAGCACCGGGTGGTCGAAGGTCATGCGGTCCATCCCGACGGTCACCACCGGCAGCCCGGAGTGACGGATCGCCGCGATGCCGGCCACCTCGTCGCACATGTGCATGATGATTCCGCCGTGCACGTTGCCCCGGCCGTTGGCCTCGGAGAGCCCCATCCAGCGGGTCAGCGTCGAAATGGATTGCGAGGGCGGCCGTGGCTCCATCGAGGCTGGGTAGTCTAAGAGTCGTTCTTTCCTAATCGTTTCTCAGGAGGCGCGCATGCCAGGACTCGGCGGACGCTTTTCCACCGTCGTGAAGGCCAAAGTCTCGAAGCTCCTCGACCGCGCCGAGGATCCCGGCGAGACCCTCGACTACGGCTACAACAAGCAGCTCGAGCTGCTCCAGAACGTGAAGAAGGGCATCGCGGACGTGGTCACGTCCAAGAAGCGCCTTCAGATGCAGGAGGAGCAGATCAAGCAGCAGGTCGTGAAGCTCGACACCCAGGCGCGCCAGGCGCTGGCCCAGAATCGCGAGGACCTCGCACGGGCCGCGCTCGAGCGCAAGACCGTCGCGCAGACCGAGCTCCAGACCCTCGACTCCCAGATCGCCGAGCTCGAGAAGCAGCAGGAGCAGCTCACCGAGAACGAGAAGAAGATGCGCGACAAGATCGAGGCCTTCCGCACCAAGAAGGAAGTGATCAAGGCGCAGTACTCGGCCGCCGAGGCGCAGGTGAAGATCGGGGAGGCGGCGAGCGGGGTGGGCGAGCAGATGGCCGACCTCGGGCT
>DASXCV010000141.1:0-6073 GCA_036491015.1 Thermoleophilaceae bacterium | reverse complement strand
AGCGCCATGATCGTCATCGACGGGTTGACCGACAGCGTGCGCGGGAACGCCGAGCTGTCGCCCACGTAGAGGCGCTTCACGTCGTGCGACTCGCCGTGGCTGTCGATGACGGAGGAGTCGCGGTCGGCGCCCATGCGGCAGGTGCCCTGCACGTGGGTGCTTGCGAACGAGGACCACAGGATCTGCGTGGCGCCGGCGGCCTCGAGCACCTTGCGGGAGAAGTCGAAGGCGGCCTGCTGGCGGTCGAGCTCGTGCGGCTGGAAGTCGCACCAGAACGACTCGTTGCCGTCGGCGTCGACCTCGATGCGGCCGTTGTTGTCGTCGTTCGAGAGGTTGAGGAGGCCGATCCAGCGGCGGTAGTTCTTCGCCGCCTCGACGAGCGGCTCGCCCCACATCGGTCCGTTCTCGTCGCACAGCGCGACGGTGAAGCCGATCGGGTCCTGCACCGTCACGGCCTCGACGATGTAGCCGCCCTTGTCGTCGGGCGCGTGGTCCATGAAGTGCGAGCTGATGGGGGCGACCATGTGCGCGTCCTGCGGCTCGTCGAACAGCCCGAACACGAACTGCGCGGGGTGGAAGCCGAGGTTGCGCCCGATCCAGTCGTTCGGCACAGAGGAGCGCATCAGCAGCTGAGGCGAAGCCAGAGCACCGCAGGCGACGACAACGACGTCCGCCTCGACCTCGTGGCGAGAGCCGCCGGCGTCCACGTACTCGACTCCCGTCGCCTCCCCATTGCTGATCAGCACACGCTCGACAAACGAATCCGGCCGCAGCTCGAGCCGCCCGGCCATCCAGTTCCGGTGGATGTAGGTGTTCAGCGTCCCCTTGCCGGCGTTGGTCGGGCAGCCCTGCAGGCAGGACCCGCACTGCGAGCAGTTCTCGTCGGTGTACGCGTCCACCGGCTCGAGCTCGTAGCCGAGCTTCTCGAAGCCTGCCGCCACGGTGCGCACGCACTTGCGCCAGTTCCAGTCCACCCGCCGGCGCACGCCGAGGTAGTCCTCCACGCGCGCGTAGTGAGGGGCGAGCTCGTCCGCAGTGAACTGCACCCCCGAGGCCGCGTTCCACTTGTCGAGCTCCCGTTGCGAGGTCCGCAGCGCGAGCTTGGTGTTGATCGTGGTGGTGCCGCCCACGCAGCGCCCGCTGATCAGGGCGAGCGGTCCCGGCCCCGGGTCGCCGGCGGGCAGCGCCAGCCGGATCGGGAACCACATGTCGTGCGCGGCCTTCGACTCCCAGCGCTCGAAGGTCGCCGCCGTGAGGTGCGGGCCGGTCTCGAGCAGCAGCACAGTGCGCCCGCGCTCGGCGAGCTCGCCGGCCACCACCCCGCCACCCGCGCCCGAGCCGACGACGACGACCTCGAAGCGCTCGCTCATCCCTCCACCCCCAGGTAAGACCAATCCTTCTTCACGCGCGCGGCGAGCGGCGAGGCGTTGAACCCGATCTCCTCGTAGGCGGAGGGGCCGACGCCGTCGGGCGCGACAAAGTCGGAGTAGAACGCCTCGACGCACAAAGCGCGGACCATCATGAACTCGGGGGTGAGAGCAACCGGGCGCAACCCCTCGGTGCCCCCAGACGCCGCGTCAGCCAGGGAGTCAAAAGCAGCGATAAAGGCATCGCACTGAGGAGGCGGCATCCGCGCCATCACGGCGTCCACGTACACGACGGGCCGGACCCGGCTCGACCCCGGCACGATCGCCTCGCACAACTGCTCGACCACACCCGCCCGCGCGTCGTCCAGGACCTGCATGCGCGCACTGTAAGCGCCCGCCCGCCGGAGCGCAAAGCGCCAGCGCGCTCAGAGCCAAGAAGGCCTGCGCTGGGAGGCTGGACTCGCCGGGGCGGTGGATGTACCGTCGCCCGGAGGCCCTCGAACGGAGGAGGAGTGACGATGGGCGAAGTCGATCTGGTGGCGCTCTACTGGACCGTGTCCGGCCCGGTCCAGGTGCACTTCGGGCGCGAGTGGAGCACGTTCAGCTGGGCCGACCGCTGCGCCGAGGCGGTGAAGGCCGGCTTCAAGGGCATCGGCCTCTGGCACGCCGACATCGAGCACCAGCTCGAGACCACGAGCCTGCGGGAGATGAAGCAGGTGTTCGACGACTCCGGCCTCGAGTTCATCCAGCTCGAGTTCCTCCAGGACTTCTTCGTGCCGGAGGACGACCCGCTGCGCGCCGACTCGGACACCCGCCGCGAGCTGCTCTTCGATGCCGCGGCCACCTTCGACGCCCATCACATCAAGGTGGGCAACATCCCCGGCACCGAGGCCCCGCTCGAGCAGGTGACCGAGGGCTTCGGCGAGCTCTGCCAGGACACGGCCAACAACACGGACGCGAAGGTCGTCTACGAGTTCATGCCGTTCGACGCGAACGTGCGCAGCCTCGACGCCGCGCTCGAGCTCGCAGAGGGCGCCGCGCAGCCTAACGGCGGGCTCGCGATCGACACCTGGCACATGGCCAAGCTCGGGATCTCACCCCAAGAGCTGACGCGTATCCCGCGCGAGTACCTGAGCTGGGTCGAGCTGTCCGACGGCCAGTACGAGGACATGGAAGACACGCTGGACGAGGTGATCAACCACCGCAAGCTTCCCGGCGAGGGCGAGTTCGACATCGCGGCCTACGTGGACGCCTGTATCGAGGCGGGCTACGAGGGACCGTGGGGTGTCGAGGTGCTCTCGGAAGAGCTGAGGAACCTCCCGATCGAGGAGGAGTTCAAACGAGCCTACGAGACCACCGCCGCGCAGTTCAGCGCAGGCGTGGCGTGAAAGAACTGAGGAGGAGCCGATGAAGGAGCTCGATTCCGACAGGCGCATTTGGATCTTCACCCAGATGGCGCGGATCCGCGAGTTCGAGGAGCGGGTGAAGGGCACGTTCGAGGAGCACCCCGGCGTGATCCGCGGGCACACGCACCTGGCCGACGGCGCCGAGGCGTCGATCGTCGGATCGCTGGCCACGCTGGAGCCGAGCGACCAGCTGATGACGACCTACCGCTGCCACGGCTACCCGATCGTCCTCGGCACCGACACGAAGGCGATGATGGCCGAGATCTACGGCAAGAAGACCGGCCTCTGCGGCGGCTACGGCGGCTCGATGCACCTCACCGACGTGGCGCGCGGCTTCCTCGGCACGAGCGGCATCGTGGCGCAGGGCATCCCGCAGGCCACGGGCGCGGCCTACGCCGCGCAGATCCGCAAGCAGAACCAGGTCGTGCTCTGCTTCTTCGGCGACGGCGCGTCCAAGCAGGGCGCGTTCAGCGAGTCGCTCAACCTCGCGTCGCTGTGGAAGCTGCCCATCGTGTTCGTGATGGAGAACAACAACTACAACGTGGTCACGCGCAGCGACCAGGAGGACGCGAACGCCGCCGCCGGCGAGCCGCTGGCGGTGAAGGCCAAGGCGTTCTCGATGCCGGGCGTGACTGTGGACGGCGGCGACCCGGAGGGGGTGTACGCAAGCGTCGGCGAGGCGGTTGACCGCGCTCGGGGGGGCGACGGCCCGACGCTCGTCGAGTCGAAGGTCTACCGCCTGTCGGCGCACGGCAACATCATCGTGCCGCCGGGGATCCCGCTGCACTTCCCGGAGCATGAGGCGATCGAGGTGTTCGGGGCGACCGAGGAGTACGAGGCGGCGAAGCGCGGCGACCCGGTTCCCCGCTACCGCGGCAAGCTCGTGCAGGACGAGGTCCTGTCCGCCGACCACGCCGACGAGATCATGGAATCCGCCAAGGACGAGATGCAGGCGGCCGTGGACTTCGGCATCGAGAGCCCGCTGCCGGATGCGGAAGCGGCCACCAACTTCGTCTACGCATAGGAGGCCAGAGAGTCATGGCAGAGGTTCCCTACATAGCCGCGATCGAGATGGCCATCCACGGCGAGATGGAGCGCGACGACAGCGTTCTCTACTTCGGCCAGAACATCGCGACGACCGAAAACGACAAGTTCCTGCAGGCCTTCGGGCCCGACCGCGTGCGGGTCACGCCGATCTCCGAGACGGCCGAGATCGGCATGGCCGTGGGCGCCGCCCTCGCGGGCTACCGCCCGGTGGTCGAGCTGTACATGGCCGAGTTCATGCTCGTGGCCATGGACCAGGTGGTGAACGAGGCGCCACGCTTCCGCTACATGACGGGCGGCCAGGTGACGGTGCCGCTCGTGCTGAAGGCGGGCTACGGCTTCACCGCCGGCTGGGCGGGCCAGCACACCGGCACGATCTACGGCATGTTCATGGGCGTGCCGGGGCTGCGGGTGGCGATCCCGTCGACCGCCGCGGACGCGAAGGGCCTGATGGCCACGGCGATCCGCGACGACAACCCGGTGGCCTACTTCCACCACTACCTGCTCACGCTCGAGCCGGGTGAGGTGCCCGACGGCGAGCACCTCGTGCCGTTCGGCGAGGCCGCGGTGCGGCGCGAGGGCGGCGACGTGACGATCGTCGCGCTCGGCTACATGGTGGGCCAGGCGCTCGCGGCCGCGGAGCGGCTGGCGGGCGAGGGCGTGCAGGCCGAGGTGATCGACCCGCGCACGCTCAACCCGCTCGACACGAAGACGATCCTCGAGTCGGTCGACAAGACCGGGCGCCTCGTGCTCGTCGACCAGGCCACCCGCCACGGCTCCGCCTCAGCGGTGATCGCGGGCGAGGTGGCAGACGAGGGCTTCTCCTCGCTGAAGGCGCCGATCAAGCAGGTGACGGCGCTCGAGGCCACGATCGCGTACAGCCAGCCGATGGAGGAGTTCGTCCTCCCCGACGAGGACAAGATCGTCGGCGCGGTGCAGCAGGTGCTGGGACAGGCTCCTGTCGGCGCGTAATCAGAGAGCCGCAGTGCCGGCCGCCCTCACCCCGGACAGGGCCGCCGGCGTCCTGCGGACGATGTGGCTGATCCGCCATTTCGAGGAGCGGGTGGGCGTGCTCAAGCGCGCCGACCAGGTGCACGGGCTGATCCATCTGAGCGTCGGCCAGGAGGGCGTGGCGGCGTCGGTGTGCACGCAGCTGCGCGACGACGACCCCGTGTACAGCGGGCACCGCGCGCACGGGCATGCCCTTGCGAAGGGCGCCCCGGTGGAGCGGGTGCTCGCGGAGCTGATGGGCCGGGACGACGGTCTCTGCCGCGGGCTCGGCGGGTCGATGCATCTCGTCGACGTCGAGCACGGGTTCATGGGGGCCACCGGTGTGGTGGGCGGCAACATCCCGATGGCGCTCGGCTCTGCCCTGGCCGGGCGACTGCGCGGCGGTGACCAGGTGGCGGTCGTGTTCTTCGGCGACGGCGCGGTGCAGGCCGGGCACTTCAACGAGACGGTGAACCTGGCCACGCTCTGGGGGCTGCCGCTGATCCTCGTGTGCGAGAACAACGGCTTCGCCGAGTTCACCCCGCGCTCGGCACACACGAACGTGGAGCGCGTCTCGGATGTGGTCGCGCCCTACGAGGTGGAGCGCCAGACGGTGGACGGCAACGACGTGCTCGCGGTGTGGGAGGCGTTCGGCGGCTTCCTCGCGCACGCGCGCGCGGGTAACGGCGGTCCCTTCCTGCTCGAGTGCCTGACCCACCGGCTGCGGGGCCACTACGAGGGCGACCCGGGCAAGTACCGCGAGGCGATCGCCAAGGCCGACTGGCAGGACAAGGACCCGATCCTGCGGCTGCAGCGCCACGGCGTGGCCGAGGGCTGGTTCTCCGAGGCGGACGCCGCGGCGATCGAGCGGGAGGCTGGGGAGAAGATCGACAGCGCCGAGAAGTTCGCGCGCGAGAGCGGCTTCCCCGACGAGGACCTCCTGGCGTCGCTCGTGTACGCGGACTGAGACGCTGATGCCCGAGACCACCTACGTGAAGGCGATCAATGCGGCGATGGCGCGCGCGATGCGCGCGGACGAGCGCGTGTTCGTGCTCGGGGAGGACGTGGCCGAGGGCGGTCCCTACACCACCACCGCCGGGCTGGCGGAGGAGTTCGGCACGGAAAGAGTGATCAACACGCCGATCTCGGAGTCGGCGATCGCCGGCGTGGCGGTGGGCGCCGCGCAGTCGGGGATGCGCCCGCTGCTCGAGATCATGTTCATCGACTTCATCACGCTCGCGCTCGACCAGGTGGTGAACCAGGCCG
>DASXCV010000140.1:0-8201 GCA_036491015.1 Thermoleophilaceae bacterium | reverse complement strand
CGCCGTGCTGCTCGACGCGCCGCTCGGCTCGAGCGGCAAGGTGTCGGGCCGGGCGCTCACCCACGTATTCGGGTCCTTCACCGCCTGCGCGTTCCTCGAGCAGCAGGGCGACGACCGGCTGTTCGCCTTCGACGACTCGACCACGTTCGCGGTCACCCACGGTTGCACGACCTTCTCGCGCCGCGTGGTGGTGGACAGGCGCGCCCTGGCGAAGACCCGCAAGGCCGTCAAAAAGGCCCATGGGGCGCACAAAGCGGCCCTTCAGCGCCGTGCCGCGCAGCTCCGCGCGAAGCTGAAGAAGGCGACCGCGGGTCGCACGAAGAGCTGCCGGGCCTGACCTGGCCTCAGGTCTCTGAGGGTTCGCGCCGATAACTCGGGAATGGCGACTGCGTTCGCACGGTTGCGGTTGGGGGGATATGGCCTCGCGCTCGTCCTTGCGCTCGTAATGGCCGCGCCCGCCGAGGCGGCGCAGCCGCCCGTCAAGCCCGTCTGTGGCCCCGTGCTCGCTGGCTTCATGCACTGCGACTCCGAGGCCGTGCAGCGCCGGGTGCCGGTGGCTCGCGCCGCCGCGCTCGGTGCCATCCCGTATGGGCCGGCGGACATCCAGGACGCGTACGGCCTGACCTCGATCGCCTCCCAGTACGGCGCCGACCAGACGGTGGCGATCATCGACGCCTACGACATGCCCACAGCCGAGTCCGACCTGGCCACCTACCGCTCGCACTACGGGCTGCCCGCCTGCACCACGGCGAACGGCTGCTTCAAGAAGGTCAACCAGAACGGCACGAGCAGCGCCTTCCCGGCCCACGACGCCGGCTGGGGCGAGGAGATCTCGCTCGACCTCCAGGCCGTGTCCGCGGCCTGCCCGTTCTGCCACATCCTGCTCGTGGAGGCGAACAGCACCTACACGACCGACCTCGGCGCGGCCGTTAACACGGCGGCGGGGCTGGGCGCGACCCAGATCTCGAACAGCTACGGCGGCCCGGAGGCGGCCTACGAGGCCACGTTCGATAGCTACTACAACCACCCTGGCGTGACCGTGACGGTCTCGAGCGGGGACGACGGCTACGGCGTCGAGTACCCGGCGGCGTCGAAGTACGTGACCGCGGTGGGCGGCACCTCGCTCTACAAGAGCGCGACCCCGCGCGGCTGGACCGAGGCGGCCTGGGACGGCGCGGGCAGCGGCTGCTCCCTCTTCATCACGAAGCCCTCCTGGCAGCACGACAGCAACTGTCCGACGCGCGCAGTGGCTGACGTGTCCGCCGACGCCGACCCGAACACAGGTCTGGCCGTGTTCGACTCGGACGACCATGGCTGGATCCAGGTGGGCGGCACGAGCCTCGCGGCTCCGCTCGTGGCCGGGGCCTACGCGCTCACCGGCAGCGCTGCCGCCGCGGGCGGCTACGCGTACGACAACGCGAGCCGCTTCAACGACGTGACCGGCGGCTCGAACGGCAGCTGCACGTTCGCCTACCTCTGCACCGCCCTGCTGGGCTACGACGGTCCCACCGGCATCGGCACGCCGGACGGCGCATTCCCGACGGGCCCGCCGCCCGCCGGCGGCAGCGGCTCGGGCGCCGGCACGGGCTCGGGCTCCGGCTCGGACCCCGGGGCGGGCGCCCCGCCGTCCGCCGGCACCCAGCCGGCCGCGCCGATCGCCACCGCCGCCCGCTCCTCCGTGCTCGTGTCGAGCGCGTCGGTGAGCGCCTCGACCGGCGGCACCGTGAAGGTGCGCGTGACCTGCGGCGGCGGCCCGTCGTGCTCCGGAGTGCTCACGCTCCAGATCAGGCTCCGCGGCGCCACGCTGCGCACGCTCGGCAAGGGCCGCTTCAGCCTCGCGGCCCACAAGAGCACCGTCGTGAGCGTGCGCCTCTCACGGCCGAACCTGAGCCTGCTGCAGCAGAGGCACAGGCTGTACGTGTTCGGCACCGCGCTCGACGGGGACGGAACGACCGCGCAGTCGGGCTTCAGGCTCAGCGCTCCCAAGGCCCGGAAGCAGCGCAAGACCCACCACAAGCGCCACCGCTGATAAGCACCGATTTCGCCGCGTCACGAACTATCAGTGGCGCCGGAACGCTCATCGGTGTGCGGACCGCTACAAGCCGGTAGGGGGTTTGTTTTGGTTATGTACAAAACAAACGCTTAACACGGTCTAATTTTGCCAGACCTTGACAGAACCTCCACCTGTCGGGGAGAGTGGCCGCGTCGTGGGTGCGACTCGCTCTGGATCGCTCACGTCCCTGCGTGAGCTCAATCGCCTTAGGGTGCTCGAAACCGTGCGTGAGCGCGGTTCGGTCAGCCGCGCGGACATCGCGCGCCAGACCGGTCTCGCGCGCTCCACGGTGTCGAGCCTCGTCACCGACCTGCAGGGCTCCGGCCTCGTGGTCGAGAGCATGAACGGCCGCGATCACTCCGGCTCGAAGGGCGGCCGGCCGCCCGTGCTGCTCACCCTCAATCCGTCTGCGGCCGTGGTGCTGGGCGTGCACTTCGACCACCGCTTCGTGCGCGTGGCGGTGGCCGAGCTCGACCACCGCATCCTCGCCGAGGAGGCGCGCGAGCTGGACGTCGACCACGACGCCGCGCAGACCTTCGACGTGGCCGCCGAGCTGGCCGACCAGGTGGTCAAGCGCTCCGGCGTGAAGGTCGAGCGGCTGCTCGGGGCGGGCGTGGCGGTGCCGGGCCCGATCGATCACGAGACGGGCGCCGTCGGCTCGACGACGATCATGCCGGGCTGGGTGGGACTCGACGTGGCCGCCGAGCTCGAGGAGCGGCTCAAGCTTCCCGTGCACATCGACAACGACGCGAACCTCGGCGCGCTCGCCGAATCGGTGCTGGGCGCGGGCCGCGACGTGAGCGAGATGGTCTACGTGATGCTGTCGTCCGGCATCGGCGCGGGCCTCGTCCTCGGGGGGCGTCTTCATCGCGGCGCGAGTGGCACCGCGGGCGAGATCGGTCATGTGCTCGTGAACGAGCAGGGGCCCATCTGCCGCTGCGGCAACCGCGGTTGCCTCGAGACCTACGCCGGGGCCGGCGCGATGCTCGACCTGCTGCGCGCCTCGCACGGCGACCTCACGCCCGACCGCATGATCGAGCTGGCGCAGGAGGGCGATCCCGCCTGCCGCCGGGTGCTCGGCGACGCCGGCCGCAGCGTCGGCAGCGTGGTGGCCGCGCTCTGCAACCAACTTAATCCCGAGCGAGTGGTGGTCGGCGGAACCGTTTCGCCCGCCGGCGAGCTCGTGCTCGGCCCCATGCGCGACGTGGTGCGCCGCTACGCGATACCCGCGGCTGCGGACGACGCACAGGTGGTGCAGGGCGCCCTCGGAGAGCGGGCCGAGCTGCTCGGGGCTCTGATTCTTGTCGTAGGGCAGTCCGACCGCGCGTTCTCAGGGCGCGTGCGTGCGGCAGTGGGGAGGTGAGGCGCTCGCGGAATCGGATTGGCAGTACCGCAGGCAGTTCTCAGATCAAAAAGGGTCCGTACAAGTCGTCAGCAGACAGGAGGAGGTAGACGTGCCTAGAAAGAAATGGTGGGGCCTAGCGGTTCTCGTGGTGGCCGCCGCACTTGTCGCTGCAGGTTGCGGCTCGTCGGGTGGCAGCTCGAGCTCCAGTAGCAGCAGCACCAGCGCAGCGGCCAGCACTTCGTCTGGCAAGGTGAATGGCAGCGTGGCCGTGCTGCTGCCGGACACCCAGTCGTCGGTTCGCTGGGAGCAGTTCGATCGTCCGTACCTCGATCAGGCCTTCAAGGCTGCCGGGCTGAAGGACACGATCACCAACGCCCAGGGCGACCCGGGCACCCAGCGCACTCAGGCTGAGCAGGCGCTGACCAACGGAGCGAAGGTCATCTTGCTCGTCGACCTCGATCCGGGCAGTGGTAAGTCGATCATCCAGCTCGCGCACTCGCGCGGCGCGAAGGTCATCGACTACGACCGTCTGACCCTCGGCGGCGGCGCTGACTACTACGTGTCGTTCGACAACGTGGCCGTCGGCAAGCTCCAGGGCCAGGGGCTCGTGAACTGCATCAAGCAGCAAGGGATCAAGAACCCGACCGTCGCCGAGCTGAACGGCTCCCCGACGGACAACAACGCGACGCTGTTCGCACAGGGTTACAACTCGGTCCTGAAGCCTCTGTATGCGAACGGGACCTTCAAGAAGGGCCCGAACCAGTCCGTGCCTGACTGGGACAACCAGAAGGCGCTGACCATCTACGAGCAGATGCTCCAGCAGACGGGCAACAAGATCCAGGCCGTGCTGTCGGCGAACGATGGCCTCGCGAACTCGGTGATCTCCGCCGAGACCTCGCACAAGGTCCCGTACGTCCCGACCACCGGTCAGGACGCGACGGCCCAGGGGATTCAGCACATCCTCGCCGGCCAGCAGTGCATGACGGTCTACAAGGCCGTGAAGTTGGAGGCCGACGCGGCTGCCAAGGTCGCGATCGCGCTGGCGCAGGGCAAGACGCCCGCGGCCCCGGATCAGACGAAGAACGGGAGCCAGACGACGCCTTCGGTGCTTCTGAAGCCCGTCGCCGTCACCAAGTCCAACATCAACCAGACGGTCATCAAGGACGGTTTCCTCAAGAAGAGCGACATCTGCGTCGGGCAGTTCGCAGCGGACTGCACGAAGGCAGGTCTTTGACGACCTGAGGGACAATTCGGGGAGGGGCGTCTCGGCGCCCCTCCCCGAAGGCCCTCGACAGAACGGGAGAGAGAGTGAGCGACCAGCATCTACTTGAGCTGACGGGGGTGGACAAGAACTTCGGCGCGGTCCGGGCCCTCAACGGCGTCGACTTCCACGCGGACGCAGGACAGGTGATGGCGCTCGTGGGCGACAACGGCGCCGGCAAGTCCACGCTGATCAAGTGCGTGGCGGGCATCCACCCGATCGACGGCGGCCAGATCCTCTGGAACGGCGAGCCCGTGGCCATCAGCGGTCCGAAAGACGCCGCCCGCCTCGGCATCGAGGTCGTGTACCAGGACCTCGCGCTCTGCGACAACCTTGACGTCGTCCAGAACATGTTCCTCGGGCGCGAGACGCGCTCGACCTTCCGCCGCCTCGACGAGGCGAAGATGGAGCAGCAGACGGCCGACGTGTTGAAGGACCTCTCGGTCACCACGATCCGCTCGGTGCGCCAGACGGTGGCCGGGCTGTCGGGTGGTCAGCGCCAGTCGGTTGCGGTGTCCAAGGCGGTCCTCTGGAACTCCAAGCTCGTGATCCTCGACGAGCCCACCGCGGCTCTGGGCGTCGCGCAGACGCGCCAGGTGCTCGACCTCGTGAAGCGGCTTGGCGAGCAGGGCCTCGCGGTTGTGATCGTGTCGCACAACATGAGCGACATCTTCGAGGTGGCCGACTACATCACGGTGCTGCGCCTCGGCCAGAACGTGGCCGAGTTCAAGCGTACGGAGACCAGTCAGCGCGAGGTGGTGGAGGCGATTACCGCCGGCCAGCTCCACAGTGTGCCCGGCATGCACGAGGAGGTACTCACATGAGCACCGCCGTCGAGCCTTCCCCAAGCGCTCCCGCCGGCGACGCACCGGTCACGCAGGGCGGCCTGTCCGGTTACGCCCGGCAATGGATCGACAACGTCCGCGGCGGCGACCTCGGCGTCCTGCCGATCATCGTCGGGATCGTCGCCATCGGCATCTACTTCCAGGCCCGCAACTCCAACTTCCTCACCGCGGGCAACTTCGTCAACCTGATCGCGCAGATGTCGCCGTTCGCGATCATCGGCATGGGGATGGTGTTCATCCTCCTGCTCGGCGAGATCGACCTCTCGGTGGGCTACGTGAGCGGCATGGGCGGCGTGGTGGCCGCGGTGCTGCTCGAGCCGGGGCCGGGGCAGTGGCCCACCTGGGCGGCGCTCATCGTGGCCATCGGCACCGGCGTGGCGATCGGCTTGTTCCAGGGCTTCTTCGTCTCGCGAATAGGGGTGCCGTCGTTCGTCGTGACCCTTGCGGGCCTGCTCGCGTGGAACGGCGTCGTGCTGCAGGTGATCGGGAGCAAGGGCACGATCGTGATCCAGGACAAGGTCGTGGTCGGCCTGGCCAACGACAACATGAGCAGCCTGCTCGCGTGGATCGTGCTCGTGCTCTCGGTGGCGATGTATCTGGGGGTGCAGCTCACCACGGTCTACAGGCGCAAGCAGGCCGGGCTCGCCACCGTGCCGATGCTGCTGATCGGCATCCGCACGGTGCTGCTGGCGGGCATCGGGATCTTCGTGGTGGAGTGGGCCGACACGGACCGCGGCATCCCGTACGTGGGGCTGCTCATGCTCGTCCTGTTGGTGTTCTGGACGTTCATCGCCACGCGCACGCGCTTCGGCCGCCACGTCTACGCCGTCGGCGGCAACGCCGAGGCGTCGCGGCGAGCTGGTATCAGCGTCCCCAACGTCCGGCTCGTGGTGTTCGGGATCTCGGGGGGTATGGCGGCGCTCGGCGGCATCGTGCTCGCCTCGCGCCTCAGCTCGGTCGACACGAGCACCGGCGGCGGCTCCGTGCTGCTCTACTCGATCGCGGCCTGCGTGATCGGCGGCACCAGCCTGTTCGGCGGCCGCGGCAAGGTCAGCAGCGCGATCCTCGGCGCGGTCGTGATCGGCATGATCGCGAACGGCCTCGGCCTGCTCAACGTCAGCGCGGGCACCCAGTTCGTGGTTACGGGCGTCGTGCTGCTGGCGGCCGTCACGCTCGACTCGCTGTCGAGGCGCAGGGTCACGGCCACGGGCCGCGCATGACCGAAGCGGTGCGGTGGGGCATCCTCTCCACCGCCGACATCAACAACAAAGTGCTGGCGGGCGTACAAGGCTCGCCAGCCGTTGATGTCGTCGCCGTAGGCAGCCGCGACCACGAACGGGCGCAGCAGTTCGCCTCGGAGCACGGCATCGAGCGCGCGCACGGGAGCTATGACGAGCTGCTCGCGGACCCGGACGTCGAGGCCGTCTACATCCCGCTCCCCAACGGCATGCACGTCGAGTGGACGCTGGCGTCCCTCGCGGCGGGCAAGCACGTGCTGTGCGAGAAGCCGCTGTCGCCGCGGGCGGCTGAGGTGGAACGCTGCTTCGACGCCGCCGAGCGCGCGGGGCTCGTGCTCTCGGAGGGCTTCATGTGGCGGCACACGCCGCAGGCGGCGCGGCTCGAATCGCTGCTGCGCGACGGCGCGATCGGCGAGCTGCGGCTGGTGCGCGCGGCGTTCTCGTTCCCGCTCGACCGCTTCCCGGACGTGCGCTGGGACGCCGAGCTCGACGGCGGCGCGCTGCTCGACGTCGGCTGTTACTGCGTGAGCGGCTCGCGCCTGCTCGCGGGCGCTGAGCCCGAGCGCGTGACCGGCGAGTCGGTGGCGGCGGACAGCGGCGTTGACGCGCGCTTCGCCGGCACGCTGCGCTTCCCGGGTGACGTGCTCGCCGTGTTCGACTGCGGCTTCGACCTTCCCCCGCGCGACGAGCTCGAGGCGATCGGCTCCGAGGGCTCGCTGTTCGTCGACGACCCGTGGCACTCAATCGAGCCGCGGATCGAGCTGCGCCGGAACGACGGCTCCGTGGAGCGGATCGAGGTGGACTTCGCCAACCCGTACCGGCTCGAGCTCGAGGACGTGTCCGCCGCGATCCGCGGCGAGCGCGAGCCGCGGCTCGGGCGGGCGGATGCGCTCGGCCAGGCGCGGGCGCTCGAGGCACTCCGGCTCTCGGCGTCCGAGGGCCGTCCGGTAGCGGTGGCGTGAGCGGACTCCGCGCCGGCATCGTGGGCTTCGGCCTCGCCGGCGAGGTGTTCCACGCGCCTCTGATCGACGCGGTGGACGGCATCGACGTGGCGTGCGTGGTCACCACCGATCCGGAACGCCAGGCGCGAGTGCGCGCGGCCTATCCGAACGCGAACGTCGTGCCGGACGTGGAGCAGCTATGGGACGCGGTGGACGTGCTCGTGATCGCCACGCCCAACCGCGCCCACGTGCCGCTCGGGCTCGCCGCGGTGGAGCGCGGGATGCCGGTGGTGGTGGACAAGCCGCTCGCCCCGAGCGCCGATGACGGCGAGCGACTGGTCGAAGCGGCGGAGGCGGCGGGCGCGAAGCTCACCGTTTTCCAGAACCGCCGCCTCGACGGCGACTTCCTGACGTTGCGCGCGCTGCTCGAGCGCGGCGAGCTCGGCACGGTCACACGCTTCGAGTCGCGCTTCGAGCGCTTCCGCCCGCAGGTGGGCGACGGCTGGCGCGAGCTCGGC
>DASXCV010000139.1:0-4528 GCA_036491015.1 Thermoleophilaceae bacterium | reverse complement strand
TTCCACACCGGACGCGCAGTAAGCCTCTAGCGAAGCCGCCTGGCGCGGGTGTAGGGTCGGCTCGAAGCCACTTTCGCAACTCCGGGAGGCCCCCCGATGACCCGCCGACTCGCGCTCGCCGCCTCGATCTCGCTCGTCTGCCTCAGCGGGCTGTGCGCCACCGCGAACGCCACGTTCCCCGGCTCGAACGGGCGCCTGGCCTTCTCCCGCTCGGAGGGCGCTCCGAGCCAGATTTTCACGGTTGACCCGGGCGGACTGGTCGCATCGCCGCTGACCGGAGACGCGGAGCACAACAACTTCGCGCCCGCCTGGTCGCCCGACGGCAGCCGGCTGGTGTTCGTACAGAACACGAGCATGGGCAATCCGCCGTTCACGCTCGAGCTGATGAACGCCGACGGCAGCGGACTGCGGCCGCTCGCCACCGATCCCAGCTTCCTCGCCGATCCGTCCTGGTCCCCGGACGGGAGGCACGTCGTGTTTCAGGCCGAGACTCCGTCCGAGGGGCTCTACGTGGTGGACGTGGACAGCGGCGCCCCGCCGGTGGCGATTCCCGGTACGGCCGGCTACTTCGAGCCGGCCTGGTCGCCGCTCGGGAACAGGATCGCCGTCGCGGTCGATCCCGATCAGGTCGGCACGATCAGCACTGACGGCAGCGACTTCCAGCCGCTCGACACGCCGCCCGTGAACCTGACGGACAGGGATCCGGCGTGGTCGGCGGACGCCTCGACGATCTACTTCGACCAGGGTCCGGCGCTTCTGGGCTGTGCGTCCACCACTCCGCCGCAGATCTTCATGGTGCCCGCGGGGGGCGGCGCAGTGACCTCGTTCAGCCAGGATCCCAGCATCCGCGAGTACGACCCGGCGCCGTCACCTGACGGCACCGCAGTGGCCTTTGCGCGCTGCGACGATCCCACCGACAGCCTCGACCACGTGTGGGTGGCCGCGCCGAACGGCAGCGGGGCGCACGCCCTCACCGGTGGCGGCAACACCTTCGACGACGACCCCGACTGGCAGCCCACCGCGCCGCAGTTCGCGTCGGCGCCCTCGGTCAGCGGCGGCGCGGTGAACAACCAGACGCTCACCGCAACCGCCGGCTCGTCTCCGGGCGGCGGCTCCACCGGGTTGCAGTTCGAGCGCTGCAGCGCTCAGGGCACGGGCTGCGTGGCGATCCCGGGCGCGTCGGCCTCGCGGGGGCGCGCCGCGGCATCGAGCGCGAGCTACAAGCTCACGACAGTCGACCTCGGGCACACGATCCGGGTCCACCAGACGCAGACCAACGGGCTCGGCTCGACCTCGGCGGACTCGCCGGCCACGAGCTCGGTGGTGCCGAGCCGCGGCCATTGTTCGAATCGGTTCGCAGGGACCGCGCGTGCCGATCGGATCAAGGGGAGCGCCGGCAGTGACCGCATCAGCGGCGGCCGCGGTAAGGACCGGCTGTCCGGTCTGGGCGGATCCGACTGCATCAGCGGTGGCGCCGGCAATGACGTGTTGAGTGGCGGCAAGGGCAATGACACGCTGAGCGGCGGCGCCGGCAACGACAGGATCACCGCCGGCCCCGGCAGGAACAAGGTCAGCGGCGGCGCTGGCAACGACCGCATCAACGTCCGTAATCACAAGCGCGATGTCGTGAACTGCGGCAAGGGCAAGCGGGACCGCGTGGTCGCCGACAAGCGCGACAAGCTGCGCGGCTGCGAGCGCGTGAAGAGGCGCTAATCCGCCAACTTCGCCTGCCCGCCTCCTATTGGGTCTGACTTTTTGAGCGCCGCCCGCGTTGGTCATCGCGGGAGGCAACAAAAGGAGACCTCAGAATGAAGATCCCATTTGGAAAGTCGAATACTGTCGCCGCAGCTGTCTTGCTCGCGTGCGCCGCTCCGGCGCTCGCGAACTCCGCCGGCGATCACGGCCACGCGAACGGCAACGGGCAGCAGCATGCGCAGGGGAAGGCGAAGGTCCACAACGTCACGTGGGTGTTCAAGGGCACCTGGAACGCCGCGGACGGCACCGTTACGGTCAAGCACGGCAACTCGTTTGTGCGGAAGGACCAGCTGGTCGGCACAGACGTCCAGTTCGACCTCAGCGGCACCAGGTTCGTCGTGAAGGACGTGAACAAGGACGGCGCCCGCAATCAGGCCGACTTGGCGGACGGCGACCGCGTGCTGGTGAAGGCTCGCCTGCCGCGCAAGGACCCGGGAAGCCAGCCGTTCAAGGCGAAGATGCTGATCGACCAGACGCACCCGCCGAAGGGCGGCTCGACCCACTGAGACGAGCTCAGCGGTCGGGCCCGGGTGCCAACGCGCCAGGTTCGCCTGGCAACGGCGCTTGGATCGCGGCCACCGGCTCGGTGTTGTCATGTGGTGTGCCGATAATCCCCCGTATGGCGAGTGTCTCTGCGCCGCTTCCTCGGGGGAGAACGCCCGCTCTCGCCCTCCGCGCGATGGGCGACGAGCGGCTGTTCAGTCTCGCCGCGAGGGGCGACGAGCGGGCGTTCGAGCTGATCTACCAGCGCCATCACCAGGCGCTCTACCGCTACTGCCGCTCGATCGTGGGCAACGCGGAGGACGCCGCCGATGCGCTTCAGAGCGCGATGGCGTCGGCGCTGCGTGCCTTGCCCGGCGAGGGTCGCGAGATCGCGGTGCGCCCGTGGCTGTTCCGCATCGCGCACAACGAGAGCATCTCGCTGCTGCGCAAGCGCCGCGCTCACGCGACGATCGACGACGCCGCGCAGCTCGAGGCGCCGGTGCACGACCCCACGGCCCGGCTGCGGCTCGCGCAGCTCGTGGCGGACATCGGGCAGCTGCCGGACGCGCAGCGCGGAGCGCTCGTGATGCACGAGCTCAGCGGTCTTCGCCACAGGGAGATCGGCGAGGCGCTCGGCACCACCGAGAAGCACGCCCGGCAGCTCGTCTACGAGGCGCGCACGGCGCTGCACGACATGGAGAAGGGGCGCTCCATGCTGTGTGATGACGTCCGCCGCGTGATCTCGGACGGCGATGCGCGGGTGCTGCGCGGCCGAGGCATCCGCGCGCACATCCGCGGATGCAACGACTGCGCACGCTTCGCCGAGCTGATCGGTACGCGCAAGCGCGCCCTCGCGGCCATCGCGCCACCAATCCCGGCCGGGTTGGCGGCCGCCCTGCTGCACAACGTGATCGGCGGCGGAGGTTCCGGCGGCGCGGGTGCGGGCACGATTGCCGCCGGCAAGACGATCAGCGCATCGATGCTCGGCAAGGCGGGCGCGGTGGTGGCGGTCGCGACAGTCGCCGGGGTGGGGACGATCGAGGTGCGCGACGCCCGCCATCACGCCCCGACCGTGCGGCAGGCCGCACCGCGCCACCACGCTGCCGCCGCGCACCAGACCGCGACGCCTGCGATCGTCGCGGCCGGACCCGCGGGTTCCTCGCGCGCGGTCGTCAAGCTCTCGCCCGCCGGGCACGGCCCGGCCGCTCCGACGGCAAAGCGCCACTCGCATGCGCGTCGGCACTCCCCGCACCCGCAGGCCAAGGCGAAGACGCCGGCCGGCCGCGTTCACCCCGTTCACCCGGTGCATCCCGTGCACCCGGCACATCCAACCCACCCCACGACGCCGTCGCACGGCAATGGCCAGAGCGTCGCCCCGGGCAGGGGGAAGGCGACCGCGCCCGGCCAGCTGAAGAAGAACCAGACGTTGGGCACGCGGACACCCATGCAGACCGAGAGCACGCCCGTCATCACCGTGCCGGTGGTCACCGACGATCCCGCCTGCAACGCCATGGGCAAGGCCACCGGCAACCCGCACTGCTGACCCGGGCCACGTACGCTTCGCCGCGTGCGCGCCCTCGTGATCGCCGAGCACGGACCGCCGGACGTCCTGCGCATCCAGCAGCAGCCGGATCCGCAGCCGGGTCCGGGGCAGGTCCGCATCGCAGTGAGGGCCGCGGGCATCAACTTCGCCGACCTGCTCGCCCGGCTCGGCCTCTACCCGGACGCGCCGAAGCCGCCGTGCGTGGTGGGCTACGAGGTGGCGGGCGAGGTGGAGTCGCTCGGCCACGGGGTGGAGGGCGTGAGCATCGGCCAGCGAGTGATGGCGCCCACCAAGTTCGGCGGCTACGCCGAGCTGGTGGTCACGCCGGTCGCGGACCTCGTGCCGCTGCCCGAGGGCTGGAGCTTCGAGGAAGGTGCGGCCGTGCCCGTGGTGTACGCGACCGCCTACGCCGCGCTCGTGCGCTACGGGTCGCTGCGCGCGGGTGAGCGTGTGCTGGTGCAGGCCGCGGCCGGTGGCGTGGGCATCGCGGCCACCCAGATCGGCAAGAAGCTGGGCGCCGAGATCTTCGGTACCGCGTCAGCCTCCAAGCACGATGCCGTGCGCGGCTTCGGCGTGGACCACGCGATCGACTACCGCACGAAGGACTTCGCCAGGGAGGTGCGCCGGATCACGGGGGAGAAGGCGCCGCTCGACCTCGTGGTGGACGGCATCGGAGGTCCCAGCTTCAGGAAGGGCTTCCGGCTCCTTCGTCCCGGCGGCCGCATCGTGATGCTCGGCGCCGCGGCG
>DASXCV010000138.1:0-8543 GCA_036491015.1 Thermoleophilaceae bacterium | reverse complement strand
ATGCTCGTGTCGCCGTTCACCTTCTACCGGGGCGCGGCCGCGGTGATGGCGGCCGACCTCGCCGTCACCCCGCACTCCGGCATCGTCGTGCAGGCCTGCGGCGACGCCCACATCTCGAACTTCGGCGGCTTCGCGGCTCAGGACCGCCGGCTGGTGTTCGGCCCGAACGACTTCGACGAGACGCTGCCGGGGCCGTGGGAATGGGACGTGAAGCGGATGGCGGCGAGCGTGGAGATCGCGGGCCGCGACGTCGGGCTGCCGGAGCGCGAGCGCGAGCAGACCGTGACCGAGTGCGTGTGCGAGTACCGCAACGGGATGCGCTCCTTCGCGAAGGAGAGCCACCTGGAGGTCTGGTACGACCGCCTGAACGCGAGCGAGCTCGTCGACCGCTTCGGCGGCAAGCTCGGCCAGAAGGGGCGGATC
Source organism: Thermoleophilaceae bacterium (assembly GCA_036491015.1). GTDB lineage: Bacteria > Actinomycetota > Thermoleophilia > Solirubrobacterales > Thermoleophilaceae > JAICJR01. Next base: position 8,120 of record DASXCV010000138.1, on the reverse strand, counting down.
GTGTTCACGAAGCCCTTCGGCAAGGCGCGGCGCAAGACGAGCGTGCGCGCGGTCGAGAAGCTGACCGAGCGCGGCGAGGACGGCAAGCTGCGCTTTCGCAGCGTGCCGCCGCTGCTGGTCCCGCTCCGCGAGCTGTACGACCCGACCCACAAGGAGGAGCCCGACTACGTCCGCGAGCTGCTCGCGGGTTACGCCGAGAACCTGGACGAGGACCGCCGCTACCTGTTCGGGACCTACGAGTTCGTGGACATGGCGCGCAAGGTGGTGGGAGTGGGCAGCGTGGGCACGCGCGCCTGGATCTTCCTGCTCGTCGGCCGCGGCGGGAAGGACCCGCTCGTGCTCCAGGCCAAGGAGGCTCAGGCCTCGGTGCTCGAGCCGTACCTCGGCGCGAGCGAGTTCGAGAACCACGGCGAGCGTGTGGTGCGCGGGCAGCGGATCTCGCACGCCGCGATCGACCTCTTCCTGAGCTGGCAGCGAACCGAGGGGCTCGACGGGAGGGAGCACGACTTCTACGTGCGCCAGCTCTGGGACTGGAAGGCGTCGATCGACCTGTCGAACATCACGCGCTGGGGGCTCCATGCATACACGCGCGCGTGCGGGTGGTCGCTCGCGCGCGCCCACGCGCGCTCGGGTGACCGGCTCGCGATTGCCGCCTATCTCGGCGGCGGCGCGAAGTTCGATCGCGCGATCGGCCGCTTCGCTCAGGCCTACGCGGACCAGAACGAGCTCGACCACAAGCGGCTGGCCGAAGCCGTCGTCGCCGGTGACGTTCCCGCCGAGCACGGCATCTGACGAACCTCAGGGCTGCAATCCTGTCGGGCCATGGAGGACCGCCCACCGATTCACATCGACGAAATCCGCTCCCAGCGCTGGGACGCTGGCGAGATCGGCGCAACCCGCCGCCGCCTCGGCGCGGCCACGGGGGCGAGGCGGATCGGCGTCGCGATCATCGAGATCGATCCCGGCAAGCGCTCGACGCCGCCCCACAGCCACGCCGACGAGGAGGAGATCTTCCTCGTCCTCGCCGGCAGTGGGCTCAGCTACCAGGTGTCGAGCGGGGGAGAGGCGCACTCCTACGAGATCGGCGTGGACGATCTTCTGTGGCACCCCGCGGGCAAGGAGGCGCACACGCTGGTGGCGGGCGACGACGGGCTGACCGTGCTCGTGGCCGCCGAGGGCTCGCGCACCCACATCACGTTCCTGCCGCGGGCGAACCAGTTCTGGCTCGGCCCGGTGTGGTCCCCCGCCGAGATGGCGCACCCGTTCCGCACGGACCAGGAGCTCGGGCCACTCGAGCTGCCTGAGCCCACGCCGGAGCGGCCGAAGACGATCCGCAACCTGAGCGACCTGCCTGTCCAGGAGGGGCGCGACGGGCCCCTGGCATACGCCACGCGCGGCGCGTACCAGATGGGTGCGGACCGGCTGGTACTGGCGCAGGACGAGATGCCGCCCGACACGCACAACACGGACCTGCACTTCCACTCGGCGCGCGAGGAGGCGTGGTTCGTGCGCAGCGGCAGTGGCACCGCGCGGCTCGGCGACGAGGGTCACCCGCTGCGCGAGGGCTCGTTCTGGCTCTGCCCGGAGAACACTGGCGTGGGCCACCGCATCGAGGTCGGCCCGGAGGGCATGCAGCTCGTGACGATCGGCGACCTCATCCCGGCCGACGTGTGCGTCTATCCCGAGAAGCGCACCTTCAGGCCCGCGCGCGGCCTCGAAATTCCTTACTGAGCAGGCGTTTAGCGGACAGCGAAAGCGGGTTCCCTAGAGTTGGAACCGTGGTCTGGTACGCCGTCGTCATAGTGGAGACAGTCCTCTGCGGCTGGCTACAGCTGGAGCGCCGCGCGATCCGCCGGAGCGGCGCCTCCGCGAGGACCGACACACTGCCGCCGCTCCACCGCTTCTACGGCCGCGTGCTCGCGCGGATCCGCCTCGCCGCCGACAAGCGCAAGCTCCCCGAGCCCCGCCTCGAAAGCCGCGAGGCGCGCCGGCGCACCGGCCTCGTGACCTTCGGGCTCATCACCGCGGCGATGGCGCCGATGCTCGTGTTCGTGCTCATCGACGGCTTCGGGATGAACCCTGTGGTGGGCAACTTCATGGCGCTCGCCACGCTGTGGATCGCGCCCGTGCTCACCTTCGCGCCGGCGCGGCTGCTCGCCCTGCTCGTGGCCGTCTGGCGCGGCTGGCTGCGCTTCGATGACGGAGACGGCGGCCAGTTGGCCGCCGTCCCTGTGCCCGGCTCCGGGCCGGGCTCACACGATTACCTGTTGCCGCGCTAGTGCACGATCAGCAGGTCGCAGTCCACCCTGTGCGCCACACCCTCGCTGACGCTCTGCCCTAACGCGCGCTTCACGAAGCCGACCTCGCGCGACCCTACGACCACCAGGTCGGCCGACTGCTCCTTGGCCACCTGGGCGATCGCCTCGTCCGGGAAGCCGATGGCAGGGATGTACTCCGCCTGGATCCCCTGCGCATCCAGGTACTCACGCGCGTGGTTGAGCTCGGCCACGTGATCGGCCGGCGTGTCGGTCGAGTCGACCAGACCCGCACTCCGTCCCGGGCTCGCCGTTATGGGCGCCACGCTCGTGACGACCATGCGGCTTCCGAGAGCCTTGGCAATCGTCACGGCACGCTCCAGCGCGCGGTCCGATTCCGGCGTCTCGTCGTAAGCCACGACGATGGTTTTCATTGGGTCTCCTTAGACGGTCGAGGGCGCGGCGAGGATCTTTGCGAGCTCCTCGTCGGGCATCGTCGGCGTCTCCTCCTTGAAGTGCACCTCCTCGCCGTCCTGGACCACACGGCGGAAGATGAACAGCAGGATCGAGGCGAACAGCACTCCGATTCCGATGGCGAAGTCCGTCCACGTGCCGTAACCGTTGAGGTTCGGCGCGAGCGCCCCGACTAACAGGAACACCGCATTCAGCACGCATAGGAAGCCGACCACCGGCAGCCAGGCCCGGCCGAGTTTGATCGGTCTCGGCCAGTTGGGCCTGTCCTTGCGCAACAGCAGGAAGCCGCTGAGCGCGAACACGTGCGCGAGCACGTAGCCGATGTTCGACATGTAGAGGATCGCCAGGTTGCTCGAGATGAAGAGCACCAGCAGCACGTTCACGACGAGGTCCATCGTCATGGCGCGCGCCGGAACGTGGAAGCGGTTCAGCACGCCGAACTGTTTGATGGTCATGCCCGATCTGGAGATGCCGTACAGCGCTCGGCCGGCATCACCGGTGGATGACGCCATCGAGAGCACGAGGCTCGCGATCAGGCAGATCAGGAAGAAGCTCGAGGCCGTGTGGCCGGCGATCTTCTGGAACGCCGTCACGTAGAACTGACCCTCGGCCGTGTCGGCCGACGGCGCGCCTGTCACGCCGCCGAGCCCGAGGGGCAGCAGCGTGAACACGAGCAGGCAGAACACGGAGATCGACCGCAGCGCCATCGCCGAGTCGCGTTTGGTGTCCTTGTATTCGGGCGTGAAGGTGGCACAGATTTCCGTGCCATATGCGGACCACGCCAGGATGAAGAGGTAGACCAGCGCCAGTTTGACGCCCCCCCACGGTCCGGGGAAGCTGGCGTGCACATTGCTGGCGTGCCAGTCGCCGGTGAGGTACGGGACGATCATGAACACGAGCAGCGGGATCATCAGCAGCGCGGCGCATGCGTAGGTGAGCCAGACAAACGGCCGCACACCGAGCACGTTGAACAGCCAGACGCCGATGATCACGCCGATCGCGATGAAGTGCGGCAGCCCGAGCTGCACCGGGCCGTCGTTGATCGTGAACGTGGTGTGCGGGAACCAGCGGGCCGCGATCAGGTCGCCGATGATCTTCCCGAAGATCGAGAGCACCACCGACCAGCCGATCCAGTAGCCGAAGGTGGCCACCGGGCCCACGAGCGTCGTGTACTTGCGCCAGCCCTCATGGGCGTAGAGCGAGATCCCACCGGACTGGTTGGGGAACATCGTGGCGGGCTCGGAGTAGATCCAGGCCTGAAGCACGCCGATGAAAGCGGAGATGCCCCACAGGATGATCGACCCTGTGACACCGAACACCCCGAGCGTGAAACCGAGCGACCCGAGCAGGAACCCCGGGTTGCAAAGGGCGATTACGAACCCGTCCCACCAGCGCAACGTCCTGAGTAGCTGGCGTTCCTCGACTACAGCGCTAGCCGTCATTCCCGACCCCCATCGGCATTGACAAATTGGTCCAAGCGACCGATTGGCGCTTTGTATCATTTTGTCCAACCCCGGTCAACCGGGCTCGGCCGCGCGAATTACGGGTGACCGCAACCGGTCAGCGTGCGGCGCCCGTCCTTTACAGCGCCCCCTAACTTCGGTACAAACCGCAATTAGACATATTTGTCTCTTTGTTCCCGGGGTGAAGGAGAGTCGGTGGCGCGCGACCCGAAGTACGACATCCTTTTCGAGCCGATCCAGCTAGGCCCGAAGACGCTGAAGAACCGCTTCTACCAGGTGCCTCACTGCATCGGTGCGGGCTCTGAGAAGCCAGGTATGCAGGCCTACCATCGCGGCATCAAGGCCGAGGGCGGGTGGGGCGCGTGCTGTACCGAGTACTGCTCGATCCACCCCGAGTCCGACGACACGAGCCGCGTGTCCGCGCGCATCTGGGACGAGGGTGACGTGCGCAACCTGAAGGCGATGACGGACCGTCTGCACCAGTTCGGTGCGCTCGCCGGCATCGAGCTCTGGTACGGCGGCCCGCACGCGCCGTGCATGGAGTCGCGCGCCACCCCGCGTGGCCCCTCGCAGATCCCCTCGGACTTCGAGCTGAACATCCACCCGCGCTACATGGACAAGGACGACATCAACGAGGTCCAGCAGATGTACGTCGACGCCGCGATCCGCGCGCGTGACGCGGGCTTCGACATCGTGTACGTGTACGGCGCTCACGCCTACCTGCCGTTCCAGTTCCTGTCGCCCTTCTACAACCGCCGCACCGACGAGTACGGCGGCTCGTTCGAGAACCGGGCGCGCTTCTGGAAGGAGTCTCTCGAGAAGGTGCGCGAGGCCGTGGGCGACGACTGCGCGATCGCCTCGCGCTTCGCCGTCGACCACCTGCTCGGCGCCACCTCGATCCAGGTGGGCGAGGACGGCGTGCGCTTCGTGGAGCACGTCGACCACCTCGTGGACCTCTGGGACCTGACCGTCGGCGACATCGCCGAGTGGGGCCAGAACGCGGGCCCGTCGCGCTTCTTCGAGGAGAACCACGAGAAGCCGTACACCGGGCAGGTGAAGGCCGGCAACCACACCAACAAGCCGGTCGTGGGCGTGGGCCGCGTGACCAATCCGGACACGATGGTCGCGATCATCGAGAGCGGGCAGTTCGACATCATCGGCGCCGCCCGCCCGTCGATCTCGGACCCGTTCCTGCCGCAGAAGATCGAGGAGGGCCGCTTCGAGGACATCCGCGAGTGCATCGGCTGCAACCAGTGCATCTCGCGCTGGGAGATCGGCGGCCCGCCGATGGTGTGCACGCAGAACGCCACCGCCGGCGAGGAGTACCGCCGCGGCTGGCACCCGGAGAAGTTCTCGCGGGCGAAGAACGCCGACAAGGGCGTGCTCGTGGTCGGCGCCGGACCGGCCGGCATGGAGTGCGCGATGGTGCTCGGCAAGCGCGAGATGTCGGCCGTGCATCTGGTGGACGCCGACGCCGAGATCGGCGGGTGCGTGAACTGGATCTCCCAGCTCGGCCACTCGGACGGCAAGGAGAACCTGTTCCGCGGCACCGCGCGCGGGCTCGGCGAGTGGAAGCGGATCGTGAACTACCGGCAGATCCAGCTCGACAAGCTGAAGAACGTCGAGGTTCATCTGAATTCGAGGCTGAGCGCCAAGGACGTGCTCGAGTACGGCGCCGAGATCGTGGTGATCGCGACCGGCTGCCACTTCGCCACCGACGGATTGAACGCGGCCACGCATGCGCCGATCCCGGGTGCCGACACCTCGCTCGACTGGCAGCTCACGCCGGACGAGGTCGTGAAGGGCAACAAGACGATCGGGCAGCGCGTGCTCGTGCTCGAGAACGAGGGCTACTACATGGGCGCGACGATCGCCCAGAAGCTCGCCGGCGAGGGCAAGGACGTCACGCTCGTCACCCAGGCGGCCGACGTGGCCGGCTACATGCACTACACGCTCGAGGCGCCGATGCTGCATCGCGACCTGCATCGGCTGGGCGTGGACATCCGCACCTACACGATGATCGACTCGATCGAGCCGGGCGCCTGCACGCTCTACAACGTGTGGGACGACCGCCACAAGGACAAGGTCGAGGTGGACAGCGTGGTGCTCTGCACGCAGCGGATCTCCGACGACGAGCTCTACCGCGAGCTCAAGTCCGATCCGGCGGCGCTCGAGCGCGAGGGTGTCGAGGCCCTGTACCTGATCGGCGACGCCCAGGCGCCGCGGATGATCGTGGACTCGGTCTTCGACGGGCATCGCCTGGCGCGCGAGATCGACTCGGACAACCCGTCGATGCCGTTGCCGTTCATCCGCGAGCGGCGGCTGTGGGGCGATGCGGGCAACGGCGACTTCGAGTCGCAGCTGCTCGCGCCGTCCGACATGGCCGCCACCGCCTGAGGCGCGCTGTCTATGAAGATCGTCGTGCCTGTGAAGCAGGTCGCCGTCGTCGACGAGGACTTCGAGCTCGCCGGCGACGGCACCGGCGTGGACCCGGACTTCCTCGAGTGGTCGCTCAACGAGTGGGACGAGTTCTCGGTGGAGGCGGCGCTCCAGCTCGGCGACGAGGTGGTCGTGGTGACCGTTGGGGACGAGGAGGCCACCGAGGGCCTCCTCGCCTGCCTCGCGAAGGGCGCGGACCGGGCCGTCCGGATCTGGGAGGACTCGCTCGCCGGCGCCGACGCGCTGGCGGTGGCGCGCGTGCTGGCGGCGGCGGTGGGGCGGGAGTCGCCCGATCTCGTGCTGTGCGGCGTGCAGTCCTCCGACGCGGTGAACAGCGCGACGGGCATCGGGCTCGCGGGCTTCCTCGACATGCCGCACGTGGCGGTGGCGCGCGCGATCGCGCATGAGGGCGGCTCGCTCACGGTCGAGCGCGAGCTGGAGGGCGGGCTCGTGGAGGTGGTGCGGATCGGGCTGCCGGCGCTGCTCACCGTGCAGACCGGCATCAACGAGCCGCGCTACGCCAACCTGCGCGCGATCAAGCAGGCGCGCGAGAAGCCGATGGAGGAGCTCGACCTGGCGGGGCTCGGGCTGTCCTCGCCCGATATCGAGGCGGCCAGCGGATCGCGCCTGCGCAAACTCGCGGTGCCCGAGGCCGGCGAGGGAGCGGAGATGCTGCAGGGCTCGCCTGCCGACGTGGCCACGCGCATCCGTGAGATCGTGGCCGACAGGTTGAGCGCGTGAGCGGCGTGCTGGTGGTGGCTGAGGCGCGGCGCGGGGAGCTGCGCGACGTCACGTTCGAGCTGATCGCCGCCGCGCGCGGGCTGGGCGGCCCGCTGACGGTGGCGGTGATCGACCACGAGCCGGCGAGCTACCGCGACCGGCTCGCGCTGGAGGGCGTGGATTCGGTGATCGCGGTCACGACGCCCAATGAGCACTTCGAGCCGCATGTGTCCGCGCGGGCCTTGGAGGCGCTGATTGCCGATCAGCAGCCGGCCGCGGTGGTGCTCGGCCACACGATCGACTCACTGGGCTTCGCGCCCGCGGTGGCCGCGCGCGGCGGCCACGGATTCGCCAGCGATGTGACTCGCGTGTCGGGCGGCGACGAGCTCGTGGTGGGGCGCAGCGCGTACGGTGGGAAGCTCGAGGCCGAGGTGGACTTCCCGGGCAAGGACACGGTGCTCCTGCTTCTGCGAGGAGGCACGTTCGAGCCGGCCACAGGCTCGGGCTCGCCCGAGTGGCGCGACGCGACGGTCGAGCTGGGCGAGCCGCGCTCGGAGCACGTGGAGTTCCGCGAGGTCGAGGCGGGCGACGTGGACATCACGAAGGCGGAGTTCCTGCTGTCGGTGGGTCGCGGGATCGAGGACAAGGACAACCTCGAGCAGTTCGAGGAGCTGGCGGAGCGGATGGGGGCGACGCTGAGCGTGTCGCGCCCGCTGGTGGACGCCGGCTGGGTGACGAACGCGCGCCAGGTGGGCCAGTCGGGCAAGAC
>DASXCV010000137.1:0-13531 GCA_036491015.1 Thermoleophilaceae bacterium | reverse complement strand
GCGGTGGCGGAGCGCCCTTGCACGTACGCGCGCGAGCGGCCCTCGGCGCTGACCCGGCGCGCGAGCACGACCTCCGGCTCATCCTCGTCGGGCAACCGCTCCCGCAATTCGGCCAGCGCGGGATCGTCGAGCAGCCCCGGGGGCGCCGCGAACACGCCCTCGACATAGGCCTCCGACGCGCCCGGCCTCACGATCCCCGGCCGCGGCTTGCCGCCGAGCAGCAGGTCGAGCGCGTGGGCGAGCATCGTCTTGCCCGCGCCCGTCTCGCCCGTGACGACGTTCAGCCCGTCGCCCAGGCACAGCTCCGCCCTCTCGATCAGCAGCAGGTTCTCGACTCGCAGCTCAAGCAGCACGCCTACCTGTCTACCAGCGGGATCAGACGGATCGACATCGAACACCCGTTCCCGTCACAGAACTGTCGCGAAAGCAGCGAAAAAGTTCCAGAAGCGGTCAGTACGCCAGGCGACCGAACTTCTCGCGCAGCCGGTGGTAGAAGTTCGAGCCCGGCCGCTGCGCGAGCACCACCTGGTCCTGCTGGAAGCGGATGTCCATCTCGCCCTCGGGCTTGAGCGCGCACACGATCCGCCCGTCGGTGGTCACGTCGACCGGCTCATTCGCGGAGCGGTTCTGCACCGTCAGCACCGCATCCGTGGCCACCACGAGCGCCCGCGCGGTGAGCGTGTGCGGCGCGATGAACGACACCACGTAGCCCGCCACTCCCCACGCCAGCACGGGGCCGCCGTTGGCGAGGTTGTAGCCCGTCGAGCCGACCGGCGTGGACACCACGAGACCGTCGCAGCGCACGCTGCCCAGCTGGTCGGTGCCCACGCTGTACGCCAGCTCCGCCACGCGGTTGTTCGCGCGCCTGTGGAACGAGATGTCGTTCACGCCCAGGTGCTCCACGCCGCCCGGCGCGATGCCCAGCGCCGGCATCTTCAGCAGCTCGTAGTCGCCCTCCACCACGCGCCGGATGCCCTCGTCGAGATCGTCTCGCTCGACCGTGGCGAGGAAGCCGATCGCGCCGAAGTTGAACGAGAACACGGGCACGCCGCGACCCGCGAAGGTGCGCATCGCGCGCAGCATCGTGCCGTCGCCGCCGAGGACGATCGCGAGCTCGGTGCCGTCGTCCAGCGGATCCGCGCCCAGCTCGAGCCCGTCGCGCGCGGCCAGCCCGTGCTTGTCCGCCTCGTCCGCGTCCACCCGCACCCCGATGCCGGCGCCGATCAGCTCGTCGATCACATGCCGCACGGCCGGCGAGGTGTCCTCGACGGCCTGGTGAGTGAGGATCGAGACAGTGCTCGGGGGCTTCAAGGCTCGACCTCGCGCGCGGCGGCATCGAGGTCCCCCCGCGCGCCGGCCCTGCCCTGCTCGGCGATCCAGACGAAGCTCTCCTGGTTGCCGGCCGGTCCCGGCAGCCCCGACGAGGCGAAGCCCAGCACCGAGCGCCCGAGCGCCAGCGCGCACTCGCCCACCGCCACGAGCGCGGCCCGGCGGTCGTCCGCCGACCGCACCACGCCGCCCTTCCCCACCCGCTCGCGCCCGACCTCGAACTGCGGCTTGACGAGCGCCAGGCAGTCGAACGGCTCCGCCGCGCAGTCGAGCACCGCCGGCAGCACCTTCGACAGGGAGATGAACGAGACGTCCATCGTGATCAGGTCCGGCCGATAGGCGAGCAGCGAGGGCTCGACCGCGCGCGCGTTCGTCCGCTCGATCACGGTCACCCGCGTGTCCTTGCGCAAGGTCCAGTGGAGCTCACCGTAGGCCACGTCGAGCGCGACCACGTGCTCGGCTCCGCGCTGGAGCAGGCAGTCGCTGAAGCCGCCCGTCGAGGCGCCGACGTCGAGGCAGCAGCGGGCGTTCGCGTCGAGCCCGAACGAGTCGAGCGCGTTCGCAAGCTTCACGCCCCCGCGCGACACGTAGCCCGGCAGGTCGTCGACAGCCACCGGCGCGTCCGCCGCCACGAGCTGCCCGGGCTTCTCCGCGCGGGCGCCGCCGGCGCCGAGGCGCACCTCTCCCGCCATCACCGCCGCCGCGGCCCGCGACCGGGACTCGAACAGCCCGCGCTCCACGAGCAGCGTGTCGAGCCGCGTCTTCCCCATCGGCGCAGGGTATACGCCGCGCGCGGCCGGGCTAGCGCACGATGCGGAACGCAAGGCTGCGCGTCTTGCCCTTCGTGGCGCCGCTCCCCGGCGTGGCAACGAGCAAGTAGCGCCGCGGCGCGAGCTTGCGATGACGCAGGCGCCCGGTGAAGCGGAAGTGGTTCGCGCCCGCCTTGCCGCGCACCGTGAAGCTCCCGGGCAGCGTCCGCGCCTTGTGCTTGCCGTGGCGCGGGACGCGCACGACGAAGCGCACCCGCGCCGCCACGTTGAGCCGGTAGCTCACCCGGGTGCCAGGCTTCTTGCGGCGCGCGGCGGCGGCGGCGGTGCTCCCGCCGCGGCCGGCTGCGCGGAACTTCCTCGGCGACAGCCCGAAGCGGCTCACCGACGCCCGGCGGGCGGTCACGTCGAGGACCGCCGAGGAGGCGGCCGCATGGCCGTTCGCGTCCGTGACCGTGAGCGTGGCGGTGTGCGTGCCGGTCCTCGAGAAGGCGTGCGTGACGGTGGCGCCGCTCGCGCTGGCGCCGTCGTCGAAGCGCCAGGCGAACGAGATGCCCACGTTCGCGCTCGGCCCGCAGGAGCCCGTCGAGTTGAACGTGGCCCGGCTCCCCGCGACCGCGGTGGCCGGGGCGTTGGCCTTGGCGGTGGGCGCCGAGGGCTGGAACTCGGCGGCGCCGATGTCGCGCACGTAGGCGCAGCCGCCAAGGCCGGCGGCCAGACGGTCGCCGCCGTAGAGGTCGGTTGCGCTGTCACCGGCCGCCAGGCCTGCGGGGTCGCCCGCGTCGACCAGCGGCGAACCGGCCACGAGGTGGAAGTCGCCGCCCGGCGCATTCGCGAAGCCGGGATCGACGTCCACATCGTGGGGCCCGCGCACCACCGGCGAGGCGCCGTCGGCCGCGTTGCTCGTGCCCCAGTCGTCGTAGTCGGTGTCGAGCGCCGTGTCCGCGCCGTCCTTGCGCAGATCGGCGATGTCGAAGCCGCGCACGATCGAGTTGCGCAGCGTCAACGACGATCCCGGCCCGCTGCCCTCAACCGCCTGCGCCCCGGCGGCCTGCGTCGACCCATGAGCGCCGCCGTCGACGACCGTTACGTTGTTCGCCGTGAGCGAAGTGGGCCCGAGGTTCGGGTCCACGAGCAGCCCGAACCCGTTGAATCCCACGTCGCCCTTCACCACGAGCAGCGAGTCCTCGATCACGTTGCCCGCGCCGCCCTGCTGCTCGATGCCTTGGGGGCCGACGGCCGTGACCCGCGTTACTCGCGTCCCGCTCCCGCCCTCGATGAAGCCGGGTGACGCCGCCTGGAAGGTCGAGTCGCGCACCACCTCGCCGTCGCCGCTCAGGTTGAAGCCCTGCGTTGCGTTCGCCGTCGGCGAGGCGGCGAGCGTGACCGTCGAATCCGACAGGACCGAGCCCGTGCCGAGGAGCTCGACCCCCGAGGCGTGCACATCCACGGCCGGACCTGTGACGGTGATGTTGCTCGCGCTCGGACCGGACAGGCTGAGAGCGAAGTTGCCGGCGCCCGCCGGCATCGCGAACGCGACGTTGGTAGCCGTCGACCCGGTGTCGCCGAGATCCAGCATCGGGTTCATGGAGCTCATGTCATCCGTGATCGTCGGCGGGGTGGCGTTCACGTCGACGCCCGCGACCGCGACCGGATTGCCCGCGTTCGCGGCCAGGCCGTTCTCGTCGTAGGTGTGATCGCCCGCGATCTGGATCTCGTCGAGACCGGGTGACCCCGCCGCGTCCGCGATCGCGCCCGCGATCGTGGTCTCCGGCGTTCCGCTGCAGCCGGGTGGCGAGTTGACGCAGAAGGTGGCGGCGGACGCCGACGCCGTGCCGATCGCGAGCATCGCGGCAACGGCGGCGGAGACTGCCCCGATTTGTTGAAACGTCTTCACCGATGGTCCCCGGACGATCGTAACCGTGTGAAAACCGTCACACAACTCCTGGGCCCAACCGCGTAGTTTCGCCGGCATGACTAGCTCCAGGTCACTCCGCATCGAGATGCACTCGGCGATCGAGCTCGTGCTCGCCGCCACTCTCATACTTCTCCCGTCCGCCGTCGGGCTCTCCGCGTCCGCCGCGATCGTCGGCTTCATCGCGGGCGCGATGCTCGCCGGGCTCGCCCTCTCGGGCACGGCCCCGAGCGGCCGCGGCGGTCTTCCCCTGTCCGCCCATGCGGTCTACGACTGGGCGATGGGCACCGGGCTCATCTGCACCGGGATCGTGCTCGGTTTTGCCAGCGGACCCACCACCCTCTTCGTCTTTCTCGCGGCAGGGATGGCTGAGCTGACGCTTACCGCGTCGACCAGCTACAGCACCAGCCGCGCCTGAAGCTCCCCTCCACAACGATCACATACGCATCACTCCTCCCTAGAGCGGCTCGCCTTCACCGGCGGGCCGCTCCCCTTTTGGGGGCTAGAACGGGCTGAGCCAGAGCACGGCCGTGCCCGCCGCCACCGCGGCCAGCGCCGCGAGCGCCCAGGACGCCGCCAGCCCGCGCCCGGCCGTGTCCGGCGCGAGCTCGAGCGAGACGAGCGTGGCCACGGAGCCGTGCGGGGTCGCGAGCGCTCCCGCCGAGAGGCCGAGCAGCGCCGCGTAGGACGCGGGCCCGGCGCTCAGCAGCGAGGCGACGGTGGCGCTCGCCGGGAGGTTGTTGGCGAGCGCGGCGCCGAGCGTGACCACCACGGCCACGGCTCCGAGGCCGAGCAGCGTGGGCGACGCGAGCGAGAACGCCTGCAGGTGGAGACCGGCCCGCAGCGAGTCGAGCACGACGAGCAGGGACGCGATCTGGAGTCCGGTGCGCAGCGGCAGCGCGACCAGCGGCCGCTGCCGGCAGGCGACGAGCGCGACGGCCGCGATCAGCGAGACGGGCAGCCACGGCGACAGCCCGAGCAGCGGCGCCGCCAGATCGGCCGCCGCCGCCGAGCCCAGGGCGATGAGGGCGGCACGCGAGCCCGCTCGTGGCTGTGCCGCCCCGGGATCCAGGCGGTAGCCGCGCGCCAGCCCGCGCCGCTCGACGAGCCAGAGCACGGCCACACACGCGAGCGTCGCCCCGACTGAGGGCAGCAGCATGCGCGCCGTGAAGCCGCCGGGTGAGAGGCCGAGCCGCTCCATCACCACGAGGTTGGTGGGGTTCCCGGCCGGGAGCGCGGCCGAGAAGCAGTTGGCCACGCCCACGGTGCCGAGCAGCAGCGGCCGCAGCGGGGCGCCGTGCCTGCGAGCCAGCGCGCCGATCACCGGCAGCATCACCACCACCGCGCCGTCGAGCGACAGCGCGGCCGTGAGCAGAGCGCAGGTGGCGCACACCAGAGCGAACAACGCGGGCGTGCGCCCCCGCCCCGCCGCGGCGAGCCGCGCCGCCAGCCTGGCCGCGAGCCCCGACCGCTCCGCGAGCAGCGCGAGCCCCATCACCGCGGTGAGGAAGGCGATCGGCGGACCGGCGGCGGCCAGCGCGCGGCCGGCGCCCGCGGCGCCCATGGCCAGGGCCGGCAGCGCGCAGCCCGCGGCGGCGAGCGCCGCCGCCCAGCTCCGTGGCCGCGCGGCCACAGCCGCCAGCGCGATGAGTGCAAGAATGATCCGGAAGATAAGCATGCTTAATCGTTAAGCCTACTTACCTATGCCCCCGCGACCGCGTTCCCACACCCGCGAAGCCGGCGCCGCCCTGGCGGCGGCCGCGCCGCTCGCCACCCGCTGGGTGGAGCGCGTGCTCGCTTCCCACGAGCCACCGCTGACCATGGCCCAGTACCTGGCGCTGCGCGCGATCGACGAAGCGCCGACCTCGGGTGCCGAGCTGGCGCGCCGCACGGGCGTGTCGGGGCCCGCGGTGTCGCAGCTGCTGTCCGCGCTCGAGGGCGCCGGGCTGATCGAGCGTCAGGCCGGGGAGACGGACCGCCGCACGCGCGGACTCGCCCTTACGCCGGCGGGGGCGCGCGCGCTCGGCTCCGCCACCAGCCTCGTGTCAGAGCGCCTGGCCGAGCTCCTCACCGACCTGCCGAAGCCCGAGGCCGACGCCCTCACCCGGGGGCTGGAGCGCGTGGAGGCGGCGCTGTCGGGACAGCCGCCGCCACGGCGTCCGCATCCGCCACCGCCGCCGCCAGGCCGGCGCCGGCGGCCGCCCGGCGGCAAGCGCTAGGCGTTCTGGAGCGTGTGCGGCTCGAGCACGGCCTGCGCCACGCGCTCGGCGATGGCGGTGGGCGTGAGGCCCACCTCCTCGCGCAGTAGCGCCGGCTTGCCGTGCGTGACGTAGCGGTCCGGCAGCCCCAGGCGCAACATCTGGGTGTCGCCGGCCAGCCCGCGGTCGAGCAGGCTCTCACCGACTCCTGAGCCGAAGCCGCCCATCAGCACCCCGTCCTCGATGGTCACGAGCAGATCGTGGTCGGCGGCCAGGGAGTCGATCAGGCCTGTGTCGAGCGGCTTGGCGAAGCGGGCGTCGGCCACGGTCACGTCCATCCCGTGCGCCTCGAGCTCCTTGGCAGCGCCCAGCGCAAGCGAGACGCCGAGGCCGTAGCCGAGCAGCGCGACGCGCTCGCCCTCGCGCAGCACCTCGCCGCGCCCGATCTCGATCGGCTTGGGACGCGCCGGGATGGCCACGCCCTCTGCCTCGCCGCGCGGGTAGCGCAGCGCGATCGGGCCGCCGTCGTACTTGGTGGCCGTGCGCAGCATCTGCACGAGCATCGCCTCGTCGCGCGGCGCCATCAGCACGATGTTCGGCAGCGCGCGCATGTAGGCGATGTCGAACGCGCCGTGATGGGTCGGGCCGTCGTCGCCGACCAGCCCGGCGCGGTCCATCGCGAACACGACGTTGAGGTTCTGGAGGCAGACGTCGTGGACGATCTGGTCGAACGCTCGCTGCAGGAAGGTGGAGTAGATCGCGGCCACCGGCTTCATGCCCTGGATCGCCATGCCGGCGGCGAACAGCACCGCGTGCTGCTCCGCGATGCCCACGTCGTAGTAGCGCTCGGGCATCTCCTTCTGGAGGATGTTGAGGCCGGTGCCGGAGTTCATCGCGGCGGTGATGCCGCACACGCGCTCGTCCCGCTTGCACTCGTCCACGAGCGCCTCGCCGAACACCGTCGTGTACTGCGGCGGCGCGGGCTTGGTGAAGCGCGCCGAGCCGTTCTTCTTCGCGGGCGCGGGGGCGGGAGCGCCGTTGACGATCGACGCCGGCTTGGCCGCGTGCCACTTCTCCATGCCCTCGAGGCCGCCGTCCTCGGCGGGCGCGAAGCCCTTGCCCTTCACGGTCTTGATGTGGACGACCACCGGGCGGCCCGCGGACAGCGCCTTGCCGATCGCGTCGCGCAGCGCGTGCACGTCGTGGCCGTCGATCACGCCGACGTAGGCGAGGTCGAGCTCCTCGAACAGGAGGCCCGGCGCCCAGAACGCCTTGATCGACTCCTTGATCTGCGGGCCGAGGCGCTCGATGCGGTCGCCGATGCCGGCGGGCAGCTTGGTGAGCCCCGTTTCCACGCCCTCGCGCGCACGGTGGAGCTTCGGGTTGAGCCGGACGCGGTTGAAGTAGCGCGACAGCGCGCCGACGTTCGGCGAGATCGACATCCCGTTGTCGTTCAGGATGATCACGATCGGCACGTCCATCCCGCCCGCGTTGTGGAGCGCCTCGAACGCGACGCCGCCGGTGAGCGCGCCGTCGCCGATCACGGCCACGACCTTGCCGTCCTCGCCGATCCCGCGGCGCATGGCCTCCTTGAGGCCCACCGCGTAGGACACCGACGTGGAGGCGTGGCCCGCGCCCATGATGTCGTGCTCGGACTCGAACACCGAGCAGAACGGCGCTAGGCCGCCGTACTGGCGGATCGTCTGAAGCTGGTCGCGGCGGCCGGTGAGGACCTTGTGCGGATAGGCCTGGTGGCCGACGTCCCAGAGGATCTTGTCCTTCGGCGAGTCGAGCAGGCTGTGCAGCGCGACGGCCAGCTCGCAGACGCCGAGGTTCGCGCCGAAGTGGCCGCCGATCTCCCCGATCGTGTCGATGATCTGCTCACGGACCTCCTGCGCGAGCTGCTGGAGCTGCTCGTCGTCCAGCTCGTGCAGGTCGGCCGGCCCGTTGATGTTCTCCAGGTAGGTCATGTGTCGCGGGTGAGGATGTAGTCCGTTATCTGCTCGAGCGTTGCCGTCTGGCCGCCCGCGTCGGCGAGTGCGGCGCGGGCTCCTGCATGCGAGTCTCGGGCCAACTCCCTCGCCCTTTCAAGTCCGAACACACTGACGTAGGTGCGCTTGCCGTGCCGCTCGTCGGAGCCCTGTGGCTTGCCGAGCGCGGCTTCGTCACCTGTCACGTCGAGTATGTCGTCAACGATCTGAAAAAGCACCCCGAGTTCCGCCGCGTAGCGACGAAGGCCCATTGTCGCAGCTTCTCCCGCCCCGAACAAAAGCAGCGGGCACTCGATTGCAGCCGCGATCAGGCGCCCTGTCTTGAGCGCGTGGAGGTGGCGCAACCCCGCCTCGTCGTGCGGAGCGGTCTCCTTCACGTCCACGTACTGGCCGCCCACCATGCCGCTCACGGAGATCGCGGCCACGAGGTGGCGAAGCGCGCGGAGCACGCGCTCGGGCTCGCCGTCCTGCTCGTCGAGCACGAGCTTGATCGCCTCGGCGAAGAGGCCGTCGCCGGCGAGGATCGCGACGTCCTCGCCGTAGACCACGTGGCAGGTGGGCTTGCCGCGGCGGAGCTCGTCGTCGTCCATCGCGGGAAGGTCGTCGTGGATCAGCGAGTAGGTGTGGATCAGCTCGATCGCGGCGGCGAGCGCCATCACGTCCTGCTGCTCGTGCCCCAGGGCCTCGGCGGTGGCGAGCGCGAGCACCGGCCGGATGCGCTTGCCTCCCGCGAGCAGCGAGTAGCGCATGGCCTCCTCGAGGCCGGCGGTGGTCCGCTCCTCCGAGAAGCGCAGGTCCTCGAGGTAGGCGTCCACCTCGCGCTGGAGCGCGACGGGGTACTCGGCCTGGCGGGCCGGAGCGCTCACAGGAGCTTCTCCTGGCCGGGCGGCTCGCTGGCACCGGCGGCACGGGCCTGAAGGTCGAGGTCCGATCCGAGCTGCGACGCGAGCTCCGCGCAGCGCTCGACGGCCTGGGCTGCGGCGTCCGAGTCGAGCTCGCCGGAGCGCAGCCGCGCCGCGGTCTGTTCCAGCTCGTCGATCAGCGAATCGAGACGGCTCATTGGGGCGCGGCGCTCCTTTCTCTGTGCACCGCGCCGAGGATGCCGTTGATGAAGCCCGGCGCGTCGGCGCCGCACAGCTCCTTTGCGGCCTCGATGGCCTCGTCGATCGCAACCTCAGCGGGCACGTCTTCCCTCCTCAGAAGCTCGTACAGCGCAACCCGCAAGATGTTTCGCTCGAGCGGCGCGATGCGGTCGAGCGTCCAGCCCACGGAATGGCGCTCGATCAGAGCGTCCAGCTCAGCTTGATCCGCTGCGGCGCCGAGTGCAAGCTCGCGCGTGAACTCCTTCGTGTCGCGCGGCAGGAGGCTTTCGAGCGGGCGGCCAGTCACGTCGCGCTGATACAGGGCCACCACGGCGGCCCGGCGCTGGTCTGACCTCTTCAACTAGATGTCCGATCTCATGGCCGCGTGCGACCGGGGGTGCGTCCAGATCAAGCTGGGCAAGGACGCAGGGTCGAGTGCTTGCATGTTGCAAGCCGAGACCCGAGGACGCAGCACAGCGCAGATATGGCGCGCCATCCGGGCGTGCGCGGTCGTGGGATCGGGCATCAGGCCCTCGAGACGTATTCGCCCGAGCGCGTGTCAACGCGCACGCGGTCGCCGATGTTGACGAACAGCGGCACGCGGACGGTCACGCCGGACTCGAGCTGGGCGGGCTTGTCGCCGCCGCCGGAAGCGGTGTCGCCGCGCACGCCGGGCTCGGTCTCGGTGACCGCGAGCTCGACGGCGCTAGGCACCTGCACATCGGAGGGCTCCTCGTCCACGTAGAGAACCTCGACGTTCTCGTTGGGGATGATCCACTTGAGCGCCTCTTCCACCGAGCCCTCGGCCACGTTGATCTGCTCGTAGCTCTCCAGGTCCATGAAGTGGGCGTCACTGCCGTCCGTGTACAGGAATTGCATCTTGCGCGTCTCGGTGCGGATCGGGCGGAACTTCTCCCCGGCGCGGAAGGTCTTGTCGATCGAGGCGCCGTCGCTCAGGCGCTTGAGCCTCGTGCGCACGAAGGCGCCGCCCTTGCCCGGCTTGACATGCTGGAACTCGACGATCTTGTAGACCACGCCATCGACCTCGATGTGCGTGCCGTTCTTGAACTGGTTGGTGCTGATCACGGCTGTGGAGGGTAGCGGGGCGTGTCGTGCGGCCGCACCCGCTGACCGTCAGCGCCGGTGGCTCTTCAGGCGGGGCTTCACGCTTTTGACCACGGTCCGCTTGTGGCCCGCGGGATCACGCACCGCCGCGCTGAGACGCAGCGTCACGTGGTGCGTGCGGACGAGCAGCCGTCGCAGGTTGCGCGGCAGCTTCAGCTTCACGGTCCTGCGGGCATGGGCAGCCACGTTGAAGAGCTTCGTCTTCGTCCGTGCCCGCTTGCGCCTGGCGCCCAGGCGGCCCTTGACGGCGAAGGAGTTGCGGTTGCTCACCCTGATGGGAAGCACCCCCTTGCGCCCGATCCGCTTGGCGGCCAGGCTCAGCGTGACCAGCGTCTTCGACCCGAAGGACGCCACGCCGGGACGCGCCGGCGGCGGGGGTGGCGGCCCTGGACAGGGCTGGGCGCCCACCTCCACGGCGCCGATGTCAGTGCCGTCGTCGAAGTTGAGCACAGTCGGTAGGTCGAAGGGGCGGCAGAACCCGCGCTGATCGGTGGTCAGGCCGAGGTTCGAGCCGGCGTCGATCGCCGGACTCCCGGCCGCGGGCAGCATCGTCTGGGTGGGTCCGCCGTTGTCCGCGAGCGGCGCGAGGAGAGGGTCGGACGGGATCGGCGTTCCCGTGACGGTCCCGCCCGTCAGCCCCAGGAAGTTCAAGACGATGTCCTGCTCGCCGACGGCGGTGTCGGCGCTGCTGCCGGTGGGGACGTTCGTGTTGCGCTCCGAGACGACGTCATCGAGTGCGCCGCCTCCGCCGTGAGTGACGATCGTGTCGCGGAGCGTGGTCCGGGTCGCGCGCTCGTCGGCCTTGTCGAAGGCCAGGCTGTAGATCGACGTGGCGTTCGACGTGGCCGCGTTGTCGAACGTCGAGGCAAGGGCCGTGAACTCGCCGTTGAGGTTGAAGACTCCGCCG
This sequence comes from Thermoleophilaceae bacterium, assembly GCA_036491015.1. GTDB lineage: Bacteria > Actinomycetota > Thermoleophilia > Solirubrobacterales > Thermoleophilaceae > JAICJR01. Next base: position 2,217 of record DASXCV010000137.1, on the reverse strand, counting down.
CCGAGTCCCTGGGCCGGATTGGGAAACGTCTGAGGCGCTCCGCCCATTGCCGAGTTGCCGGCGATCGTGGAGTCGATCACGGTGACCTGGCCCTGGAGATTGAAGATCGCGCCGCCCATCCCGGCGCCGCCGCCGCCGGCGCTGTGGCCTACACCGGAATTGGGGTCCGGCGCGCCACCGCCATAGCCGGGCGTACCGGCCGGACCTCCTGGGCCCCCGCGTCCCGAGCCACCGCCAAAGCCGCCGTCGCCACCGCCGCCGGGACCTTGGCCACCACCGCCACCGAAGCCGCCGCCCCCGCCGCCCCCGGGCACGGCGGGCGTGCCACCGCCGCCGCCCACGCCGCCGCCGCCGCCGGCTTTGCTGTTGAAGCCGGTGCCGCCCTGGCCGAAGCGCCCGCCGTCACCGGTCATCCCGGACATTCCGGGCAGGACGCCGCCGCTGCCGGACCCGTCACCCGGAGCCGTCAGGTGGCCGCCACCCTCTCCTCCGGTTCCCGTATCGGTGCCGCCGCCGGCGCCCGGCACGCTGGCCGTCGCGTCGCCGCCGGTATCAGTCGCTTTGAAGCCGGCTCCACCCCCGCCGCCGCCGAGGTTCGTGCCGCCCGATCCGCCGTCCGCACCGAACTGGCCATCGAGCGACAGCATGCCGCCGCCATTCAGCGAGTTCCCGGCGAGGGCGATACCGCCGCCCGAGGCATCGCCCCCGTCGCTGCCGTCGCCGGCACCGCCCACGGCGCTGTTCCCGGTCAGCGTGGAGCGCTCGATGACGGTCGTGCCCATGTTGAAGATCGCGCCGCCCAGCCCAGCGCCGCCGCCCCCGCCGAAGGAGGCGCCGCCGTGAGCCTGCCCGCCGTTTAGCGTGATATCGAGGAGGGTGAGCTTGCCCGCTCCCGGCGTCACGTAGTCGAGCGTCTCCGGCCGCGTGGGGTCGGCACCGACGAAGAAGAAGCGGAAGTGACCGATGGTGGTGGTGTCGCTGGTGAGAGTGGCGCCGTTGCCCTCGATCGTGACGTCGCTGGCGATCGGCGGTAGCGCGTTAATGCCGAACCATCCGCCGGCGTGGGTGGCGCCCTGGAAGAACGTGTAGGTGCAGCCCACGGCGAGTGAAATCGTGTCGGGGCCGGGATTCGCGTTCGCCTGGAGAACGGCGTCCTGGAGCGCCTCCGAGTTGTTGTCGCTCGAGCACGGCACGTTGATCACCGCTCCCGAGGCGGTGGCCGGGAGCAGCGCGATCGCTGCTGCGAGTACGGACAGGACGGCGAGCCTCACGAGCAGACGCTATCCCATCGATCGCAGGTCCCCGCCAGATCAGGGCAGCGGCCGACGGGGGCCTTGTCGAGCACGTCGACCGCATCGCCGAGATCCCGAACTCCCTTCGCGGCGGAACTGACGTAAAACTCCTGGCTGTTCACACGTCCCACTAGGAGGAGGAGCCCATGGACGAAGCACAGGTTCGCGAGCGCGCAGAGGAGCATGCCCGGTCAGTCGAGCGGGGCGATCTGGCCGCCGTCACCGCCGACTTCATCCCCGAGCTGCACGAGGCGGTGCCGGAGCTCGCCAAGTCGCTCCCCAACCCGGTCAACACGGGCGAGGTGCTGAGCGTGGAGGACAAGGACGACCACGCCGTGGTGCAGATCCGCTACACCGGGGACGACAGCAGCGTGACGATCCAGACCCGCTGGGAGGACCACGACGGGCGGCCGCTGATCGTCGCGGGCGAGCCCGTCGGATGAGCGACGGCCCTGCGAAGATCGTCCCGCCGTTCACCGAGGAGTCGGCGCGGGCGAAGGTGCAGGCCGCGCAGGACGCCTGGAACACGCGGGACCCGGAGCGGGTCTCGCTCGCCTACACGGAGGACTCGCAGTGGCGCAACCGCGACGAGTTCTTCCACGGGCGCGAGGCGATCGTGGAGTTCCTGGGGCGCAAGTGGGCGCGCGAGCTCGACTACCGCCTCCGGAAGGAGCTGTGGTGCTTCGCGGACAACCGCATCTCGGTGCGCTTCGAGTACGAGAGCCACGACCCCGACGGCCAGTGGTGGCGCAGCCACGGCAACGAGCACTGGGAGTTCGACGAGGAGTCGGGCCTGATGCGCCGGCGCGACGCGAGCATCAACGACTACAAGATCGACGAGTCGGAGCGGCGGATCCTCTAGGAGCGCCGGCCGAGCCAGTCCTCGACCTGGCTCACGAACATCGGTGGATCGGCGTCCATCGCG
>DASXCV010000136.1:0-5216 GCA_036491015.1 Thermoleophilaceae bacterium | reverse complement strand
TTCGAGTCGAACGTGCCGGCGGGCGCGCGGCTGGCGGTCTCGCTCGGCCCGGACGCGCTGATCTTCGAGGGCTCGGGCTCCTGCATCCCGCCGCTCGAGGCCGACGCGACGGTGTGCATCGTGGGGCGCGACGCCGACCTCTCGGGCCTCGGCAGCTACCCGCTGCTGCGCAGCCGGCTCGCCCTCCTGATGGGCGACCACGACCCCGGCGAGCTGCCCTGCCGCGCGCTTCGCTGCCGCCTCGAGCCGGAGCCGGTCGAGCCGCCGCCGCAGAGCGCGCGCATCGCGTTCTTCACCACCGGAGCGCCATCGGTCGACTCGCTCGATCCGGTGGTGGCCTCGACCGCGCTCGCCCGTCGAACGGAGCTCGAGCATGACCTCGACCGCGCCGCCGAAGAGCGCTGCGACGTCTACCTCACCGAGCTGAAGGCCGCCGCGATCGACACGGTCGCCGAGCGTGCCGAACGGGAGGGCGCCCGCGTGATATTCCTGCGCAACCGTCCGGTCGCCGTCGAGGGCGATCTCGACGCCGAGCTGCTCGACCTGCACGACCATGCCTGAGACGATCGTCTACAACCGCGAGCGGCACGGGTTGCCGTATTCGAAAGGGCTGATGGCACAGTCGCTGTCGGCGTCCGGCATCCCGCCCGACCGCGCCTACGAGCTCGCGCGCATCGTCGAGCGCCGGCTCGACGAGCGCACAGGGCCCGACATCGCGGTCACGCAGCTGAACGACCTCGTGGAGGAGGTGCTGCTCGAGCTGGAGGGCTCGGACTCCGTGCGCCGCTTCCACGACTGGCAGCGGCTCGACCGCCTCGACAAGCCGATCGTCGTGATGCTCGCGGGCAGCACCGGCGTGGGCAAGTCCACGCTCGCGACGATGCTGGCCGCCCGGCTGGGCATCACGCGCGTGATCGCGACGGACGTTATCCGTCAGGTGCTGCGGGCATTCTTCTCGCGTGAGTTCATGCCGGTCGTCCACTACTCGGCCTTCGAGGCCGGGCGCGCAGTCGAGGGGCTGTTCATCGACCCGCGCGAGGACCCCGACATCCTCGGCTTCGCGCGCCAGGCCAGGAGCGTCGCGACCGGCGTCGACGCGATCGTCGAGCGCGCGTGCATCGAGCGCACGCCGATGGTGCTCGAGGGCATCCACCTCGTGCCCGGGGCGCTGCGCCAGGAGCAGCGCGACCGCTGCATCGCGATCGAGGCGGTGCTCAGCGTGGAGGACGAGGACCTGCACCGCAGCCACTTCGCGATGCGCGGCGGGCAGCGCCCGGCCGAGCGCTATCTCGACCGCTTCGAGCAGATTCGCAAGCTTCAGGACTATCTCGTCGGCCAGGCGAGGGAACAGGGAGTTGCAGTGATCGAGAACGACAGCGTGGACCGCGCCCTGCCGCGTCTGATGGACCTTGTACTCGACTCTGTGGGCCGTGTGTCATCATCGGAGCCCCGATGAACCTGTTCATTGACACGGGCTCCGTCGCGGAAGTTGAGGAGATCGCGGGCTGGGGCATCCTCTCCGGCGCCACCACGAACCCCTCGCTGCTCGCGAAGGAGGATGGCGATCCGGGCGACATCATTCGCCGGATCTGCGACCTCGTGAACGGACCGGTGTCCGCCGAGGTGGTTTCCGACGACGCCGCCGGGATGGTCGCCGAGGGCCGTGCGCTCGCCGAGCTGCACGAGCACGTGATCGTCAAGACGCCGTTCTCGAAGGCCGGCCTCGCCGCCTGCAGCGAGCTGTCCGAGGACGGCATCCGCATCAACATGACCTTGGTGTTCTCCGCCAACCAGGCGCTGCTCGCGGCCGAGGCGGGGGCCACCTACATCTCTTGCTTCATGGGCCGGCTCGACGACATCTCGATCAACTCCACCGACGTGGTGGCCGAGATCGTCGCCGCGCTGCGTCCGGGTGGCACCACCTCGCAGGTGCTCGCCGCGTCCCTGCGCAACCCCGAGCACGTGATCACCGCCGCGCGCCTCGGCTGCGAGGTGGCCACGGCGCCCGCCAAGGTTCTTCACCAGATGCTCGACCACCCGCTCACCACGGCTGGCATCGAGCGCTTCGCCGCCGACTGGAAGCAGCGGCCCGAGTTCGGCGAGTGGCTGAGCGGGCTGGTTGACTCCCGCGCGGCCGCCGCCCGCTGACAGACATGTCCGTACTCGACCGCAAAGAGCTCGAGCAGAGTCCCCTTGCCGATCTTCACACGATCGCGTCGGAGCTCGGCGTCGAGGGCTTCCGCCGCATGCGCAAGGCCGACCTCATCAAGGCGATCCTCAAGGACCAGGGCGACGGCGACGACGACTCGGCGTCCGACCGCGACCCGGAGGAGCTGCCCGAGCGCGACCGCGCCGCCGAGGCGGAGGCCGTCGTGGCAGAAGACGAGGACGAGAAGTTGGACGCCCAGGGCGAGGAGGACGAGGCCGAGGACGAGGAGGAGCCCGGCGCCGAGGAGGACGCCCGCACGGGCGTGCTCGACATCCTGCCCAACGGCAGCGGCTTCATGCGCTCGAACCCGTTCGCCCATTCGCGCGACGACGTGTACGTCTCGCCCGCCCAGATCCGGCGCTGCGAGCTGCGCGCCGGCGATGAGATCTCCGGCCCTGTGCGGCCGCCGCGGCGCTCGGAGCGCTACCCGTCGCTCGTGCGGATCGACAGCGTGAACGGGCAGCCGCCCGAGCCGATCGCCGACCGCCCGCGCTTCGAGGACCTCACCGCGGTGTTCGCCACCGACAAGCTGCCGAGCCCCGACGGGCTCGATTCCGTGCCGTTCGGCAAGGGTTCGCGCGTAGCTGTCGCGGGGCCGCCCGGCTCCGGCGCCACCACGCTGCTGCGCAAGATCATCGGCGCGCTCTCGGGCGCGTCGCTCGAGCCCGTGGTGGTGCTCGCGGGCGTGCGGCCCGAGGAGCTCACCGAGTGGAAGCGCGAGACCGGCATCACCGTCGCCGGCGGCGCCTTCGACGGCTCGACCGACGAGCAGGCGCAGGTGGCCGAGATGGCCGTCGAGCGCGCCAAGCGCGCGGTCGAGCAGGGGCGCGACGCCGTGATCGTGGTCGACTCGCTCGACTCGTTGCCCGCGGGCGTGGCTCGCCGGGTGTTCGGCGCCGCCCGCAAGGCGGAGGAGGGCGGCTCGCTCACGGTGATCGCCGCCGTCGGCGAGTCGAGCGAACCGCTGCGCGTGGCCACCACGCGCATCGTGCTGGACGGCGGCTCGGCCGCCGCGGGCTCCGGCACCACCCGCGCGGACCTGCTCGCCTAAGGCGTGCGCTACATCGTCTACGGGGCGGGCGCCATCGGAGGCACGATGGGCGCGCTGCTTGCCCGTGCCGGGTGCGAGGTCACGCTGATCGCGCGTGGAGAGCATCTGGCGGCGATCCAGCGCGACGGGCTCATGCTCGAGGCGCCGGACGGCGACGAGCTGCTCCGGCTGCCGGCGGTCGCCTCACCGGGCGAGGCCTCGATCGGGGCCGACGACGTGGTGATCCTCGCGATGAAGACGCAGGACACCGCGGGCGCGCTGGAGGAGCTCGTCTCGTCGTGCCACCCGGACGCCGCGGTCGTGTGCGCGCAGAACGGCGTCGAGAACGAGCGGCTTGCGCTGCGCCAGGTCGCTCACGTGTATGCGATGTACGTGTATTGCCCCACCGAGCACATGCGTCCCGGCGTGGTGCGGATCTATGCCGCCTCGCCGCGCGGCGTGCTCGACCTCGGGCGCTACCCGCGGGGCGCCGACGAGCGCGCGCGCCGGATCGCCGCCGACCTCACCGCCGCGGGCTACGCGTCGCGCGCCCTCGAGGAGCCGATGCGCTGGAAGCACTCGAAGCTGCTCGGCAACCTCGGCAACTCGCTGCAGGCCCTGTGCGGGCACGAGGCGGACACATCCGAGCTGAGTGCCCGCGCGCGCGAGGAGGCGCTGCGCTGCTACGAGGCGGCGGGCATCGAGCACACCTCGGACGAGGAGCGTGACGAGCGCACCGGTTCGATGTCGATGCAGCCGGTGCACGGCGAGCGCCACCGGGGCGGCTCGTCCTGGCAGAGCATGATGCGCGGCGCCGGTTCGATCGAGGCGGCCTACCTCAACGGCGAGATCGCGCTGCTGGGGCGCCTCCACGGCGTAGCCACGCCCGTCAACGCGACGCTCTCAGAGCTGGCGCAGCGAGCGGCGCGCGACGGCGCGGGCGCGGGCTCGATGACGGTGGGCGAGCTGACCGCCGCGGTGGCTCAGCGCCGGTAGGCCACCCGCGCCCACGAGGGCTCGGGGGACAGCTCGACCAGCTCCCAGTCGCGGTCGGGCTGGGCGTAGCCGAAGGCGTGCGTGCTGTCGTCGAAGACGATCTCGAGCTCGCCCTCCTTCACCCGCTGGTCGAGCCATGCGCCGCGGAACACGAGCCGCCGCAGCCAGTGGACGAGCGAGCGCTCGGAGGGGCCGGAGAGGTCCTTCCAGGACGCGTTGATGTGCTCGCCGAGCGACGACGCGGGCTCGATCACCTCGCCGTTCACGGTCAGGTTCACGATGTCCTCGCGCTCCTCGGCGTCGAGCGGTCCGTCCACGAAGCCGAGCTTCATCGCCGCCTGCTCGACCCGCTCCGTGAAGTCGCGCTCGTTGAAGGTGAAGCGGAGCTCGCCGTACTCGAGGACGTAGTCGGAGCCAGACTCGTAGTTGCCGCGTTTGGTCGTGTGGTGGTCCATGACGAAAGACGCCCGGTCCCCGGGCGCGTCGGCATTCTAAGCACGATTCCTTCCGCGCTTGAAGGGGTGCAACCCAGATTGCATTTGGGGGGCGAAAAAAGTGACTCCCGGCACTTAGGCACGCATGGACTCCCACCGACTACTGGTTCTCGAGGACGACGAGGCCACCGCCGCCTTCCTGGCCGACAACCTGAGCGCCGACGGCTTTCGCGTGGTCACGGCCACCGGCGCCGGCGAGGGCTGGCGGGCACTCGAGCTGCGCCAGCCGCAGCTACTCGTGCTCGACCTCGGCCTGGCCGACGGCAACGGGCTCGAACTGCTCGACCGCGTGCGCGCCTCCGACGGCATCGCCTCGAGGGTGGACCCGTCCCTGCCGGTGATCGTCGTGAGCGGCCGCGCATCCGACGTGGACCGCGTGCGCGGGCTGGCGCGCGGCGCCGACGACTACATGGCCAAACCCTTCTCCTACCCCGAGCTCGTCGCGCGGATCCGCGCGGTGCTGCGGCGGGCCGACGGCCGCGGCGCG
>DASXCV010000135.1:0-3534 GCA_036491015.1 Thermoleophilaceae bacterium | reverse complement strand
CCAGAAGCCGCGCTTTGCCGTTTCCTCATCGAGAGCCTGGTCGATGTCGGGCACGTAGAGGGCCTCGCAGGTCGGCGTGAGCTTCTGCACCTCGCCGAGCGCGGGCTCGAGCCGGCGGCCGAGCGGCACGCCCAGGTCGTTCAGCTCTTCGAGCGCCGGCTCACCCATCACCACGACGATCCGCGGCTGCACGATGGCCAGCTCCTCGAGCACCCGGGCACGGCACTCCGGCGCCGAGTCATCCGTGTCCGGGACAGGACACTTGATCAGCAGCGTGCCGTAGACGGCGAGCGGATCGATGCCGAGCCGTTTGAAGCTCTTCATCAGCGCGCTGCCCGAGCGTCCGTAGAAGGCCACGCCCTCCTCGATCTCCGCGGGCATCGGCGCGTGCTTCAGGAGAAGGATGTCGGCCTGCGGATGCCCGGAGCCGAGCACCGGCATCAGGTTCCCCCGCGGACAATGCGAGCACGACTGCACCTCGCGCGTGAGCTGGTTGAGCTCACGGATGGCGCGCTCGAGGTACTTCTCCCGTATCTCGTCGTCGGTGGCCGGCACTCGCGATGGGGTCTTTGACGGGGCGCGCCCCTGTCCTTTTGCCTGCATCACTTGTTGCCTCGCTTGCGAGCCGGCTGGCGCGTCTTCGTCTGGATGAACTTGAGCGCCTGCACGTACAGCAAGCTCTGCTTCTTGCGCACTATGTCCGCGTCGCGCAGCGACTCGAGGAACTCCTCCGGCCCGTCGAAATCGCGCATCCGGATCTTCACGGAGCCGAGACCCTGGGCCACATGGCTGTCCGACCCGGCGCCGGCCACGATCCGGTACTTGGCGGCGAAGCGCGCGGCCTCCTCGTTGAACGACGAGATCGCCACGCGCGGGTTGAACACCTCGATCGCGTCGATGTCGTCCACGACCTGCAGCAGGTGCTCGTAGTCGGGCACGGCGTGCATGCGGTCGAACGGGTGCGGCACGTACACGAGCCCGCCCTGGCCGCGGATCTCCGCGATCGTCTCCTGCAGGCTCATCCCGCGCGGGATCTTCTCCTCGATGAAGAGCCCGATCACCTCGCCCTGATCCGCCGTCTTCACCTCCTCGGCCACGATCACCTTGATCCCGTTCGCCCGCTCGCGCGCCTCGAGCGCGCCCGACACCTCGTTGTGGTCGGTGATCGCGATCGCCCCGAGGCCCGCCCGCTTGGCCGTGTCGAGCAGCGTGTCGACCGCGGTGGCGCAGTCGGGCGAGTGGTCGGTGTGCATGTGCAGGTCCACGTGGATGAAGTCCCGCGAGCCGAGCCGCTTGCGCACGTTCGGCTTGCCGCTCGGGTCGTGCCGGCGGGCGGCGATCCCGCGGTACACGTCCTCGATCGCGTCTGCCGTGGCCTCCCAGGTGAGCTCCTTGCGCGCCTCTGCGCAGCCGCCGTGGAGCCGCTCGCGCAGCCCCTCGTCCGCGATCAGCCGCTCGAGCTGCCGGGACAGCGTGAGCGAGTCGCGCGGCTCGAACAGCAGGCCGCGCTCGCCGTCTGCCAGCACCTCCTCGTAGACAGGCAGGCGCGACGCCACGGGCACCGCCCCACCGGCAACCGCTCGCAGCAGGTGCTGCGGCGCGGGCGAGACGCCGGCCGAGGCCATCACGGCGATCTGCGAGGTGGCGAGGAACTGCGCCTCGGAGCCGTCCGCCGGGCCGCAGAAGCGCACCCGCTCGCGCAGGGCTCTCGACAGCGGCACGGCGGGCTCGAGCGCCTGCACGCGCGACCACACCGTCGCCCGCCAGGGCAGCTCGTGCGGGAGCTTGCGCAGCGCGCGCAGGAACACCCGCAGCGCGGAGCGTTCCTCCTCGAGGCAGAAGAGGATGTCCAGCTGCCCGTCCTCCGGAGCGCGCTCGACCACGTCGGCGCCGGGAGAGATCACCGTGTAGTCGCCGGGGAAGAAGCGTCCGAGCAGATCGCGCGTCACGCCGAAGCTGGCGGTGCGCCCGTCGAGTCGGCCGAACAAGAGCTCCACGAGCCGCCGCGCCACCTGCGTGGACAGCACGCGCTCGGCCGGCGCGTGGAAGGAGCCGACGTTCAGCGCGCGCGAGTGCCGCAGCGCGGCCGACGCCGCACTCGGGGCGAACGGCTCGTGCACGTGCACGAAGTCGAACTGCGCGCGCTCGAGCAGCTCCTCGATCGTGCGCGACACGTCGAGCGGCAGCGACACCGCGGCGCCCTTGCGCGTGGGCGGGAACGGCAGGCTCTGACCGACGGCGATCACCTGCGCGCAGCCCTCACCGGCGAACACGGCGTCCGGGTCGGATTCGAGGCGCTTCACGGTCTTGCGCCCCTCGCGGATCAGCTCGCGCGAGTCGGACGGCGCGATCACCACCACCCGGTGCCCCCGGCGGCAGAGCTCGTCGGAGACCCGCTCCACGTACGCGTTCACCTCGTGGTGCTGCTCCCAGGCGTAAGGGCTCACCTGGGCGATCGAGAAGCGGTCCTGGGGCACGGGCGGAGGATAGGGCCAGTGCGCGGTGCGCAGTGCGCAGTGAGCAGGGCTTCAGTCGAGCAGACCGCTCGTGCCTGTCTGCTCTTCGCGTGCCTCGGCGAGGTCCTGTGCTTCCTGGCGGTCGCTCTCGCGCCTCGCTTCCTCGGCTTGCCAGCGAGCTGCGCCGAAGCGTTGGATCTCGGCGCGGTAGTCGGTCCACGCCTCGGCGAGCTGGTGCATCGGCAGGGACGCCGGGAACACGTGCGGGGTCAGCACCACCGGGCCGCCGGTGTGGAGCGCCTGCTGCCACCCGTCGCGGTGGAACTCGTAGGCGCGGGTGGAGAAGCGCACGAGCAGGTCGTGGCCCTCCGGCGCCGGCCACTCGCCACGCTCGCCGTCGAAGGCCACGTAGCCCTCCTCGGGACTCGGCGGACCGGTCACGCCCATGTCCACGTGCTCGCACCATTCCTGCACGCGGGCGAGCGCCAGGGGCCCGCCCACGCCGAGCACGGCCGCGACCCGCTTCCACGCCGCGTGCTTCTGCCTTGGCACCGCGGCACGCAGCTCGCGCAGCGCGACGAAGGACCCGTCTGGATCCTCGTAGGCGGCCTCCCGCCGGGCCGCCGAGATGCACACGTCGCAGCGATCTTCTGAGCCGAGCCAGCCGGTGAGCCGCCAGCACTGGGTGCAGGCGAGCACCGGGTACGGCTTCTCGCCGAGCACCTGCATCCGCAACCGCGCCGCCGCCTCCCCGAGCTCCTGTGCCCGGGCGAGCGGCTCCGTGCGAGCCCGATCGAGCAGCTCATCAGCCCGCTCAAGCCGCTCGTCGGTCACGCAGCGACCCTAAACGACGGAGTGCGGGTCAAAGCCCGCACTCCGCAAATCCGCAATCCCGGCCGTTACGCCTTTGCTTTTTTCGCCTTCACCTTCGTGCCGCTCGGCAGCTTCGGTGCGCCGGCGTACTTGGCGATGAACTTCTCGGTGTTGTCGCGAGCCACCGAATCCGGCACCTGCACCGGAGGCGACTTCATGAGGTACGAGCTCGGCGCCTCCAGCGGACCGCCGACGCCGTTGTTCA
>DASXCV010000134.1:0-9024 GCA_036491015.1 Thermoleophilaceae bacterium | reverse complement strand
CGCAAGCGCTTCGACGAGCTCACCGAGCAGGCCAAGCAGCTTGGCGCGAAGGGCCTCGTATGGGCGGTGGTGGAGGCCGAGGGCTGGCGCTCGCCGATCGCCAAGTTCCTGAGCGCGGACGAGATGACCGCCGTCGCGCGGCAGCTGGACGCGAGCGAGGGCGACGCGATCCTGATCGTGGCGGACACCGCCGGCGTCGCCGCGCGCGTGCTCGGCGCGCTCCGGCTCGAGCTCGCCCCGCCGGGCGAGGGCCACGACCTGCTCTGGGTGGTCGACTTCCCGGCGTTCGAGTGGAGCGAGGAGGAGTCGCGCTGGGATGCCGTCCACCATCCGTTTACCGCGCCCACCGGCGACCTCGACGGCGACCCCGGCAGCTGGCGCAGCCGCGCCTACGACGTCGTCTGGAACGGCTGGGAGATCGGCGGCGGCTCCATCCGTATCAACCGCCCCGACGTCCAGCAGAAGGTCTTCACCGCGCTCGGCATCTCCGAGGCAGACGCCCAGGAGCGCTTCGGCTTCCTGCTCGACGCCCTCAAATACGGCGCCCCACCACACGGCGGAATCGCCTTCGGCATAGACCGCATCGTCGCGATGCTGAGCGGCTCCGACAGCATCAGAGAAGTAATCGCGTTCCCAAAGGCGGCATCGCAGGCAGACCCGCTCACGGGAGCCCCGACACCGGTGGACGACGAGCAGCTCAAAGAGCTCGCGCTGAAGGTGACGAAGCCAAAGGAGTAAGGCCCTATGCCCTATGCCCTATGGCCTATGGCCTCCCGAGGGCCGCGCTGACACGAACGGGGACCGCTGCTACCTTTGCTCGCGGCCCGAGTTTGTTCGCCCGCCGTCTCATTCGTTTGAGCCAACACCACGGGAGCGGGAGTCCGGCTCGGGGTTGGGCTGAGGCCCGCCCCGGAGGACACCCAACTTTGCTGAGCAAGGTTCAACTCCCGAGACGGCAGCGGCAAGCTGGGGCCTTTTTCTCTCGCCCAGCCGGTGTATCTGAGACCCTTTCAACGCATGGGTGACAGCACGCAGCTCGCGGACCACCTCATGGCACCGCGAGGCCAGGGGCGGCTCAGCGACTCACCGCACTCCGGTGCAGCCGGCGGCGCTGCCTGCGGGGACCTCGTCCGGATCGCCGTGCGCGTGGAGGGCGAGCGGGTGGCCGAGGCCGGTTTCGCGGCCAGCGGCTGCGCCGCGGCACGAGCCGCCGCCAGCGCCGTGGTCGAGCTGATCGAGGGCGAGTCGTTCCTCACGGCGGCACGCCTCACCGCCGAGGACGTGTCGGAGGCGCTGGGCGGGCTCTCACCGGCGAGCCGCCACGCCGCCGAGCTGACGGCCGACGCCTGCCACCGCGCGCTCGGAGCCGCCGCCCGCGATGGCGCGCCGCGCCTCGCGCCCGACGGCAACCGCACCCTGGTGGCGATGAGCGGCGGCGTGGACAGCGCCGTGGCCGCGCGCCTCGCACTCTCCGCCGGGTACGACGTGGTGGCGGTCACGCTCGAGCTCGGGGCGCACCCGGACCACGATGGCGAGCGCAGCTGCTGCTCGCCCCAGGCTGTGGCGGGCGCCCGCGCGCTCGCGCACCGCATGGGCCTCCCGCACGTGACTCTCGACCTCCGCCAGGCGTTCAAGCAGGAGGTGGTCGACGATTTCGTCAGCGAGCACGAGGCGGGGCGCACGCCCAACCCATGCGTGCGCTGCAACGGCCTTGTGCGCTTCGACCGCATGCTCGCGCTCGCGGAGCACCTCGGCGCGGCGCGGCTCGCCACCGGCCACTACGCGCGCATCGAGAGCGACCGCGAGGGCCCGCTGCTGCGCGCCGCCGCGGATCCGAACAAGGACCAGACCTACATGCTCGCGCGGCTCGAGTCGCACGAGCTCGAGCGCCTTTGGTTCCCGCTCGGCGAGCTCGAGAAGCCCGCGGTGCGCGAACTCGCGCGCGAGGCCGACCTGCCGGTGGCGGAGAAGCCGGAGAGTCAGGACCTCTGCTTCCTCGCCGGGCTCGACCGTAGCCGCCTGGTGGCGCCCGGGCCGCCGGGCGAGATCGTGGACGTACGCGGGCGCGTGCTCGGCCGCCACGACGGCCACGCGGGCTTCACCGTCGGCCAGCGAAAGGGTCTCGGCGTGGCGGCGCCCACGCCCCTCTACGTGCTCCACAAGGACCCCGCGAGCGGGCGGGTGACCGTGGGCCCGCGCGAGGCGCTCGCCACCACCCGGGTGGTCGTGAGGGGCGCGAAGCTCCTGCGACCGGGCGCCGCCGTGAACCGCGTGAAGCTGCGCTATCGCTCAGCGCCCGTTGCCTGTGCCCTGCAGGACGACGTCGGCTCGGGCGCGCATCCGCGCCTGGTTATCGACCTCGCAAATTCGGTGGACGGCGCAGCACCGGGCCAGACCGCCTGTCTAATGTGCGACGAGACAGTTGTCGGATGGGGGACCATCTCCGAACCCGAAGAGCCGCCGGCCGGCGCCGGTGCTCGCATGGAGGCAGCGAATGCCGCATGACACGATCGAGCTGACGACCCCCGTCGGGCGCGACTGGGACCCGGTCGTCAGGCTCGTGCTCGGTGGCATCGCAGACAGGCTCAACCTGGGCTTCGAGGAGCTCGACGACCTCCAGCTGGCGGTCGAGCGCCTGCTGCTCGAAGCCGGCTCCCAGGACTCGGTCACGCTCGCGTTCGACGTGTCCGAGAACGGCGTGCGCACGCGCATCGGCCCGCTTCGGGCGGGCGCGCTCGCGGAGGCCCTGCAGGGTCCGCCGCCCCCGCCTGGCGAGCTCACCCTGAGACGCATCCTCGAGACGGTGGTGGATTCCTTCGGCGTCGAAGAGGTGGCCGAGGACGGCCAGCTGATCGTGCGCCTCGAGAAGGTGGTCCGGGGAGCTTGAAGGTGGCGTCCGCTCCGGCCTCGCACTCGGACGACCGCGAGCTTCTGCGCCGCTACCACATCGATGGCGACCGCTCGGCGCGCGAGCTGCTCGTGCAACGTCATCTCCCGCTGGTGCGCGCCCTCGCGCGCCGCTACGCCGGCCGCGGCGAGTCGCTCGAGGACATAGAGCAGGTCGGCGCGATCGGGCTGATCAAGGCGATCGACCGCTACGAGCTCTCGCGCGAGGTCGCGCTCACCACCTACGCCACGCCGAACGTCGTCGGCGAGATCAAGCGCCACTTCCGCGACAAGGGCTGGGCGATCCGCATCCCGCGCGGCCTGCAGGAGCTGAACGCCAAGATGTCCTCGACGATCGAGCGCCTGACGGCGAAGCTCGGACACTCGCCGAGCATCGCGGAGATCGCCGAGGAGCTGCAGACCACGCCGGAGTCCGTGCTCGAGGCGATGGAGGCCGGGTCCGCGTACGCGCCGGTGTCGCTCTCGGCGGGCCCGGGCACCGAGGGGGAGCTCGATCCGATGGAGACAATCGGGTCCGAAGACGCCAACTTCGAGCGCTCGGAGCAGCGCGCCTCACTCGAGCCCGCGCTCGACATGCTGCCCGACCGCGAGCGCGAGATCCTGCGCATGCGCTTCGAGGACGGACTCACGCAAACCCAGATCGCAGAGCAGGTCGGGGTGTCCCAGATGCACGTTTCGCGTCTGATCCGAAAGTCCCTCGCGCGCATGCGAGCCGAGCTTTCCTGAGGAGTTCTCTTAACCTCGCGCCAACAGTGGACCCGCGTTGGCGGTCACGAAAGAGGTGTACCTTTCACATCCGCGAACTTTGTGCACAGCCGGAATTTTGGGGAGAGAGGAGGCCCGGCGATGAAGCACGATGCAGTAGTCACGCGGCGCCGTCCGTCGGCAGGGCCGCCGAAGCAGTTGGGGATCGCACTTAATTGACCGGCACGATCGAGTTCGCCAGGGAGTCGGCGACTGAGACCGAAGTCACTGGCATCGAGGCGCGCAGCCCGCTCGAGCTCTTCTGGCGGCGCCTGAGGGACGACAGGGTGTCGATGGCGGCGCTCGCCTTCATCGTCCTGCTCGTGCTCGTGGCGATCGCCGCGCCGCTCATCGTGAAGCTCGTCGGCGCGCGGCCCCCGAACCAGCAGGGCACGCAGTACCTCGACTCGTTCGGCAGCCCCACCGGCCCGAGCAGCAAGAACATCTTCGGGGTCGACGAGCTCGGCCGCGACGTGTTCAGCAGAGTGCTCTACGGAGCCCGGGTCTCCCTCGAGGTCGCCGTCGTCGCGACCGGCGTGGCGGTGATCATCGGCGTCGTGGTGGGCATGGCGGCCGGCTTCTTCCGCGGCTGGATCGACACCGTGCTGTCGCGGATCATGGACGTGGTCCTGGCGTTTCCGATCCTGCTTCTGGCGATCGGGCTGGCCTCGGCCTGCTCGCTCGGCAGGGGCTGCCTGGGAGGGACCATCAAACCCGGCTTACCGGTGCTGATCATCGTGATCGCGCTCGCGTCCTGGCCGTACATCGGCCGCATCATCCGCGGGCAGGTGCTGTCCCTGAGGGAGAAGGAGTTCATCGAGGCTTCGCGCTCGCTGGGCGCGTCCAACTCCCGGATCATCTTCAAAGAGGTGCTGCCGAACCTGGTCGCGCCGATCATCGTCTACACCACGCTCGTCCTGCCGACGAACGTGTTGTTCGAGGCCGCCCTGTCGTTCCTCGGCGTGGGGGTTCAGCCTCCCACGGCGAGCTGGGGTCAGATGATCGCCTCGGCCGTTCCGATTTTCGACAGCGCATGGTGGTACATGGTGTTCCCCGGCGTCGCGCTGGTGCTCACCGTGCTCGCATTCAACTTGGTCGGCGACGGGTTGCAGGATGCGTTGAACCCGCGCTCCGACCGCTGACGTCCAATTGGTCATCTAGAAGGGAGAGGACGAAACCTCATGAGAATCCCGAGAGCGCTTCCCGCGGCGCTGCTGGTCAGTGCCACGGCGCTGGCCGTAGCGGCGTGCGGGAGCAGTGGAGGCGGCTCCAGCAGTAGCACTGGGGGCAGTTCCACAAGCAGCAGCAGCAGTTCAGGCACCACCTTCAAGGGCGCGAACATCGCGGTCAGCCAGGGTCAGAAGAAGGGTGGGACGCTCAACCTGACCTCCGCCGAAGGTTGGGAGCACCTCGATCCGGGCCAGGGCTACTTCCAGATCGACTACAACGTGATCTACGCGGTGCAGCGTCCGCTGTACGGCAACATGCCCGACAACGGCAAGAAGGAGATTCCGGACCTCGCGGCGGGCATGCCGACCATCAGCAAGGACGGCAAGACCGTCACGGTCCACATCAAGCCGAACGTGAAGTGGAGCCCACCGCTGAACCGGACGGTCACCTCGGACGACGTCAAGTACGCCTTCGAGCGTGACTTCAACCCGAACGTGCCGAACGCGTACGCGTCGAGCTACTACCCGATCGTCGGCTCGGACAAGTCGAAGGGTGGCCCGATCTCGGGCATCCAGACGCCGAACAAGACGACGATCGTCTTCCACCTGACGAGGAACTTCGGCGGGACGTTCGTCCAGTCGCTCACGCTTCCGGGCAGCGCCGCCGTGCCGCGTGAGGTGGCCGCGTCGATGGACAAGAAGAATCCGACTGTGTACGACAGCGACCCGACGAAGCAGGCGTTCGACGGGCCGTACATGATCCAGAGCTACAACGCGGGTCGCAGCATCACGCTGGTGCGCAACCCGAACTGGGACTCGTCGACGGACTTCCGTCCTGCCTACGCCGACAAGATCGTGTGGAAGGCCGGAGCGGATGCCAACGTCGCCGCGCGCCAGACGCTCGACAGCCCGGACCTCCTGATGATGGACGGGCCGCCGGCGCCGGTACTCAAGACGGCGTACCAGACGAAGAGGTCTCAACTCTCCGTCGCGCCGCTGGGCGACTACTACGCGGCGCTCAACACGACGGTGCCGCCGTTCAACAACGTCAACCTGAGGCGTGCCGCCGTGGCAGCCGCCGATCGCCAGGCATACCTGCTGGCGCGCGGTGGAACCCTCGTGGGCACAGTGGCCACCCACTTCCTCGGACCGACAGACGCGGCGTTCAACGCGGCCGGTGGGAACAACGGCTTCGGGTTCGACTTCCTGAAGAACCCGAACGGTGATCTCACCGTCGCCAAGAAGTACATGAAGGCCGCGGGCTACCCGAGCGGCAAGTACACCGGGAACGCGAACGTGCTCATCGTGGGCTCGAACTCGGACCCGGGCCCGAAGGAGCTGCAGATCGTCCAGGCCGGCCTCAACTCGCTCGGCTTCAAGACGACGATCAAGGCGGTGCCGCAGCAGACGATGTACTCGAAGTTCTGCGGCTACGTGAAGGCCCACGTGAACGTCTGCCCGACGGCAGGCTGGATCCCGGACTTCTCGGACGCCTACGCATACCTGTACGTGCCGTTCAACGGCAAGGCGATCATTCCGGTGAACAACTCGAACTGGTCGGTCTTGAACGATCCGAAGATCAACGCCGCGATGGATCAGGCGTCGGCGATCACGGATCCCCAGAAGCGCATACAGGCCTGGGCGAACGTGGACAAGATGCTCACGTCCACGGCTCCGGCGATTCCGGAGATCTGGGCGACGAACGCCCTGGTCAAGGGTTCCACGGTCAAGGGCGTCCTTGACACGTGGAACGACGACTGGGATCTGTCGTTCAGCTCGCCCCAGTAGAGGTACGGTGACTGTCTAAGCACCTGGATGCGAGGGGGCTCCGCCACAGGCCGGCGGAGCCCCCGAGCATCGAACCAAAGCTATGGGCCAGTACATAATCCGCCGCACCCTGTGGGTCATCTTGCTGCTCTTCGTAGTGAGCGCAGTGACCTTTCTGATCTTCTACACGCTGCCCTCCGCGGACCCCGCCGTGCTGCGTGCCGGCAAGTCCCCGGACCCCACCCTGATAGCGCAGATCAGGCACACGCTCGGGCTCGATAAGCCCGTGTACGTCCAGTACTACAAGTACATGAAGGGGATCATCCTTCACTTCGACTTCGGCTACAGCTTCCAGGACTCGCAGCCGGTCAGGAAGGAGATCTTCAGCCGTCTGCCGGCCACCATCTCCCTCACCGTCGGCGCCGTGGTCGTCTGGCTCATGATCGGCATCCCCGTCGGCATCATCTCCGCGATCAAGCGTCGCTCGGTGGCCGACCGCGCGAGCATGGGCGGCGCTCTGCTCGCCATCTCGGCGCCGGTCTACTGGCTCGGCCTCTTGGCGCTCTACCTGTTCGCCAACGACATCGGCCTCGTCCACATCTTCGACGGCTCGGGCACCTACACGCCACTCAGCCAGGACCCTGGCCGCTGGTTCGGATCTTTGATCCTGCCCTGGTTCGTCCTGGCCGCAAGCTTCGCCGCGTTCTATGCCCGGCTGTTGCGGGCAAACCTCATCGACGTGATGGGGGAGGACTACATCCGCACGGCTCGCGCCAAGGGCCTGCCCGAGAGGCGGGTGATCGGACGCCACGCGATGCGCTCGGCAATCACGCCGATCGTCACCGTCCTCGGCCTCGACATCGGCATCCTGCTCGGCGGTGCCATCCTCACGGAGGACGTGTTCAACATTCCGGGCATCGGGCGCCTCGCCTACGAGGGCATCATCAACGCCGACCTGCCGGTGATCCAAGGCACCGTGCTCTTCGGCGCGCTGTTCATCGTCGTGGCCAACCTGGTCGTGGACATCGCCTACGCGTTCCTGGACCCGCGGGTGCGCTACTCGTGACCCCGCTGCTCGAGATTCGCGACCTCGAGGTGCGCTTCACCACCGACGACGGAATCGTCCGGGCGGTTGACGGCGTCAGCTACACGGTCGAAAGCGGGAAGGCGCTCGGCGTCGTGGGCGAATCCGGCTCGGGCAAGAGCGTGACCGCCCTCACCGCGATGGGCCTGACGCGCTTCCAGCAGGCCGAGGTCACCGGCGAGGTGCTGTTCGAGGGCAACAACCTGCTGCACGCGACGGACGACGAGATGCGCTCGATTCGCGGCAACGAAATCGCGATGATCTTCCAGGACCCGCTCTCGTCGCTGCATCCCTTCTACAAGATCGGGCGGCAGCTCGTGGAGGCCGTCCGCGTCCACCAGCCGCTCACCAAGGCGCAGGCGAAGGAGCGCGCGATCGAGTTCCTCGGGCTGGTCGGGATCCCGGATCCGCGCCGGCGCTTCGACAGCTACCCGCACGAGTTCTCGGGCGGTATGCGCCAGCGCGTGATGATCGCGATGGCGCTGATCAACGAGCCGCGCCTCCTGATCGCCGACGAGCCGACGACGGCCCTCGACGTGACCGTCCAGGCGCAGATCCTCGACCTGATCGCCCGCCTGCAGAACGAGCTCAACACCGCCGTGGTGCTGATCACCCATGACCTCGGGGTCGTGGCCGAGGTCACCGACACGATCGTGGTGATGTACGCCGGGCGCGTGGTGGAGCACGCCGACAAGTACGACATCTTCGCCGCTCCGGAGCACCCCTACACGTGGGGGCTGCTCCAGTCGATACCGCGGCTCGACCGCTCACGCGATGAGCCGCTCGTGCCGATCTCGGGCCGCCCGCCCAGCCTGATCTCGCTTCCGACCGGCTGCAACTTCCATCCGCGCTGCCCGTACGTGCGGCCGCGCCACCGCGAGGTCGACCCGGGCCTCGAGGCGTTGCCCGAGGATCCGGCGCACAAGGTCGCGTGCCTCCTCGACGGCGACACGCGCAAGCGGCTGTGGCGCGAGCTGGCGTCGGGCAAGCCGCCTGAGGAGGCCCGCGCCGAGATCGTGGAGAAGGGCGTATGAACGAGCCCCTCGTAGAGGTGCGCGACGTCGTCAAGCACTTCCCGATCACGAGCGGGATCATCTTCCAGAAGCAGGTCGCGGCCGTGCACGCGGTCGACGGCGTGTCGTTTGACGTGCTCCGCGGCGAGACGCTCGGCATCGTGGGGGAGACCGGCTGCGGGAAGAGCACGACGGCGCGCCTGATCACGCGCCTGCTCGAGCCGACAAGCGGCTCGATCAAGTTCGAGGGCCGCGAGATCGCGAACCTCAGGCAGGGCCAGGTGAAGCCTCTCCGCAAGGAGATGCAGATGATCTTCCAGGACCCGTACTCGTCGCTCAA
>DASXCV010000133.1:0-7063 GCA_036491015.1 Thermoleophilaceae bacterium | reverse complement strand
GCCTCCTCCGCCGGCGCCACCCGCGCCTCGAGCGTCTGCAACACGTAGCCCATCTCGTAACAGGCGGCCGCGAGAACGGCGGCCACCACACCGAGCGTCATGGCCATCCCCGTGGGTGCCAGGATTGCGCGGTGCTCATCTCCAAGCTCGCGCTGGCGGGGGCGGCCGTATGGTCAGCTCCGGCGCTCGCGCCGCTCGTGCCGCCGCTGTGCGGCGTGCTCGGCATCCCGCGGACGCTTCCCGCGGGCGCGCGCGGCGTGGCGCTCACCTTCGACGACGGCCCGCATCCCGATGCCACGCCGGCGCTGCTCGACCTGCTCGGCGAGCAGGGCGTGCGGGCGACGTTCTTCCTCGTCGGCGAGCAGGTGGAGCGCTGGCCGGGCATTGCCGAAAGGATCGCGCGCGAGGGGCACGTCGTGGCGCTGCATGCCCATAGGCACCGCAACATGCTGCGGCTGCCGCCGCGCGCATTCGAGCGCGATCTGGAGCGCGGCGCCCGCGCGGTGGAGGACGCCTGCGGCCGGCGGCCCGGTCTCTACCGCCCGCCGTACGGGATCTTCAGCCCGGCCGGCCTCGCACTCGCGCGCGGGCGCGGCTTCGAGCTCCTGCTCTGGTCGCGCTGGGGCCACGACTGGCGCGGCTCCATCTCGCCTGAGCGGATCGCAGGCGAGCTGACGCGCGACCTCGAAGCGGGCGACGTGCTCCTGCTCCACGACTCCGACCACTACAACGCCGCCGGCTCGTGGCGGAACACCCTCGCCGCCATGCCCATGGTGCTCGACGCGCTCGCCCGGCTCGACCTGCCCGCGGTCACGCCCGCGCGAGCCACTCCTCAGCCCGCTGGGTCGCTCTGACTGGAGCGACTGGAGAGCCACGATCGCCAGGCCGCGAGCATGCCCACCGCGATCACCGCGGTGAGCCCCAGCCTGATGCGGTGGTGCACGAGCAGATCGTCGACCGCGTCCGAGGTCTGGGGCGTGGTGAGCGCGAACGCCACCCCCGCGAGCATCGAGAGGATCACGAGGCCCGCCCGCAACCGGTCGCGCGCCCAGTCGATCCCCGCGATCAGCGCGACCGGCACGCCGAGCAGGATCATCGCGCCGAGGAAGCTCGCCGGGTCCGTGAGCAGGTCCCAGCGGCTGAGGAACGCGGCGAGCGCGCCCGCCACGGCGGCCGTGACGGCGATGCCCGCGTTGGCGGGGAGGGCACGCACGCGTGAGCTGAGAGGCCGCCGGGCCGCCGGCTCGAGCGGTTCCCGCCTGCGCTGCCAGGCGATGTACCGAGCCACGCCCGACTCGAAGGTCGTGTCGGGATGCCAGCCCAGCTCGCGCGCGGCGCGGTCGCCCGAGATCTCGGCGCCGCCGTTGAAGTCGCCGGCCCGTCCCGGGGTGTGCTCGATCTCCACGTGCCCGACCAGCGAGCGCACCGTGTTCGCGATCTCGCGGATCGACACGTCGGTGTCGCTCACGAGGTTGTAGGTGCGGTTGGCGGCGATCGGCGCAAGCGACCTCACCACGCCGTCCGCGAGATCCTCGACGTAGACGAAGCGGCGCGTCTGCTCGCCGCTGCCGGCGATCGTGATCGACTCGCCGCGCAGCGCCTTGCCCACGAACGCGGGCACCACGGCGGCCGGCCGCGCGCGCGGTCCGTACGGGATGCCGAAGCGCAGGATCGTGGTGTCGAGCCCGAACAGCTCGCTGTAGGACTTGCAGTAGAGCTCGCCCGCGAGCTTGGTGGCCGTGTAGAGATGCGCCGGCGGCATCAGGGCCGACTCCTCGTCCACCTGGCCGTCGGCTTCCGAGTAGACCCAGATCGTGGACGCGTAGATCACGCGCGGGATGCCCTCGGCGCGCGCGGCTTCGAGCACGTTGAAGGTGCCGCGCGAGTTGAGCAGCTCGGCGGCCTCCGGGTCCGCGGCCACCTCGCCCACGTCGGCCGCGGCGGCCAGGTGGGCGATGGCGTCGCAGCCGCGGACGGCCTCCTTCAGCGACTCGAGCTCGAGCACATCGCCGATCACCGTCGGCACCTCGCCGGGCGCGTGATGCGGCGAAGGCCGGACGTCGAAGATCACAGCCTCGTGGCCGGCGGCGCGCAGCCGGTCGACCACGAACGAGCCGATGAAGCCGGCTCCGCCGGTGACCAGGATCCGGCTCACTCCGCCCCCTCCGGCCGGTAGTAGAGCGGCACGCACCAATGATGCTCCGCCACCCAGTCGGAATGCGGCAGCTCGTCCCCCGTTTTCATGATCCGATGGCAGGGCTGGTCGTAGACCTTGCCCGTGGAGCGTTCGATCGGATCGAACACGATGTACTTGTAAAGCCCAGAGACCATGCCGTCGGGTAGTTCGAGCCGCCCGGGGTGCGATTCATCGAGCACTGTGCGAGCAATTTCGTTCTTCCATGTGACGATCTCGTCAAGACGCTCGATCTGGACCAGCCCCAGCGCCGCCGTGAACTCGCTCATCCGGAAGTTCAGGCCCTCGACCTCGTAGCCCGGCTTGCCGTAGTCGCGGAACGCTCGGCCAAAGTCGAGCAGCCCCTCGTCGCGCGACACGAGCACGCCGCCCTCGCCGGTGCTGATCGTCTTCGTGGCGTAGAGCGAGTACACGCCGGCGTCGCCGTAGCCGCCCGCGCGGCGGCCGTTCCAGCCGGCGCCGTGGGCGTGCGCGCAGTCCTCGAGCAGGAAGATGCCGTGCTCCCGGCAGTAGTCGGCGATCTGCTCGACCTCGAACGCGATGTGGCCGCCGATGTGCACGAGCACGCAGGCGCGCGGGCGCTCCTTCTCGGCCTTGCGCTCGAAGTCCGCGAAGGACATGCAGAGGTCGTTGCGGTTGCAGTCGACGAACACCGGGCGCCCGCCGCTGCGCAGGATCGCGAGCGGCGTGGCCATGAACGTGTTCGACGGGCAGAGCACCGCCTCACCGCGCACGCCGGCGTACTCGAGCGCGGCGAGAGCGCCGCCGCCCCAGCCCGAAAACGCCAGCGAAGGCAGCCCGTTCC
Organism: Thermoleophilaceae bacterium; assembly: GCA_036491015.1. Taxonomy (GTDB): domain Bacteria; phylum Actinomycetota; class Thermoleophilia; order Solirubrobacterales; family Thermoleophilaceae; genus JAICJR01. The sequence goes on along the minus strand of DASXCV010000133.1, from coordinate 4,064 downwards.
AGTCCTGCCAGGCAGCCTCGAAGCGCGCGGTCATCGGGCCGTGCGCCCACTGCTGGGAGTCGATCACCTCGTCCCAGAGTTCGTGCAGGCGCAAGCGGTCGCGAGGGTCGAACCCGATCGCGAAAGTGCCCAGGTCTTGTCGCATCGCTGGCGGCAAGCGGTGGCACCCTACACCGAACGGATGAGTCCGCTCTTAGTCCGGCGCGACACCCGTGTGGCAATCATCGGGCCCGGCCAGATCTGGTGAGGCGGCGATGAGCTCGAGCTTGGCCTCACGCGAGAGCCGCTTGATCCGAGCCTCCTCGCGCAGCGCCGCGGAACGATCGGCCACCGCGATCACCGCCGCGAGCTCGACGGGCCGGCGGCTCCTGGTGTAGCGACTGGCCGTGCCCGCCGTGTGCGCGGCCAGTCGCCGCTCGATGTCGTTGGTCCAGCCGCAGTAGAGGGTGCCGTCGCCACAGCGGAGCAGGTACACGAAGGCCACGCACCTGGGTTCGGCGGCGAGTGCGGCCTTACCTCTCTCTAGTGACTGACGATGCCATCCGCGATGAGCGCGGCGAGGTCGGCCAGGAGCGCGAGCAGCCCGACGATCGTCGCTGCGCGCGTGAGGCCGCCGGAGTCGCGATCCGTGCCTCTCTGGGCGAGCGTCACGCCCCCGATGGCCAGCACGGGCGGCAGGCCGCTCCAGTAGACCCCGGCGAGGACGAGCCCGAGCAGCGACAGCGTGAGCGCGATCCGCGGAGAGCCGCCATGGGCGAGTGCGCGCGGAATCACGAGCCCGAAGACGATCGCCGTGGCGATGGCGATCAGGCCGGCGGTGACCAGGAACTCGCGGAGCGCATCGGAGTCGGGCTTTGCGACCAGGTACTCGAGCACGAGGACGGTCAGCGCCAGGCCTGCGGCGATGGCGGCCAGCGAGCGAACGGGGCGAAGAACGAGCGTCTGCATGTGAGCCTCCTTGGTGGACTGGCTCCATCCAAACCCGCCGGCGGTCGCGCGTCATCGCCGCAGAGGCGGAACCTGGATCGCCCGAGGGGGCGATCTCGCCGGGGCCAGCTCGTCCTTGCGAGCGATGGCGATCGGGCGAGCGGTGCATTAGCGTCGCGTCATGTTGCGGGCCTGGCTGCGTCGCTACCTGGACGTGCTGCTGGCGGCGCTGTTCATGACCGCCGCGCTGCTCCAGGTCGTCTTCGACGGCTCCATGAGCGTCGCCGCCAAGCTCGCTTCTGGGACGGTGGTGGTGGCGGTTGCGGTGGCTGTTTCGCAACGGCGGCGAGCGCCGCTCGTGCTGTCCGGGATCCTGCTCGCGTCGCTGCTGCTGCGCGCCGGGATACCGCCGGGTGAGGACGGCACCGCATATGGAATCGCGGCGATTGTGGCGGCCTACACCAACGCCGCCTACCTCGACGGCTGGCAACTGCGCGCGGGTGCGGTGATATCCGCCGCCTCGGGCGTCTACCTGATGGTCACGAACAACGGGAGCATCGACCTCGGCACCGTCTTCTTCTTTGCCCTGCTGTTCGGCGCGCCGTGGATTGCCGGCCGGGCCATGAAGCTCTCGCGGCAACGCCAGTCCCTGCTCGAGGACCAAGCGGTGATCCTCGAGGAACAGCGAGACGAGCGAGCGCGCGGCGCGGTGATCGAGGAGCGCCAGCGAATCGCCCGCGAGCTGCACGACGTGGTGGCGCACGCGATCTCGGTGGTTGTGCTCCAGGCCCGTGGGGGCCGTCGTGTGCTCGACTCCGATCCGGCCGCGGCGCGCCAGGCCTTCGACACGATCGAGCGGACGAGCACCCAGGCGCTCGCCGAGATGCGCCGGTTGCTGGGGCTGCTTCGCGCGGACGACGACAGCTCGCTGCTCCCGCAGCCCACCCTCGAGCGGCTCGACACCCTCGCGGACGAGCTGCGCGCGTCGGGCCTGCCGGTCGAGATCTCGGTCGAGGGCGCGCACGGGTCGCTGCCGCCGGGCGTCGACGTGTCCGCGTACCGCATCGTCCAGGAGGCGCTCACGAACGCGCTCAAGCACGCCGGTCCGGCGCGTGCCCGCGTCCGCGTGGTGTACGACCCGGACTCGGTCCTGGTCGAAGTCATCGACGACGGCGCGGGTGCGGACGGCGCGCCCGCGGGCCCGCTGGTCGATGGCTCGGGCCATGGGCTGATCGGGATTCGCGAGCGGGTGGCCATCGTCGGCGGCGAGCTTGCCGCGGGGCCGCGTCCGACCGGCGGCTACGCGGTCAGCGCCCGCCTGCCCTACGCGGTGGAACGGTGATCCGGGTCGTCCTCGCCGACGACCAGTCTCTGGTCCGGGCCGGCTTCAAGATGATCCTGGGCGCCGAGCCGGGGATCGACGTGGTGGGCGAGGCGAACGACGGCGCCGAGGCTGTGGCGAGAGCGCGTGAGCTCGATCCGGATGTCGTGCTCATGGACGTGCGCATGCCGGAGGTCGACGGGATCGAGGCCACACGCCGGATCGCCGCCAGCGGCGAGAACCCGCCCGCCGTCCTCGTCCTCACCACCTTCGACCTCGACGCCTACGTGTACGAGGCGCTCCGCGCCGGGGCCAGCGGCTTCCTTCTCAAAGACGCGCCCGAGGATCAGCTCGTGGCGGGCATACGCATCGTCGCGGACGGCGGCTCGCTCTTCGCCCCAGCGGTCACGCGGCGGCTGATCGAGCGCTTCACACTTGCCCAGGAGAGTCCACCCTCCCCCGTGGTCGACGATCTGACCGCGCGTGAGGTGGAGGTGCTCGGCCTTGTGGCCCGCGGGCTCTCGAACGCGGAGATCGCGGAGAGCCTCGTGGTCAGCCAGCACACGGTGAAGACACACGTGGCGAGCGTTCTGCGCAAGCTCGGGCTCCGTGATCGCGTGCAAGCCGTGGTGCTCGCCTACGAGGCCGGGTTGGTCCGGCCTGGCCACGACGCCGCTTGACTCCGCTTTCGCTACCGCGGGACGATGCCCGCGACGCCATGGAGCTCGAGCAGCCGCACGATCTCCGCCTGCTCCGCCCGTGCCTCGGGAGACCCGCTTCCCCCGCGCCCGGTGGCTCGCGTGGCCAGCTGCATCGGTGTGGAACCGCGCCCGTTTGGGAGCAGCGGGTCGGCGCCGCCGTCGAGCAGTGCCGCGACGGCCGCCGCGCAGCGCGTGCGCACCGCTCTGTGCAGAGGTGCCACGCCTGACTTGTCTCTCGCGTTCGGGTCCGCGCCCGCCTCGAGCAGGACGGCGAGCGCCTCGCGCTGCGCCGCCGGATGCCAGTGCCGCGACCCGGGCGTGCCGTCGGCCGCGTAGTGAAGCGGCTGGGCGCCCCGGTGGTTGCGCGCGGCCACGTCGGCGCCGCAGGCCAGAAGCTCCCGGATCAGCGCGGCCCGGTAGGCAGCGGCCGCGATGTGGAGTGGCGTGTCGCCTTTGTAGACGTAGTGCTGGATCTCGTCGCGATAGTGCTCTGTGGCGGACTGGCGGGTGGCGCCCACCTCGACCGAGCCGGCGGCACATGCGGGAGCGAGCCTCGCCACGGCCTCCGCGTCGCCGGCCACGATCGCATCGATCAGGGCGGTCACGGAGGCGGCGCGGTCAGGAGTGCTCATCGCTCGGCGGACGGGGCGCTCGTCGCGAGCGCGGTGTCGAGCGCCTCGATCAGCACGTCCACATGGTCGGGGCCGAACACGAGCGGCGGACGCACTTTCAGCACGTCGTCGCGTGGACCCGTGCGTCCGATCAGCACGCCGGCCGCTCGCATCGCGTTCAGCACCGCGTTCGCCCGTTCCGGGTCGTTTAGCTCCACGCCTGCGAGCAATCCGAACGCGCGCACATCCACGATCGACGGGTGCCGGGAACGCAGCTCGACGAGGCGTTCGACCAGCAGCTCGCCCACGGTCTTCACGCGCGGGACGATCCGCTCGTCCTCGATCACGTCGAGCACGGCGAGGGCCGCCCGCGCAGCCACCGGGTTGCCGCCGAACGTGCTGAACACCCGCCGCGCGAACGCGAAGCTCTCCACGATCTCGCGCCGGGTCACGAGCGCCGCGACCGGGTAGCCGTTGCCCATCGGCTTGCCGAGCGTGACGAAG
>DASXCV010000132.1:0-14604 GCA_036491015.1 Thermoleophilaceae bacterium | reverse complement strand
CCGCGCGAGCTTGCGTCCCTCGCGCAGCGACTCCTTGCCGGCGGGCGTGAGGTAGACCGAGCGCTTGCGCCGGTCGTCCGGGTGCGCCCGCCGCTCCGCGAGGCCGCGCTCCTCGAGGACGTCGAGCGTGGCGGTCATCGTGCTCGGGTCGACGCCGGCGTGCTGGCCGACGCCGTGCTGGGTGATGCCGGGGTTGGCGTCGAGCACGTTCAGCACGCCGAACTCGCGCGGGTGCAGACCCGTGCGCTCGCTCAATGCCTGGGCGAATCTCGCCCGCGAGCGGGCGCCAACCCAGTTCATGAGAAACCCCGTGTAGCCCGCGAGGGCCTCAGGTGGCCGCTCCTCCCCCAACATGGTCACAACAATATTACGCTCTCATAATCGTTTGTGATACAAAGCTTTTATGGAACAACTGACTCGCTGGACTCTGCGTCATCGTCGCCTCATCGTGATCGGCTGGATCGTGCTCACGGTCGTCGGCATTGCCACCGTCAACAACGCCACCAAGGCCATGGACCAGAAGTTCTCGGTCCCGGGTCGCGAGGGCTGGCAGACCAACGCCGAGATCGCTCACATCTACAACGGCACCGGCAGCGACACCTCCCCGCTTCTGCCCACCGTGACCCTGCCCGCGGGCAAGACCGTCGCGAGCCCCGGCATCCGCTCCGACCTGAGCTCGATCGAGCAGAAGGCCGCGAAGGCGATCCCGGGCGCGCGCATCTCGGGCTACGGCTCGACCGGCAGCAAGGCGTTCGTGTCGAAGGACGGCCGCACCGTCTTCACGATCGTCTACCCGCCGGAGGATCCGCACGCTACCTTCGGCGGCAACCCCGACGCCGAGAAGCAGCTGCGAGCCGCGCTCAAGGGTGCGACGATCGCGGGCGCGCCCGTGCACCTCACGGGCTACGACGCGCTGGCCGCCCAGTCCGGCGGCGGCAACGGGCCCGGGGTGCTGCTCGAGGCGCTCGTCGGCGGCTTCGGCGCGCTGATCGTGCTCGGGTTCGTGTTCGCCTCGTTCCTGGCCATCGTGCCGCTGATGATGGCCATCCCGGCGATCATGACGAGCTTCCTGATCGTCTACGGGCTCACGACGATCACCGGCATCTCCCCCATCGTCCAGTTCCTGATCGCGCTGATCGGGCTCGGCGTGGCGATCGACTACTCGCTGCTCGTGGTGGTGCGCTGGCGCGAGGAGCGCGCGCACGGCTACGAGGGTGACGAGGCGATCGTGCGCGCGATGGGCACGGCCGGCCGCGCCGTGGTGTTCAGCGGCACGACCGTCGCCATCGGACTGCTCGCGCTGATCGTCCTGCCGCTGCCGTTCCTGCGCAGCATGGGCTACGGCGGCATGGTGATCCCCGCGGTGTCCGTGCTCGTCGCGCTCACGCTGCTGCCGGTGGTGCTGCACTCGTGGGGCAACAAGCTCGACTGGCCGCACCGCCGCACCGACGACAAGGCCTCGCGCAACTGGACGCGCTGGGCGGAGGGCATCGTCCACCGCCGCTGGCTCGCGGCGATCGGGGCGCTGCTCGTGCTCGCCGCGCTGGTGGTCGCCGCCACCAACCTGCACCCGGGCATCGCGGACGTGAACACGATCGCGAAGCAGGGCGACGCGAAGGACGGGCTCGTCGCGCTCGAGCAGTCGGGCATCGGCTCCGGCGTGCTCCTGCCGCACGAGATCCTCTCGAGCGGCACGTCGCCGGACAAGGTGGCCTCGGCCGTGGCCGGCGTGGACGGCATCCACGGGACGGTGGCGCCGAACTCGCCCTCGTGGCGCAAGGACGGCACGACGCTCGTCGACGCCTTCCCCACTCCCGACGGCTCGTCGCAAGACGCGCGCAACCTCGTGGGTGACGTGAAGGACGTCGCGCACGCGCAGGGACCCGACGTGAAGGTGGGCGGACAGCCCGCCTCCAACTCGGACTTCATCCACGCCGTGTACGGGAACTTCCCGCTGATGATCGGGCTGATCGCGCTGTTCTCGTTCCTGCTGCTGGCGCGTGCCTTCCGCTCGCTGCTGCTCCCGGCGAAGGCGGTGGTGCTGAACGTGATCAGCGTGGCCGCGGCCTGGGGCGTGATGACGCTGATCTGGCAGGAGGGCCACGGCTCGAACGCGATCTGGGGCATTTCCGCCACGGGCGCGATCGACTCGTGGATCCCGCTGATCGTCTTCGCGTTCCTGTTCGGCCTGTCGATGGACTACGAGGTGTTCATCCTCGCGCGCATGCGTGAGGAGTACGACTCGGACGGGGATACGAACCTCGCCGTGGTGCGCGGCATCGGCCGCACGGGACGGCTCGTGACGAGCGCGGCGCTGATCCTGTTCCTCGCATTCCTCTCGCTGTCCTCAGGGCCCGACACGAGCGTGAAGGTGCTGGCCACCGGCCTGGCGGCGGGCATCCTGCTCGACGCGACGCTCATCCGCGCACTGCTCGTGCCGGCCGTGGTGTCGCTGTTCGGACGCTGGAACTGGGTGCTGCCCCCGCGCGCCGCGCGCCTGCTGCGGGTGGAGCCCTCGCCCACGCCGGCTCGCGAAGCCGCGGGCTAGTCCGGCCGGCGCGGGCTGACTTGGGGTCCCCCCGCCCCGGGTAGCCTGCGCCGGATGCGCAATCTCGCCGCACTTGCGGCGCTCGGGATCGTCACCTTCGGGATCGGCTACGGGCTCGAGCAGGCCGGCCTGCCCTCGTCGTACCTGTTCGGCGCCCTGCTGATCGGCCTCGCGGTCGCGCTCCTGCGCCCAGGCGGCGCGTGGGTGCCCGACCCCGTGTTCGTCGCCGGCCAGGCGCTCACCGGCGTGGCGCTCGGCGCGTTCGTACGCTCCTCCGCGCTCACGGCGCTCGCACACTCGTGGCTGCCCGTCACGCTGGTGAGCGCGGGCACGCTCGCCATCTGCGTGGTGGGCGGCATCCTGCTCACGCGCTTCACGGCGCTGGACGAGCCCACCGCGCAGCTCGGCTCAGTGGCGGGCGGCGCATCGGGCATCGTGGCGATGGCGGACGACCTCGGCGCGGACGCCAGGCTCGTCGCGTTCATGCAGTACCTGCGCGTGCTCGTGGTGGTGCTGCTCACACCGCTGATCCTCGCCATCGGCTTTCCCGGCCACGGGGGCGGACACGCGCCCGGCAGCTCGACCCTCGGCGATCCGAAGGACTGGCTCCTGTCGTTCGGGATCGCTGTCGTGGGGGTGGTGATCGCCAGGAGCTTCCGGATGACCGCGGGCACGCTGCTCGTGCCGATGGTGCTCGCCGCGGGAGTGGTCCTGGCCATCCCGGGCGGCGAGTTCACCACGCCGACCCTGGTCGCCCAGACGGCGTTCGCGATCATCGGCCTCCAGGTCGGCCTGCGCTTCACGATGGACACGGTGAGGCTGCTCGGCCGCCTCGTCGTGCCCGTGCTGATCTCGATCGGGGTGCTGCTCGTGGCCTGCTTCGGCCTCGCCCTGATCCTCGAGGCCACCACCCCCGAGTCGCTCCTCACCAGCTATCTCGCCACCACGCCCGGAGGCTTCTTCGCCGTGCTCGCCGTGGCGTTCGGCTCCGGCGCGAACACCACCTTCATCCTCGCGGTGCAGGCGCTGCGGCTGCTTGTGATGGTGCTGCTCGCGCCGCTGCTGGTGCGCCGGCTTACCGCGAGTGCCCGGGCGCCCGTCGCTGCCGGTTGAGCGGCGGCGGATAAGTTCCCGCCCGTGCGCGTGCTGGTGGTCACCAACCTGTACCCGACCGCGCGGCGACCGGGGCTCGGCCCGTTCGTGCGCGACCAGGTGGAGGCACTAGGGGCGATCGACGGCCTCGACGTCGAGCTGCACAGCTTCGACCCGCCCGGCGGGATCCGCCCCTACCTGAGCGAGGCGCTCGTGCTGCGCCGCCGCTACCGGGGCGCGGACTACGACGTCTTGCACTCGCATTACGGGCTGACGGGCTTCTGCTCGCTCGCGCTTCGCGGCGCCAAGGCGCGCGCCGTGACCTTCCACGGCGACGACCTCCGGCTCGGCAAGGTGGCGCCGATCTCGCGCCTCGTCGCCCGGCTCAGCGAGCTGCCCGCCACGGTGTCGGCGGGGCTCGCGCGCTCCGAGGCCGCGGAGCTCGGCGGCCCGGGCATGCGGCGGCGCGTGGCCGTGCTGCCCTGCGGCATCGACCTCGAGCGCGTCCGGCCGCTCCCGCGCGCCGACGCCCGCCGCGAGCTCGGGCTCGACCCGGACGGCCGCTATCTGCTCTTCCCCGCCGACCCGGCGCGCCCGGAGAAGCGCGTGGACCGCGCGCGCAGGCTCGTGCCCGACGGCGTGGAGCTCCTCCATTACGACAACACGCCGCCCGAACGCGTGCCGCTCTACATCAACGCGGCCAACGCCGTGCTCGTCACCTCGGAGCGCGAGGGCTTCGGCCTCGCGCCGCTCGAGGCGCTCGCGTGCGACGTGCCCGTGCTCGCGACGGACGTCGGCATCGCGCCGCTCGTACTCGAGGGAATCACGGGCACGCTCTGCGCCCCGTTCGACCGCGACGCCTGGCTCGACGTCCTCGGCCCGCACCTCGAGCACGCGGATCCGCGCGTGGAAGGACGCGCCCGTGCCGCGCTGTTCGGCAGCCGCCGGATGGCCGAGCGCGTGGCGTGCGCGTACCGCGATCTGGTGGTCTGAGCCGGGGTTTGCGCGGGTATAGTGGCCCGCCGGGGGAGTGTTTTCCGTCATCCCCCTGACTGATGCTTTCTTCCCTGAGACGCTTCCTCGATCGTTCGAGTCAGAAGGTGAACCGGTCAGCCGCCGGCCGCAGCGCCGTGCCCGCGGGCGTCGAGCCGCAGCAGCCCGGCGAGCGGCGCGGGCCCACTGCGCGCGAGCGCACGCTCATGCGCCGCAGGCTGCGTGCGCTGCGCCGCCGCCGCGAGGCGCTGATGCGCGAGGTGGGCGGTCTCGTGCTCGAGTCGAAACACGAGCAGAACGGCACCCCTCAGCTGCTCGAGGGCCGCACGCGCGAGCTCGAGGATGTGGACGCCGAGGCGCGCGCCCTGGTCGAGGCACTCGACGAGCGCAAGACGCTCGACGAGCTGTTCGCCTCCGGCGTGTCGGACCGCTGCGAGAACTGCGGCGAGCTGGTGGCGCGGCGCGAGCACTACTGCACAAACTGCGGCGCCCAGCAGGAGCGAGAACCCGCGCACGAGCCGCACCCGGCCGCGCCCGCCCACTCCACTCAGACCAGCGCGCCCCCCGCGGTGGTCACAGGGGCCAGTAGCGCCCGATCGCCGACGCCGCCCGCTCACTGAGCTCGTCGCGCTCGACCGAGCGCACCGGCTGAGCGCCGTCTGACAGCGAGGCGAGCGTGGCCACCACCGACGCCCCCAGCGCCTCCAGGTCGTAGCCGCCCTCGAGCACGGCGCCCACCGGCACGTCGAGCTCGCCCGCCAGCTCGCGCACGCATGCCGCCAGCTCCGCGAACGACGCTGTCTCGAGCATGCAGTTGGCCAGCGGGTCCGCGCGGTGGGCGTCGAAGCCGGCGGACACGAGCACGAGCTGCGGCTTGAACTCGAGCGCGGCCGGCACCACCACGTGCTCCACCATCGACAGCCACTCGTCCCCGCCAGAGCCCGGCGGCATCGGCAGGTTGAGCGAGAAGCCCTCGCCCTCCCCAGCGCCGACGTCGTCGAGTGCGCCCGTGCCGGGGTAGAGCGGCCACTGGTGCAGGCTCGCGAACAGCAGCTCGCGCGAGCCGTGGAAGACCTCATTCGTGCCGTTGCCGTGGTGCACGTCCCAGTCGAGCACGAACACGCGCTCCAGCCCATGCGCCTCGAGGGCGTGCTTCGCCGCGATCGCGATGTTGCTGAACAGGCAGAAGCCCATCGCCGTCGCCGTCTCGGCGTGGTGGCCGGGCGGCCGCAGCCCGCAGAAGGCGAGCCGCGCCTCGCCGCCGAGCAGCGAGTCCACCATCGCCACCTGACCGCCCGCCGCGTGCAGCGCCGCGCCCCACGAGCCCGGCGAGGTGATCGTGTCCGGGTCGAGCGCCACGCCGCGCTCGCATGAGCGCCGGACGTGCTCGACGTAGTCCAGCGGATGCACGCGCGTGATCTGCTCGATCGTCGCCTCCGGCGCCTCGCGCAGCTCGAAGCCGAGCCAGTCGCGCTCGTCCATCGCCCGCTCGATGGCGGGGATGCGCCCGGCCCCCTCCGGGTGCGGGCCCGTGTCGTGCTCGAGCGAGGAGGCGTGTCGGAAGTAGAGCGGCGCCGCGATGGAGATACCGTAATCCGCCACCGTGACTCACGACGCGACCCCCGCAGCCGGCCGCGCCGACGTGATCGTGGTCGGCGCAGGCGGCGCCGGCCTCTACACGGCGCTCGTGGCGGCGCGCGAGGGCGCGCGGGTGGTGCTCGTATCCCGCTCGCCGCTTGCGGAGTCGGCGAGCTACTGGGCGCAGGGCGGGATCGCCGCCGCGCTCGCGGAGGACGACTCGCCGGAGCTCCACCTCGAGGACACCGTGAAGGCCGGGCGCGGCGCCTCGCGCGAGTCCGCAGCGCGCGTGCTGTGCGAGGACGCGCCCGCTCGCGTGCACGATCTCGAGTCGTTCGGCGTGCGCTTCGATGCCGACCGCCGCGGCGCGCTCGCGCTCGGGCTCGAGGGAGGCCACTCGCGCCGGCGCGTGGTGCACGCGGGCGGCAGCGCCACCGGCCGCCGGATCACGCGCGACCTCTCCGCGCTCGCCGCCAAGCACGAGCGGATCGAGGTGCTCGAGCTCACGTCGGCCAGCTCGCTCTGGGTGCACGAGGGACGCTGCATCGGCGTGCTGGCGGAGAACGGTGACGGGCACGCGCGCGCGCTCGCGGCGCGCGGCACGGTGCTCGCCACGGGCGGCGCCGCGGCACTCTGGCGGCGCACGTCCAACCCGCGTGGCGCCACCGGCGTCGGCATGACCCTCGCGCACGCCGCGGGCGCCAACCTCGCCGACATCGAGTTCATGCAGTTCCACCCGACCGCGCTCGTCCACCCCGACGATCGCTACGACGGCTTCCTGATGAGCGAGGCGATGCGGGGCGAGGGGGCCAAGCTGATCACCGACGAGGGCGAGCGCTTCGTGGAGGAGCTCGCGCCGCGCGACGAGGTCGCACTCGCGGTGGAGGCCCAGCTGCGCGAGGGCCGCACCGTGCTGCTCGACGCGCGCGCGATCGACCTCGCGCGCTTCCCCAACATCGTCAGCGCGCTGCAGGCAGCGGGGATCGAACCGTCGCGCGAGCCCATCCCGGTCGCCCCCGCCGCGCATTACACGATGGGCGGGGTGGCCACGACCACGCACGGCCGCTCGTCGCTTCCGGGTCTCTATGCCGTGGGCGAGTGCGGCTGCACCGGTCTCCACGGCGCCAATCGGCTGGCCTCGAACTCGCTGGCCGAGTGCTTCGTGTTCGGGCACCGCGCGGCGCAGGCGGCGGTCGACGAGCCGGAGCCTCCGGGGGGTGCGCCGGCACCCGCCAGGGGCCCGGATCCGGTGCCTCCGGTGGAGACTCGCGAGGCCCTCTGGCGGCTCGCCGGGCTTGAGCGGTCGAAGGACGACCTGGAGCGGCTGCGGGAGGACCATTTCCCCCTGGCACGGCTGATCGCCGCATCAGCGTTGACGCGCCAGGAGAGTCGCGGGGCTCACCAGAGAAGGGATTTTCCTGTCCCCGATCCGGGGTATGCCGGTGTACACCTAATCGTGGACGACAATGGTGGGGTGGTTCAAGAGCTTTGGAAATAGATTTGGCTCTGGAAAGCCGCGCAGAGGCTGCAAGGCTCTTATTAATGCTGTCTTAACAATCAGTTCGTTTGGGCTTTATGGCCGGGTGGAATACTCGCCTTGGTGTAAGGGTCAGATGACCCAGCACGGCTGCTAACCAAGGGATGGGAGGCCCGCGCCATGTACCAATTCAGTCGCTCGATCTATCGTGAATTGGCTCTCGATGTGGTCGAGGACGGCAAGGATGCACACGCCAACAGGATTGCTCTGTTGAAGTCCTGTGAGGCGGCGATGGACCGCTTGGCGAGCGATCGGCACTACTTCGCGAAGCCGGCTCGGTCTTTGTTCCGGGACGTACGTGTGTACTTCCCGATGTCGAGCCAGCTCCGCGTCTACAGAACGATCGAGCGCCACATGGCACTGGCAGGGGAATACGTGGATCGGCATATGCAGGTGGGCGTTTCGCTCGACGGCAGTCCGCTGTCGTGTCACGCGAGTACGCGCAAGGGCACGCCGTGCCAGCGAGTTCCACTGCCGGGCAGCAAGTACTGCCCCTCTCACAAGCACCTTGAGGAGGACTTCGCGGCTACGGCCGCGTAGGGGGCGACGAACTCGCCCGCGAGCCGACGCAGGGAGGCGACCGGCGCAAGGCGAGTTCGCGATTGAGATTGCAGGTGGCGGATTGCGGGAGGGAAACCTGCAATCCGTAACCTGCGGCCATGCTTCTCGGCGTCGATGTCGGGGGAACGTTCACTGATGCGGCGCTGCTGACGCCGGACGGGCTCGTGACCGCCAAGGCGCCGTCGACGCCCAGCGACCAGTCCGAGGGCGTGCTGAACGCCGTCTCCGCGGCGCTCGAGGCAGCCGGCGCGTCCGCCTCGGACGTCTCGCGCTTCGCCCACGGGATGACCGTCGGCACGAACGCGCTGCTCGAGGGCAAGGTCGCGCGCACGGCGCTGCTCGCGACAGAGGGTTTCGTCGACCTCGAGGAGCTCGGCCGCCAGGCGCGCGCCGAGCTGTACCGGCTGTGCGCCGGCCACCCGCCGCCGCTCGTGCCGCCCGAGCTGCGCGTGGCGGTGCCCGAGCGCACCGGGCCGGACGGCGTGCTGCGGGCCCTCGACGAGCAGCTGCTCGGCCAGCGCGTGCGCGAGCGCTGCGGTGACGACGTGGAGGCGGCGGCCGTGTGCCTGTTGTGGGGCTTCCGCCACCGCGATCACGAGCGCGCAGTGGCGGACCTGCTCGAGCGCGAGCTTCCCGGCGTGCACGTGTCCACCTCGCACGAGACCGCCGGCGTGTTCCGCGAGTACGAGCGCTGCGCCACCACTGTCGTGGACGCCGCGCTGTCGCCACTGCTGCGGCGTTACCTCGAGCGCCTCGCCGAGCGGGCGCGCGACGCCGGCCTGCCCGAGCCCGAGGTGATGCTGTCGGGAGGCGGCGTGGTGAGCGCGGCCACGGCTGCGCGGCACGGCTCGTGGACCGTGCTGTCGGGACCGGCGGGTGGAGCGGTGGGCGCAGCCCGCAGCGCCGAGCGCGCGGGCGTGCCGGACGTGGTCTGCCTCGACATGGGCGGCACCTCGTGCGACGTGTCCGTGGCCTTCGGCGGCCGCGCGGGCGAGACCGGAGGGCGCGAGGTGGGCGGCCGCGCGCTGGCGCTGCCGATGGTGGACGTGCACACGATCGGCGCGGGTGGCGGCAGCGTGGCGTGGCGCGACGCCGGCGGCGCCCTGCGCGTAGGACCGCGCTCCGCGGGCGCGGAGCCCGGTCCCGCCTGCTACGGGCGCGGCGGCACCGAGCCGACGGTCACGGACGCGAACCTGCTGCTCGGCTACCTCGACTCCGACTCGCCGCTCGCAGGCGGCGTGGAGCTCGACCGCGCGGCCTCCGAGCGCGCTCTCGGCGGGCTCGCGGAAGCGCTTGGCATGTCGGTCGGGGACACCGCGGCGGGCATCGCGCGCGTGGCGGGCGCCGAGATGGCGCGCGCGGTGCGCGTGATGACGGTGGAGCGCGGCATCGATCCGCGCGACCTCGCGCTGCTCGCGTTCGGCGGCGCGGGACCGCTGCACGCCTGCGCGATCGCCGACGAGCTGGGCATGACGCGCGTGGTCGTGCCGCGCGCCTCGGGCGTGCTCTCCGCACTCGGGCTGATCGTGTCCGAGCGGCGGCGCGAGCTAGTTTCGAGCGAGCTCCTCGCAGCCGAGAACCTCACTCGAGAGGCGGTGGCAGGGGCAGTGCGCAGGTTGGCGGCGCAGGGGCGCGAGGAGCTCGGCGACGCCGCCGAGGACGCCGCCGTGCGCGTGCGCTACGACCTTCGCTATTCCGGCCAGGCGTTCGAGATCACGGTGCCCGGCGAGCCCGAGCCGGACATCGGCGCCCTGCGGCGCGCGTTCGACGAGGCGCACGAGAAACGCTACGGCTACGCGGACCCGGACGCCACGCTCGAGCTTGTGACCCTGCGCGTGGCGGTGGCGCTGCCCGGCGGCAAGCTGGCGGCCGCACGGGCGGTGGAAGAGGGAAGCGGCGGCACGCGCGAGCTGCTGTTCGACGGCGAGCCCGTGGAGGCGGAGGTGGTCCGCGGTCGCGTCGACCGTGTGAGCGGGCCCGCGGTGTGCGAGCTCGGCGAGGCGACGCTGGTGGTCCCGCCCGGATGGTCGGGCGGCGCCGATGCCGACGGCACGATCGTGCTGGAGCGGGAGGGCTGATGGATCCCGTCACGCTCCAGGTGATGGTGGGCGCGCTGCGCGCGGCGTGCGACGAGATGGGCGTGGTGCTCGTGCGCTCCGCCCACTCCGCCAACGTGAAGGAGCGGCGCGACGCCTCCACCGGCCTCTTCGACGCCGCGGGCGAGATGGTGATGCAGGCCGAGCACATCCCGGTCCACCTCGGCGCGATGCCGCTGGCGGTGGCCGCCGTGATCGGCGAGGAGCAGCGGCCCGGCGACGCCTGGATCCTCAACGACCCCTACCGCGGCGGCACCCACCTGCCCGACATCACGCTCGTCTCCCCCATCTTCAGCGGCGGCGAGCTGGCGGGCTTCGCGGCCAGCCGCGCCCACCACGCGGACGTCGGCGGCAAGCTCCCGGGCAGCATGCCGGCGGACTCGCACACGCTCGACGAGGAAGGTGTGGTGATCCCGCCCACGCGGCTCGTGGCCGAGGGCCGGCTCGACGACGAGCTGCTCGCCGACCTCACCGGGCGCATGCGCAACCCCGACCAGCGCCGCGCCGACCTGCGCGCGCAGCTCGCCGCCGGCCGCACCGGCGGGGCGCGGTTGGAGGAGCTGGTCGAGCGCCACGGGCTCGAGGTTGTGCGCGAGGCGATGCGCGAGACGCTCGACTACGCGGAGCGGCGCACACGGGCGCGCATCGAGGAACTGGACGACGGCGTCCGCGAAGCCACCGATGTGCTCGAGGCGCCCGAGGGCGACCTCGAGCTGCATCTGCGCGCCGAGGTGCAGGGCGACGAGCTGCGGCTCGACTTCAGCGGCTCGGCCGAGCAGTACGACGGCAACCTCAACTGCCCGCTGGCCGTGACGATGTCCGCGTCCTATTTCGCCGTGCGCGTGCTCACCGACCCGGACGTGCCGGCCTGCGCGGGCGCCTACCGGCCGGTCACCGTGATCGCCCCGGAGGGCTCGCTGCTCAACGCGCGGCCGCCCGCAGCGGTTGTGGCCGGCAATGTGGAGACTTCGTCGCGCGTGGCGGATCTCGTGCTCGCCGCGTTCGGCCGCGCCCTTGGCCAGGGCACGATGAACAACCTCACGCTCGGCAACGACCGCTTCACCTACTACGAGACGCTCGGCGGCGGCCAGGGCGCGTGCCCCGACGCCGACGGCCCGAGCGCCGTGCACGTGGCGATGAGCAACACGCTCAACACGCCGATCGAGGCGCTCGAGCTGGAGTTCCCGCTGCGGGCGGTGGAGTACGCGGTGCGGCGCGGCTCGGGCGGCGACGGCGAGCACCGCGGCGGCGACGGCGTGGTGCGTGAGCTCGAGGCGCTCGACGAGATGACCTACTCGCTCATCACCGAGCGGCGCAGGCACGCGCCCCCGGGCGCCGCGGGCGGAGAGCCGGGCGCGCCCGGGCACAACCTGCTGAACGGCGAGGAGCTCGAGCCGAAGGCCTCCGGCACCTTGCAAGAGGGCGACCGCCTGCGCATCGAGACGCCCGGCGGGGGTGGGCATGGGAGGCCGTCTGGGTAGATAGGGCCTGCGTGCTGCACGCAAGGCGAAAAGGGGTACTGCTCGCGGGAGCGGTGATGGCGGTCGCGCTCGCCGGCGC
Organism: Thermoleophilaceae bacterium; assembly: GCA_036491015.1. Taxonomy (GTDB): domain Bacteria; phylum Actinomycetota; class Thermoleophilia; order Solirubrobacterales; family Thermoleophilaceae; genus JAICJR01. Next base: position 2,639 of record DASXCV010000132.1, on the reverse strand, counting down.
GCCCCATGCGCTCGCGCAGACGAGCGATCTCGCGAAGCCGCGTTCCTCGGTGCTGATCGTGCTCGACTCCTCGCAGGCGATGGGCCGCGCCCGCCTGGCGGCCGCCAAGCGGGCGATCGTGCGCGCCGTGCACGGTCTGCCGCCCGGCACGCCCGTGGGCCTGCGCGTGTACGGCGGCAAGGCCTCCGCCAAGGACCGCGCCGCCGCCTGCACCGGCAGCCGGGGGCTCGTGCCGGTGGGCGCGGCCGACTCGGGGGCGATGGCCGCGGCGCTCAAGACTCTGAAGCCGGCCGGGCTCGGTCCGGTCGCGCTCGCCCTCAGCCGGGGCGCGAAGGATCTGCCGGCAGGCGGCGAGCGGACCATCGTGCTCGTGGCCTCCGGCGCCGACAGCTGCGCCCCGCCGCCGGCCTGTCAGACGCTCGTGAGCCCGCGCCAGCCCACCCGCGTGGACGTGATCGGCTTCGAGCTGAGCGCGGCCGCGCGCCGCGCGCTCGACTGCACGGCGCTGCGGACCGGCGGCGTGTACGCGGATGCCGCCACGCCGGACGCGCTCGCGCCCGAGCTCGAGGCCGCCCTCGCGCGCGCCACGCGCGACCGCCGCTCGTTCGGCACGCCGCTCGCGGGCGGAGTCGAGCAGTCGCAGGCCACGCCCGCGAAACCCGGCACCTACGTCGACTCGATCGCTCCGGACAGCGAGCGCTGGTACGCGGTGTCGCTGCCGCGCGGGGAGGCGCTGTCGGTGGCCGCCACGCTCGTGGCGCCGCCCACCGGTGACCTGAGCGCGCCGGGGTCGTCGCTCGGGCTGTCGGCGTCGAGCGGTGCGGCATTCGGCAGCGCGACCGTCGCGCCGACCGCCTCCAACCTGTTCGCTTTCGACCCGAGTCGCTCGATCACGGTCAGCCTCACGAGCCCGCGGTCGAACGGGCCGACGAACGTGCGCGTGGTGCTCCATGACTCGCCGGACAAGCAGCTCGCCCAGAAGCTGGCCGGCCGGTCGCTCGCCCTCGAGCTGCTGTTCGAGCGGGCCAGACCCGCCACGAGCGCGCATCCGAAGGCGGCCGCGCGGCCGCCCCGGAAGCACGCCTCCGCGCACGCCGTGAGCTGGCCCGCCGCGGGCGGCGCCGCCCTGGCGTGCGCACTGATCGCGCTCGCAGCCGTGGCGCTCGCGCCGCGCCGGAAGGTCTCGACCGAGGAGCGCTCGTGGGACGCCTAGCGCCCATCCTCGTCGTGGCCGTGGCGCTCGCCGCGAGCGCCGGCCCGGCCGCAGCCGCCACCCCGCCGGTGGTGGGCGGCACGAGCTTCAATGACGCCACGCCGATCGGCACCGGCACCTTCTCGGACGCGCTCGACACCGGCAGCACCGTCTTCTACAAGCTCCACCTGAACGCGGGGCAGCGGCTGAACGCCGGCGCGTCGCTCGACGTGAGCGGCCTCGACCCCTCGCTCACGGCGAGCTCGAGCCTGGTCATGCGGCTCTACGGTCCGCTGCGCGGTCAGGATGCCAACGCCCAGGCCCTCGGCCCGGGGGATGCCGCCACGCACCTCAAGAGCACGAGCGCGGAGCTCGGCCCGGTGAGCGAGGCGGGCGACTATTTCGTGTCCGCCGGAGTGAACGACTTCCTGCCCCAGAACGGCGCGTCCGCGCAGCTGCCCCTCAGCCTGACGCTCGGCACGACCAGCGGGACGGCCAGGCCGGCGCCGGCGGCCCGGCACAGCTCCGGCGGGAGCGGAACCAGCTGGGCGGTGCTCGTCGCGCTGTGCGCCGGCGGGGTGCTGCTCGGCACCGCGGGAGGGCTCGCGGTCAGGCGCCGGTAGGCTGCCGGGACGATGAGGGAGATCGAACGCATCGCATTCCTCGGCACGGGGATCATGGGTTCGCGGATGGCCGCCAACGTGGTCGTCGGCGAGTTCGAGGTGAAGGTGTGGAACCGCACCCGGGAGAAGGCGGAGAAGGTCGCCGAGCTGTCGGGCGCGGGTGTGGCCGACACGCCGGCGCAGGCTGCCGAGGGCGCCGACGCCGTGATCACGATGGTGGTGGACTCACCCGAGGTGGAGGCCGTCCTGTTCGGCGAGAACGGCGCGGTCGAGTCGCTCGAGGAGGGCGCGCTCGTGATCGACATGTCCACGATCGCCCCCACGGCCGTCACCTCGATCGCGAAGCGCCTGGCGGAGAAGAACATCGCGTTCATGGACGCGCCGGTGAGCGGCTCGAGCCCGAAGGCCGAGGACGCCACGCTGACGATCATGGTGGGCGCCTCCGACGCGGACTTCAAGCGCGCGCTGCCGCTGCTCGAATCGATGGGCGAGCTGATCGTGCACTGCGGTCCCCTCGGTCACGGGCAGATGGTCAAGCTGCTCAACAACACGCTCGCGGCCACCAACGCCGCGGCACTCGCCGAGGCGATCGCGGTGGCGGAGAAGGCGGACCTCGACATGGAGGCCCTGGTCAAGGTCGTGGCCGCCAGTTCGGGCAACTCGACAATGGTCGGGTTGAAGGCCGAGCCCATGATCGAGCACAAATTCGACCCCCTTTTCAAGCTGGATCACATGCTCAAAGACGTCCGCCATTGCCTCGATGCGGCCCAGGAGCTGGGTGCGAAAACGCCCGTCTCAGAGGCCGCAAAAACGCTCTACGAAGC
>DASXCV010000131.1:0-11608 GCA_036491015.1 Thermoleophilaceae bacterium | reverse complement strand
CATCGAGCGCTTGCCCATACGGCGGCCGATAAGGCGCTCGAGCCCCACGAACGCGCCACCGCAGATGAAAAGGATGTTCGTGGTATCGACCGGCGTGAACTCCTGGTGCGGATGCTTGCGGCCGCCCTGGGGCGGAACATTGGCCACCGTGCCTTCCAGAATTTTCAGCAGCGCCTGCTGCACGCCCTCGCCGCTCACGTCGCGCGTGATCGACGGATTCTCGTCCTTGCGGCCGATCTTGTCGACTTCGTCGATGTAGATGATGCCGGTCTGCGCCCGCTGCACGTCGCCATCGGCGGCCTGCAACAGCTTCAGGATGATGTTCTCGACATCCTCGCCGACGTAGCCCGCCTCGGTGAGCGCCGTGGCGTCCGCGATCGCGAACGGCACATTGAGGATCTTCGCGAGCGTCTGCGCGAGCAGCGTCTTGCCGCAGCCGGTCGGGCCGAGCAGCAGGATGTTCGACTTCTGCAGCTCGAGGTCCTGATCCTCGGACTGCATCATCTGCACGCGCTTGTAGTGGTTGTAGACCGCCACCGACAGCGTGCGCTTGGCCGGCTCCTGGCCCACCACGTACTCCTGCAGAACCGAGTAGATCTCCTTCGGCTTCGGGAGATTCTCGAGGTTGAACGACGCGGGGCCGGTCAGCTCCTCGTCGATGATCTCGTTACAGAGATCGATGCATTCGTCGCAGATATAGACGCCAGGTCCTGCGATCAGCTTTTTGACTTGCCGCTGCGACTTGCCGCAGAAGCTGCACAGGAGCTGTTCGTTTGAGTCCGTCGGCCGGGCCATGCCTCTCCTCCCCCGGGAGGCTCGGGGACAGCGTCAGTGGTGCGTGATCACCCTGTCGATCAGGTGATATTCCGTCGCCTCTTCAGCACTCATAAAGTAGTCGCGTTCCGTGTCCCTGGCCACTTTCTCCAGATCCTGGCCGGTGTGCTTGGCAAGGATCTCGTCGAGGCGGCGGCGGACGTCGATGATCTCCTTCGCGTGGATCTCGATGTCGGTCGCCTGGCCCTGGAAGCTGGACGAAACCTGGTGGATGAGGATCTTGGCGTTGGGCAGCGCCATGCGCTTGCCCTCCGCGCCGCCGCCCAGGAGCAGCGCGCCCATCGACATCGCGATGCCGACGCAGATCGTCTGGACCGCCGGCTTGATGAACTGCATCGTGTCGTAGATCGCGAGGCCCGCGTACACAGAGCCGCCCGGCGAGTTGACATATAGGGAGATGTCCTTGTCGGGATCCTCCGACTCGAGGTGGAGGAGCTGGGCGACGATCAGGTTGGCGATCTCGTCGGTGACCGGCGTGCCCAGGAAGACAATGCGCTCGTTGAGCAGGCGCGAGTAGATGTCGAACGCGCGCTCTCCGCGTGAGGTCTGCTCGACGACCATCGGGACAAGGGGGCTCATAGCTCTCGCTCTTTTTCTCTTGCTGGGACGGAATCCTTCAGAGTCCGACAGTCCGATCCTCGGAACCCGGGGGATCGTAGCAATGGGCTTATGTCCCCCTCGCAGGCTCTCAGGAGCCCGGAGTCCACAGCTCGGAGGACTTCTGTTCCGCCTCTTTCTCGGGCGTCCAGAGCTTGTCCCGAGCCTCGGCCTGCCCCACCGGAATCGGCTTGGCGGACTCGACGAGCAGGTCGACGGCCTTGCGCATCGCGATGTCCTCGCGCAGAACGTCGTCGCGTCCTTCCTCCTTCGCGCGCTCGAACGAGCGCCGCAGGGCGTCCTCGTCGACCTTGTCGGAGCTGCGGGCGGCGACGTCGCGGAGCGCCTCGAAGGCCTCCTCGTCGGTCACCTCGATGCCTGCGTCCTCGACGATCGCGGCGAGCACGGCCTCGCGCTTGAGCGCCTGCTCGGCCTCGGGCTCGGCCTCCACCACGAGGTCCTCCTCGGTCTTGCCGACGAGCTGGAGGTAGCGGGCCGGGTCGACGCCCTGGTGCTGGAGCCGGTGCGCGGTCTCGTGCCACATCTCGTGGGCCTTCGAATGGATCAGCTCTTTCGGGAGATCGACCTTCGCGCCCGCGGCCGCGGCGTCCACGGCGGCCTGGCGGAACTCCTGCTCGATCTCGCGCTCCTCGACCTCGAGCAGCTTCTTCTCGATGTCGGCGCGCATCTCGTCGATGCTGTCGAAGCCGCCGGCCTCGGCGGCGAAGTCGTCGTCGAGCTCCGGCAGGCGCTTCTCCTTGATCTCCTTGACGGTGACCGCGAAGACCGCGTCCTTGCCGGCCACCTCGTCGGCACCGTAGTCGTCGGGGAACGCGACGCTCACGTCGCGCTCGTCGCCGGCGCTCGCGCCGTTGAGCTGCTCCTCGAAGCCTGGGATGAAGCGGCCCGAGCCGAGCTCGAGCAGGTAGCCGCGGCCCTCGCCGCCCTCGAACGGCTCGCCGTCGATCCTGCCGAGGAAGTCGATCACCACGAAGTCGCCGTTGTCCGCGGCGCGCTCGACGGTCTCGAGCGCGGCCAGCGACTCGCGCCTGCGGTCGACCTCCTCCTGCACCTGCTCGTCGGTGACCTCCGGCTCGCGGCGGCCCACCTCGAGGCCCTTGTACTCGCCGAGCTTGGCCGGCGGCCGGATGCCCACCTCGATCGAGAAAGCGAGCGGCGAACCCTGCTCCGGCAGGTCCCCGATGTCGAGCCGCGGATCGCCGACGGTGGCGAGGTGCGCCTCGCTCAGCGCCTCCTCGTACCAGGCCGGCAGCGCTCGCCGCACGGCCTCGTCGAGCACGGCCTCGCGGCCGACGCGCTGAAGCACCACCTGAGGCGGTACATGACCCTTGCGGAAGCCGGAGATCTTCAGGTCGCGGCCGAGCGCCTGCGCGGCGTTCTTGAGCTCGGCTTCGACGGCCTCGGGCGCGACCTCCACATCGAGTCGCACGCGCGACTCGGGCAGCTCGGTTGTCGTCGTCGTGACAGTTCCCGGCATGGGCGGGCCACGATAGCGTGACGCGCGTGCTTCGCTCACCGTCAGCGCCCAGACGCGGACCGCTCGAGCGGCTGTGGGCGTGGCTCTACACCGGCCCGCTCGGCCACCTCTACGGGATCGTGGCCGACATCTCGGTGATGTGGGCGCGCTACGGCGCGCTACTGGCCCGGCGGCGTCTGCGCCGGGGTGCTGGTGCCCTGGGGCGCGGGGGTGGGGCTGCCTGACGCGGGCGGCGTGACGGGCGTGGTGGTCTGCGGCGCGGTCTGAGCCGGCGGCGCCGCGGGCGTCGTGGTGCTCGACGATGGCGCCGTGGTGGTCGGGCTGGGCGCGCTCGTGGTGGGCGAGGTCTGGGTGCTGGTCTTGTGCTGCTCGCCCGTCGAGTTCGTGTTGTGCCTGTGCCGGTGGCCGCTGCCGAAGAAGGTGGTCGAGCCGTGAGCGGCCACCGAGCCGCCGAACACGAGCTCGGGCAGCGTGAGCACGGCGACGGCGATCGCGAAGGCCATCGCTGCCGTGACGAGAGCGACCCGGATGTGGATGCGGCGGATCGGCGAGGAGCGCTGCTCGGTGCGGTACACGCGCATCTGCCCGAGGTCCGGCTCCTCCGGCGGGCGCAGGTCGTCCGGCAGCCGCCGCTCCGGCGGTGCGCCACTCGGCACGCGCTCGTAGTCCCGTACCTGGGCGAAGCGGCGCGAGCGCGGCACGGCCGCGCGCGAGCTCAGCTCCGTGATGCGCTTGGCGGGCCGGCTGTAGATCTCGCTCGCCAGGGCCACGATCACAGGGGTGAGCGCCGCTGTGATCGGCGTTCCCCTCTGCCAGAAGGTGGACGTGACGATCGCTGCGGTGAGCGAGGCGAGGCTCGCGACGATCAGCGTTTGCGGCGACAACCTGGTGCCGCCGGCGTTCGAGCGGCGGTCGGACACAGCGTCCGAGGGTAGTAAGTCGGGCGCGCGGGCGCGCTCAGCGCCGAATTCGGCTGCGCGAGGAACCTGTCGAGCTCGGGCGGAGCGGGGCACCGTCCTGGATTGTCTGGCTGCTGGCCAGACAATCCAGGAACGTGGCGGGCGGCCGGCTAGCGCTGCCGGTTCGCGTTCGGGTCGGGGCCCGGGTCCTCGCCGACGGCAATGAGCGCCAGGCGCTCCATGTACAGATCCCAGCCGTGACGGTGGGGCTCGCGCTCGGCCTCTGGCAGGTCGGTGTGCACGAGGCGCACGAGGGTGGAATCGCCCTCGGGCGCGAGCGTGATCTCGACCGTGCTGGTGCCGGGCGGAACGGCCGTGCCGTCACCCTCCCAGCCCCACGTGAACACCACGCGGCGCGGCGGGTCGACCTCGACGAACTCGCCGTTCGCGATGTACTCGCCGTTGATGTCCACCCGGTAGACCCCGCCGGCCCGTGGCTCGAGCTCGGCCTTGCGGCCCATCCAGAGCGGCATCTTGTCGGGCTCGACAAGGAACTCGAAGATCGTCTCCGGGGCGGCGTCGATGCGGATCTCACGCTCAACTGCGCTTGCGGTTGCGGGCATCCCGTCTCCTTTGCTCGTGTTCGGCTGCGTACTTGAGTCGCTCGAGGCGGTCGCCCCAGAACTCGTCGAGGAACGCCTGCACCTCCGCGAGGCCCTCAGGGCGCGCCCTGTAGAGGCGCCGCGTGCCATCGCGCCGCTCGACGAGCAGCCCGGCCTCCTTCAGCACCCCGAGGTGCTGTGAGACAGCCGGCCGCGTGACGTCGAACTGCGCGGCGATCTCGCCCGCGCTGCGCTCAGAGTCGGCGACCAGCCGCAGGATCTGGCGGCGGCGCGGGTCGGAGAGGGCACGAAGGGTGGCGTCCATCGATTCCCGTTATTTAAGCACTCACTAACGTAAGTGTCAACTAACGGAACCGAGGGGCCGTTGACCGTTCACCGTTGACCGTTGACCGATCGAGGAGTTCCGGTCAACGGTCAACGGTCAACGAACAGAAACCTGGAGAACTCTGGACCCCGCCCCGACGTGATCCGCATCTCCCGCCCACTGCGCCACGAAGATCGTGAAGCGGCTGAGCTTCCAGACGGTCGTGAAGGTGCCGTTCGCGGCCACCTGCACCACCTTGTGCACCCAGCCGTGCTTGGAGGCGCGCGCCGACACCACCACCTGCTCGCCGCCCGAGGCCGGGCTGAGCTTGCCGTTCACGTGGATCGTGCGCCCGCGCTTCACGTGCGTGCTCACCGTCTTCAGCCTGAGCGCGGACGCTGCGCCCTGCTCGCCTCCGGTCGTCGTGGAGAAGAGCCCGCCCGCGTTGTCCATCGCGAAGTCGGTCTGGCCGCTGCTCGTCGCGATGCCGTTGCGCGCGAGCGGGTGGCTGCTCACGAGCTGCGGCTGCCAGGTCTGGCCGCCGTCCGAGGTCTTGAGCAGGAAGCCCCCGCGCTGGATGCCGAAGCTGCTCACCTCGAGATAGCCGCGGCCTACGTCCGTGAAGGCCATGTCGTAGGACGACAGCGTGCCCGTCGCGATCAGCTGGGTCCAGTGCCGGCCGCGGTTCGCGGTCGACCAGACCTTGCCCTGCGCGTCGAGCGCGAAGCCGCGCTTGCCGGTGGTGAAGTCGACCGTGCGGAGCGCCTTGCGGGTGGGTCGCTTGATCGCCTTCCAGCTCCCGCCGCCGTTCGTCGATACGAACAGGGCGTGCGGGCCGTAGGCGAACACCGCGCCGCGGGCCGCGTCCGCCTTCTGCAGCGACGCGCGTCCCGCCTTGCCGTTCGCGGCCGAGAAGGTGTTGCCGCCGTCGGTGGAGCGCCGCACCCCGCGCGGCCCGATCAAGAGCACGCGCCGCACGTCGAGCGCGAGCAGCGAGGCCGGCTCGGCCTGCGTGCCGGTGTTGAGCAGCGACCAGCTCACGCCGCCGTTCGCGCTCTTCAGGAGCGTGCCCGAGTTGTCGAGCGCGTAGCCCGTGTTCGGCGTTGGGAACGACACGTCGATCACCGAGCCCGTGGTGGGCACGCCCAGGTCGCCCCAGGTCGCGCCGCCGTCGGTGGTCCGCGCGAGCGTGCCGTTCGGCCCGCTGGCGAACGCCTCGCTCGGGGACGCCGCCCGCAGCCGGACGAACGGGCCGCCGATGCGGCCGCCGGACGCCGGGATCGGGGAGAAGGTGACCCCGGCATCGCCCGACACGACCGTCGCTCCCGCCTGGCCGGCCGCCACGGCCTGGCCCGGGGAGGCGAAGGCGGCGGCGAAGATCGCCTGGTTGGACGGCGACACGTCGCTGGCCGTGAAGCCCGCGTCCGTGGTGCGCACGAGGTGGCTGCCCGTGTCCGTGGGGAGCAGGCAGATCACGCCGGCGCAGCGGATCGAGGTGAAGTTGGCGGGCGCGGCGCCCGCGAGCGGCCGCTGCGCCCAGTTGGCGCCGCCGTCGACGCTCGTGTAGAGCAGGCTTCCGTCGCCCACCGCGTAGCCGGTGTTCGAATCCGCGAACCACACCGCGCGGAAGGCGCCGGCCGCGCCGGGCACCTGCGTCCACGTGTTGCCGCCGTCGATCGTGTGGTAGACGCCGCCAGGGCCGCCGCTCGCGCGGGACACCGCCACGCCGTTGGTCGGGCTCGTGAAGAAGATGTCCGTGGGCGTCTCGCCCCCGCCCTTGGCGGCGCTGTTCGGAATCGCCGTCCTGCGCGAGAAGCTCGAGCCGCCGTCGGTCGTGGACAGCAGCGTGCCGTCGTGGAGCAGGATGAAGCCGACGTCGACCGTCGGGAACGACAGCGACTGGATTCCCTGCCTGCAGCTCAGCTCGCTCGGTGTGAACGGCAGGCGGTGGAAGGTGGCGCCGCCGTCATCCGAGCGCCGCGCCGAGCAGCCGCCGCCGATCACGACCGACTGCGGCGTGATCACGTCGACCCGGCTGAGCGCGGAGCTGATCCCGGTGGGGATGCCGGCCCAGGTATGGCCCGCGTCGGTGGTCTTGAGCAGCGTGCCGAAGTCACCGGCGGCGTAGCCGGTGCCGCCGCTGAAGTCGAGCGCCCGGATCGTGTTCCCCTGCGGCAGCGGATTGCCCCATGTCCAGCCGGAATGCCCAACGGACACGCCCGCAGCCGAGCCGCCGGTCCCGAACGCGAGAGCCGCGACCACGGCACCGGTGAGCACCAGCGCCGAACGCTTGATATTTCTTGACAAGTCCTCTCCCCTGTAGCCCCGGAACGGGTCGCGAGTGTATCCACGGGTGAGAACCTCCCCGCGGACCTGTAGTTGCGCTGACGGGCGTCCGTCAGGAAGCCGCGGCGCGCGGGGGGAGCTGCAACTCCTCCTCCGCCGGCAGGCCCGCCTCGAGCTCACGCTCGCGTTCGAGCTCGGCGTTCAGCTCCGCGCCGAGCAGCAGCGCGACGTTCGACACCCACATCCAGACGAGGAACAGGATCACGCCGCCGAGGGTGCCGTAGGTCTTCTGGTAGGAGCCGAACTTGGCCGCGTAGAAGCCGAGCCCGGCGGAAGCCGCCGCCCACAGCAAGAGCGCGAGGATGCCGCCCGGCGTGATCAGCGGGAAGCGGCGCTGCCTGACGTTCGGGCCGACGTAGTAGAGGACCCCCAGGGTCGCGAGCAGCACCAGCACGATCACCGGCCACTTGGCGATGTTGAACACGGTCACCGCCTGGCTGCCGAGCCCGACCTCGTCGCCGACCGCGCGCGCCACCGGTCCGGTGATCACGATCCCGAGCGCCACGGCGGTGATCAGCAGAACCACGAGCAGCGTCACCGCCACCTGCAGCGGCCGGAGCTGCCAGAACGGGCGTCCCTCCTTCACCTCGTAGATCGCGTTGTTCGCCCGCATGAACGCGCCCACGTAGCCGGAGGCCGACCACAGCGAAAGGAGCAGGCCCACGCCCAGTAGGGCACCTGCGCCGCCCTTGTTCTGCACCACGCCCTGGATCGGCTTGCGGAAGGTGTCGACCGCCGAGGACGGACCGATCTGGCTGATGATGCGGAGCAGCGAGTCGCTCGTCTGCGGGTAGCGGCCGACGAGCCCGAGCACGGCGACCAGCACGAGCACCATCGGGAAGAGCGACATCACGCCGTAATACGTGAGCCCCGCCGCCCAGTCCGTGAGGTTGTCCTCGCGAAACTCGCGCACGGTGCGTTTGAGCACGGCGCGCCAGCCGAGCCCGCTCGCCTTGTCGCCGTCGCGCCTCTGTCCGCGTTCGAACATGGGCTAAGTCTTACCCGCCCGGGGCCATGCGAACCGGTGATCGGTCCCGCCCCCGCGCGCGAAAGGCAACCCGTTCGATGCGTCGAATATGGCGCGTGTGAGCGCCCCCGCGAGCTACGCCAAGCACGCCGAGGCACACGCCGAGCTCCACGGCGCGTTCGGCGCGGACGCCTTCGGCAAGCGCGCGGAGCAGGTCGCGCGGTTCCTCGGCACGCCGCAGTACATCCTCGGGCAGACCGTCGTCGTGATCTTCTGGATCGTGTTGAACGCGCTCGCGGTGAGCCTGCGCTGGGACCCCTACCCCTTCATCCTGCTCAACCTCGCGTTCTCCACCCAGGCGGCCTACGCGGCGCCGCTGATCCTGCTCGCCCAGACGCGCCAGGCTGATCGCGACAAGGCGCAGGAGATGGCCTCCGCCAAGCACCGCGACGAGCTATCGCAGAACGAGGTGAAGCTGCTCCAGCAGAACACGGAGCTCACGCAGCAGGTGGCCAAGCTCGCCCAGGAGATCGACGACCTCACGCACAAGATCCACGAGCGCGTCGAGGCGGCCCGCGGCGGCGGCTAGGAGAGAGGGCCCGGCAGCGCGCGCTCGGCGCGGTCCTCCCACTCCTTCACGTTGCGCCTGATGTAGATGAAGAAGGCGACGATCGCCGCCACGCCTATGACGATGAACGCCACGGTGAACGGCGTGTCGAGCTTCTCCAGCAGGTTCGCGGCGAGGTAGTAGCCGAAGCCGTAGATCGAGGCCCAGACGATCCCGCCCGTGGCGTTGAAGGCGAAGAAGCGCCGCCACGGCATGTGATTGACGCCCGCGAGTGCGGCCGCGTACGTGCGCAGGATGCTGATGAAGCGGCCGAAGAAGACGACCTTGCCGCCATGCGTGAGGAACAGGTAGCGGCCGAGCTTCAGGCGGCGCTCGTCGACGCCGACGCGCTGGCCGTAGCGCCTGAGCAGCCGCCAGCCGCCGGTGCGGCCGATCGTGTAGCCGATGCTGTCGCCGACGATCGCCCCCGCCGCGGCGGCCGCCACGATCGCGACGATCGACAGGTTGTGCGTGCTGCCCGCGTAGAGCGCGGCGGCGATCAGCATCGCCTCCCCAGGCACCGGAACGCCGATGCTCTCGACCCCCACGACCACGAAAACGGCCAGCACGCCGTAGTCGGTCAGCCACTGCTCCAACTGCCCGTGGTCGATGAGCGCGGCGAGGGAAGTCACGGATCCATCCTCACCGACGGCATGATTACCGGCTCATGTCCCGGCTAGAAGACAGACTCGGCTCCGGCGCGCTCGCCCTGACGGCCGAGCTGCCCGTGGTGGACGGCGGCGGCGTACCGGAGGTCGAGCGGCGGCTCGAGCCGCTGCGCGACTGGGTTGACGCGGTCAACGTCACCGACAACACGGCCGCCCACGCCCACGCTTCGCCGCTCGCGGTGGCGGTCGCCTGCTCGCAGTCCGGCGTCGAACCGGTGATGCAGCTCGTGTGCCGCGACCGCAACCGGCTGGCGCTGCAGTCCGAGATCGTCGGCGCGTCGATGCACGGGATCGAGAACCTCTGCTGCCTCACGGGCGACGCCGTGAGCGCCGGCGACGAGCCGGAGGCGCGCCCCGTGTTCGAGCTGAGCGGCACCGACCTCGTGGGTCTGGCGCGGACGCTCAGCGAGGGCCGCTACCTCTCGGGCCGCGCGCTCGACCCGGCGCCGCACCTGTTCATCGGCGCGGTGGAGACCACCGGCGCGCCGCCATTCGAGGCGCGGCTCGAGCGGGTGCGCGCGAAGGCCGACGCCGGCGCGCGCTTTCTCCAACTCCAGATCGGGTTCGTGCCGTCATATCTCGAGGGCTTCATGGAGGCGGCCGAGGCGGCAGGCCTCCGCGAGCGCGTGGCGTTCATGCCGTCGATCTCGATCCTGCGCTCGGCCCGCGCGCTGCGCTTCCTCGACGAGAAGGTGCCGGGCGTGGACGTGCCCGCCGAGGTGATCGCGCGCGTGGAGCAGTCCGCCGACCCGGAGAGCGAGTGCTTCGAGCTCGCCTGCCAGCTGGCCGCGCACGCGCTCTCGGTACCCGGGGTGGCCGGGCTTCACCTCATCTCATTCCGCCCGGACGCCGCGATCGCGGGGCTGTGCGAGCGCATCGGCGTGGCTCCGCTGGCCGAGCGCTGAGGCGGCGGGCTAGCTGTTCTGCCTTGGGAGGTTCCGAACGCGGCTGAGCGGCGGGCGGTTGCCGAGCGCTGAGTGGCGACGGGTCGTGTTGTAGTGCGTGAGCCAGTGTGGCAGGGCGTGGGCGCGATGCTCGGATGAGCGGTAGCGCTGTCCGAGGCCCCACTCTCGTTTGAGCGTCTGTTGGTAGCGCTCAACCTTCCCGTTGTGCTTCGGGGTGCGCGGTCTGATCGTGCGATGAGCGATCCCGTGTTCGAGCAGCAGGGCGTCGAGACGCGTGCTCTTGGTGTAGACGAACGCGTTGTCGGTCTGGAGCCGCTTCGGTTTGATCCCGAAGCTCGCGAGGTAGGCGAGCGCACGCTCGAGGAAGGCGACGACGGTTCCTGCGCGCTCGTCTGTGTGCAGCTCGGTGTAGGCAAGCCGCGAGTGGTCGTCGATCACCGAGTGGGCGAACTCGTAGCCGACGCGCTCGCGCTTCTCGGCGCCCGTGCGATAGCGATCGCCGGTCACGGCGTGACCGGGTGAGGAGAAGCGCTGGAAGCGCTTGGTGTCCATCTGCAGGAGATCGCCGGGGCACGGCCACTCGAAGCGGCGGACCTCCTCCTTGGCGGGCCGGGGCGGCCGTGAGAGACCACGCCGTTCGAGGCAGCGCGAGACCGTCGAATGCGGGATGTCGAGCTCCGTCGCGATCAGCCGCGGGCCCCAGCCGGTGCGCCGGCGCGCTGCGCAGACGCGCTCGTGCAGCTCGGGCGAAGACAGCCGCGGCTGGCGCTTCGGAGTCGACGGGCGGTCGCAGGCCCACTCGCCCGAGCGCCGCTCGCAGCCACTCGCCCCGCGCCAGCGGTCGATCCAATACTGCACCGTCGAGGGCGCCACGCGCCGCCAGGCCGCGGCCTGGCGGCGCGTCATCCCTCGCTCAAGACAAAGCTCAACGAGCTCGACGCGCTGCCATCGGGGCAGCCACCTACGCTGGTCCTGCATCCGGGTGCTCCCTTCTTTGAGTCGCCAACCCAAAGAGTCGGGAGTCGCCCGGATGTCTACTCAGGCGTTCGGAACGTGCCTGGGCAGCTCAGCTAGCCGCTAGGCGTGCCCGAGGGCGATGCCCACGCCGGCGACGATGGCGCCGGCCATCGTCACCTGCACGAGGGACTGGGTGAGCGCGGCCTTGAGGAAGCGCCTTCGCACCCAGGCGATCACGATCAGCTCCACGGCCACCACCGAATAGGCCACGGGCAGCGCCTTGTGGACGTCGCTGATCAGGAAGGGCAGCGAGTGCAGCGTCCCGCCGACGAAGGTGGCGAGACCGGTCACGATCCCGCGCGTGAGCGAGTCGCCGCGACCGGTGAGCTCGCCGTCGTCCGAC
>DASXCV010000130.1:0-16054 GCA_036491015.1 Thermoleophilaceae bacterium | reverse complement strand
TCTGTCTCTGAGGTAGCGCTCCAGGGTGTCGACGAGCTGGGTGCGGCGCTCGCGGTCGTAGTCGGCGAGCTTCTTCACGGCCTGGAAGTGGGCGTCCTGCGGCGCCTCCTCGAGCGGCATCCGCACCAGGTAGCGATAGGCGCCAAGGTCGGAGTAGGCCATGGTGCCGCCCTCTTCGGCCATCAGCGAGCGGGCGATCTGGGCGGCGTCGGCCGCCTCGCGCAGGCTCTCGCCGCTGCCGGCGGCGCCGGCGCGCGGGTCGCTGCGGCCGATCACCACGCCCTCGGTCCGGCCGAGGTCGCCGAGCGCGGCGTCGAGCACCTCCAGCTCCGCCTTGCCGTGCGGGCGGCCCAGCGGCAGCAGCGCGCGCAGCTGACGCCGGCCGCTGTCGCAGAGCGTGCCGGGTGCGAGCCGCCGGAGGTGGCTCTCCATCCGCTCGGCCCGGGCCGGCCACGGCCTGTCGTCGCCGGAGGCCTTGAGCGCCTGCACCTCCACGAACGCGTGCGGGCGCGAGATGTCCCAGCCGGCCGCCCGGGCGCGCGCCTCGGCCACGTCGGCCGCGCCCTCGGCCAGGGCGTTGAAGAGGTCGCGCACGATGTTCTCCTCGGTGAGCCGCTCGATCAGCGCGGCCTTCTGGAGCGCGAGCGCCACCTGCCCGGCCAGCAGGTGGAGCACCTCGTCGTCATCGTCGCGGAAGGGGCGGTGGGCGACCGCGATCAGTGCGCCCATCTGCTCGTCGCCCGCCGTCAGCGGCACGGCGAGCGCACTCGGGGCGCCGTCGGGGCCGGGCTGTCGCGCGCCGCGTGGCGCCCGGCGGTGGAGCAGCTCGAGCAGCGCCGCGCCGCCCTCGCGCGGCCAGGGCGAGGGATGGTCCGCCGGATCGGCGGCGGCGAGCTCCAGCCGGCCGCGCGAAGGATCGAGCTGGTAGAGCTGGCAGAGGTCGCAGCCGATCAGCCCGCGCACGCCGCTCGGCACAAGCTGGAACAGCTCCTCCCGCCCGGACGCCGCCGCGATCTCCTGACTGAGCCGCGCGAGCGAGGTCAGGCCCTCCACGCGCCGGCGCGTCTCCTCGTACAGGCGCGCGTTCTCGATCGCGCCGGCAACGAGCGAGGCGGTGTGCGCGAGGAAGTTCAAGACGCCCTCGTCGAACTCGCGCGGCGCCTCGGTGTGGAGCACCACGGTGCCGAGGACATCACCCGCGCGCGAGGGAATCGGCACGGCGACGATCGACTGGAAGTGCTCCTCCTCGAGCTCGGCGAAGTACTTCATCCGCGGATCGGCGAACGCGTTGTCGCGGATGAAGGCCGGCGCGTTGTGGCGCGCCACCCAGCCGCTCAGCCCCTCGTCCGTGCCCATGTCGAGCTTGCCCACCAGGTGCGCGTACACCCGGGACGCCGCGCGCAGCCTCAGCCGGCCGCCGTCGCGCAGGTAGACGAAGCAGGCGTGGCAGTCGGTGGCCTCGGTGAGCAGGTCGACGATCGAGTCGAGCACCCGGCTCAGGTCGGGCGCCGACGCGATCACGGCGATCACCTTGTAGAGCGTGTCGCTCTCGAGCTGGACGCGCTGGAGCTGCTCCGCGAGATCCACTCCCGGCGCCCGGACCGACGACTCTGGCGAGGTGTGTGCCGTGCTCACCCTAAGCTGACGATACAGCCGGTTCGCCCGGTAGATCGAACAGCGCAAGCGGTTTCCCGATCACCTGGGCGGACACGTTGAGCACCGGCACGCCGCTCACCTGGCCGCGCGGCGCCCCCTCGTGCGCGTGCGCGTGTAATACCAGATGCGGGCGGTGGCGGTGGATCGGGCCTGCCAGCTGGTCGGTGCCGAGCGCCGGCCAGAGGTAGGGCTCCTCGCCGGCGAGCGTCTCGAACGTGGGCGAGTAGTGGAGCAGCGCGATGCGCACCGAGCAGCCCGCGAGCCCCGCCAGCGCGGCGTCGAGCGCGTCGGCCTGCGCGGCCGCCGCCGCGCGCCACTGCTTCCGTCCCTTCCGGCCGAGCCCCCACACGGGCTTGCCCAAGAAGCCGCCGGGCGCCCCGGTCACGCCCGCGATGCCGATGCGCGCGCCGCCCACCTCCACTACGTGGCTGCCCGGGTCGAGCACCACGGCCCCCGCCGCACGCAACGCCGCCGCCACCGCGCTGCCACCTTCCCAGCGGCGGTCGTGGTTGCCGAGCACGCACACCACCGGCGCGCCCATGTCCGCGCACGCGTCCGCCAGCGCCGCGGCCTCCTCGGGGCGTCCGCTCGCCGTCAGGTCGCCGGCGAGCAGCACCACGTCCGCGGCGCTCGCCGCCGCGCGCAGCTCGGCCCGCATCGCCGCCACCTTGGTCGCGGGAGCGAAGTGGAGATCGCCTCCTGCGGCGATCCACATTGGTCCGGCTCAGCTTCTTCGGTCTAGAAGAGCTGCAGGTAGCGGTCGATCTCCGCCTGCGTCACCTGCTCGTGGATCTCCGACCACTCGCGCTGCTTGACCCGCACGAAGTAGTCGACGTAGTCCTCGCGGCCCGTGTGGCCGAGCGCCGCGCGAAGCACGCCGTCCTCGGCGAGCGCGCGCGTGGCGTCGAGCAGGTTGGCCGGCAGCGTGTCCACACCCAGGTTCTCGCGGTCCTGCTGCGAGAGCTCGTGCAGGTTCAGCTCGCTCGTGGGCGCGCCGGCATCCATGCCCTTCTCGATGCCGTCGAGACCCGCGGCCAGCACCGCCGTGGCGGCGAGGTACGGGTTGCACGAGCCGTCCACCGTCCGGTCCTCGATGCGGCCGGCGTCCGGGATGCGCAGCATCTGCGTGCGGTTGTTCCAGCCGTAGCTGATGTAGACAGGCGCCCAGGCCGAGCCGCTGCGAGCGCCGATCACGAGCCGCTTGTACGAGGTCACCGTCGGGGCGGTCACGGCGATGTACGCCTTGGCGTGGTGCTTCAGCCCGCCGATGAAGTTGTACGCGGTGGGCGACAGGCCCATGCCGTTGGGATCGTCCGCGGGGTCGCAGTCGAACACGTTCACGCCGTCCTTCCACAGGCTCATGTGCATGTGGCAGCCGTTGCCCGTGAGGTGCGCGAACGGCTTGGGCATGAAGGTCGCGATCAGCCCGCGCTCCTGCGCCATCGCCTCCACCATGTAGCGGAAGAAGATCGCGCGGTCGCACGTGGTGAGCGCGTCCGCGAACTGGAAGTTCTGCTCGAACTGCCCGTTCGCGTCCTCATGGTCGGTGGCGTAGTTGTCCCAGCCGAGGAACGTGCAGTTCTTCGCCACGGCGCTCACGAAGTCGAGGTTGCGCGTGAGCGCGCGCATGTCGTAACAGGGCTGCGGGAGGTTGTCGAGCTTGTCGGCCAGCTCGATCGTCCCGTCGTCGTTGCGGCGGATGAGGAAGTACTCGAGCTCCGCGCCGATCTTGAACTCGAAGCCGAGCGCCGCGGCGCGGTCGAGCTGCTTGCGCAGGATCGTGCGCGGGCAGTAGAGCCACTCCTCGCCCTCCACCGTCACGTCGCAGGCGAAGCGGGCGATGCCGGGGCGCCAGGGGAGCGGCGTGAAGCTGCGCACGTCGGGGATCGCAAGCATGTCGGGGTCGTTCGGCTGCTGGCCGATCTCGCCGGCGGCGAAGCCCGCGAAGCCCGCGCCGTCGGTGAGCAGGTCGTCGAGATGGTTGGCCGGAACGAGCTTGGCGTTCGGCTTGCCGTGCATGTCCACGAACTGCGCGAAGAGGAACTCGATCCCGTTGGCGCGGATGTAGTCGCGTACCTCGTCCGCCGTCGTGGGAGCGACGAAAGGTGTGCCGGCCCCGGCGGCGTCAGCCGCCCCGTTGCCGTCCACGAGCACGTCTGATGCAGTCATAGCCGCCTTCCTCTAAGCAGTGGATCCCCGGCGGCGCAGCCGAACCCTCGGCGTGGACGCCGCTCCACTGCCACATATAGCCGCGATACCGACTCCCAGACAATGTGAGGGTCGCCACGTTTGGGGCGCGCCGGGTGTGCGACTCCTCCACAAATCGCCCTCTTCACGCGCATGGGGGCTGTGCAGCCTTGACGGTGCGGGGTGTCTGCGTGTAAATCGCCATTTAGAGAGGCCAATCGGACCGAGGGGATGAGCCATGGCTGATGAGCTGACTCCTGCCAATCCAGGAGCAGGTGCGTTGGACCTTGACGAGCTCGATTACGCCGAAGGTGGGCTCGTAAAGGGCACTAACTGGTGGGGTGCGTTCGTCGTCGGCCTTGCCGGCACGATTCTGGTGACGGGCATCGCGCCGGTGATGGTCACGACCCTCGGCGCAGCGTCGATTCCGCTGATCGTGGTGATCACGATCACCGGCTATCTGCTCTGCCTGCTGCTCGCGGAACTCTCGGCGATGATGCCCGAGAGGGCAGGCGGCTCACCGTCGTACGCCTACCCGGCGTACAAGGAGAAGTGGCCGCGCGCCGCCAAGCACATCAACGGCGTTACGGCGTGGATGTACTGGCTCGGCTGGTTCCCGGTGGCGCCGCTCAACATGATCCTCGCGTCGTTCTACCTGGCCGACCGCTTCCACCTCAACACCACCTCCGGCTTTACGCCGATCCACACGTTCATCGCCTGGTGGACGTTGGGAATCGCGGTCGTGGGGATCCTGCTGTTCTTCATCCCGGCCTACCTGGGCATCCGCATCGGGGCGGCGTTCGCCACGGTGCTCGGCCTCCTGTCGATGATCCCGCTGACGTTCCTCGCGGTCTCCTGGATCTTCACCGGCAACGCCGACTGGCACCAGCTCTCCGGCTTCCACCACCTCAACGGCGCGGCGTTCTTCACCGGCCTTGGCGGCTACGGCTGGTTCACCGTCTATGCGGCGTACTCGTTCCTGCTCACCTGGAACGTGATCGCGATGGAGGCCGCGGCCTGCTACATCGGCGAATGCCGGGACCCGGAGCGCGACGCCAAGATCGCGATGAACCTCGAGGGCGCGTTCGGACTGTTCATCTACACGCTGATCCCTATCGGCTTCATCGTGATCCTGGGTGCGAAGGCCCTCAGCAACCCGGCCCTCGTCGACCCGAACACGATGTTCGTGACGTTCGCCGGCAAGGCGCTCAACACGAGTGGCGAGCTCCTCAACTGGATCATCGCCCTGATGCTGATCGTGGCGCTGGCGCTGTCAGCCCTGAACGCGATCATGGGCTGCGCGAGATCGCTCCACCAGATGTCGGTGGACGGCCAGTTCCCGAGGTTCTTCCAGAAGATCAACCAGCACGGCGTGCCGGACCGGGCGATGTTCTTCAATGTCATCTGCTCGCTGGTGGTGGTGCTGGCCGGCGGGGCGGTCGAGATCTATACGTTCTCCAACGTCGGCTACACCGGCTCGTTCCTGTCGGTGCTCGTGGGCTACTACCTGCTGCGCAAGTACAGGCCGAACGTGAAGCGTCCGGTGAAGCTGCCGGAGTTCATGAAGTACGTCGCGCTCGCGATGGCGGCGTTCTACTTCGTGATCTGGCTCTACGGCGGGATCAGCTACGCCCGAATAGGCGACACCCGGATCTACTACTTCCTCGGCTGGGCTGTCGCCCTTGCGTACATCCCGTTCTACCTGTACAGAACACGTGTGGAGGACAAACGCGAGGCACCGCCTGAGCAGAGCATCCAGATCCCGCCGGGGGTGGTCCCATCAGAGTGAACCCCCTACGCAGCGTGGGGGATCCACCGGACCCTGACTCGCTGATCGTACGCGCGGTCCTCCTCGCCTCAGAGGAGCGCGAGATCCCACGGGCGGCGGTGGACCTCGCCGCCCGTATCGCTGAGCGCTCGAACGCCCCGGTGCACGTGTTCAGCGTCGCGCGCGTGTGGGGCACCAACTTCGGCTTCCCAAATCCCGGACTGTTGCCCTCCAAGACGGAGTGGGACAAGCAGTACGAAATAGTGCGCAAGGCGGTCGCTCGGCTGCGGCGCAAAGGCATTGAGGCCGACGCGCGGGTGATCGGCACTCGTGCGGCCGCCAAGCGCATCGTGCAGGAGGCGAAGCGCCTCGACTGCGGGGCGATCGTCATGGGCGCCGACCCGCCAAAGCACGCACTCGTACGGGACTTCAGCTGGGCACACGAGCCCTACCGGGTGAAAGCGAAGGCGTCCGACGTCCCGGTCTACCTCGTGCTGGACGGCGCTGTAGAGTCGGCCGCCTGAGCCCGCTTTCCGACGTCGCGGAATTCTTGAGGCGCAACCCGCCGTTCGACACGCTCTCCGACGAGGAGCTCGAGCGGATCGCCGCGGCCGCCGCGCAGCACACCTACCGCGGCGGTCAGCTCGCCCTGATCATGTACGGCGAGCCCACGCGCTACCTGTTCGTCATCCGAACGGGAGCGATGGAGCTGGTGCACGGCACCGAGATGATCGAGGTGCTCGAGCCGGGGCAGTGCTTCGGCCACCCGTCGCTTGTCTCGGGCCTCGCACCGACCTTCAGCGTGCGGGCGCGCGAGGACTCCACCTGCCTGCTGATTCCGGGCGACATCGCGCTGGACGTTCTGTCCAGGCCGGCCGGCGCGCGCTTCGTGGCGCGCACGCTGCGCGACCGGCTCGTGCGCACCGACCGCACGGCGCGCGGCATGCCCGAGCTCTCGCTCACGAAGGTCGGCGCGGTGGCGCAGCGGCCGCCGGTCACCGTCGCGCCGGACACGAGCGTGCGCGACGTGGCCCGCACGCTCACGGATTCGCGGGTGACCGCCGCGTTCGTCGACTCGCCGGAAGGTCCGGCGATCATCACGGACGCCGACCTGCGCGAGAACGTGCTCGGCGCGGGCCTCGGCGCCGACGAGCCGGTCCGCGCCGCGGTGCGCGAGCCCGCGCTCTGCGTCCGGTCGGAGAGCACGGTCGGCGAGGCGCTGCTCGAGCTGCTCGACGCCGGGCGGCGCGAGGCGCTCGTGACCGAGCGCGGCGAGGTGGTGGGGATCGTCACCGTCGAGCACATCGCCGCCGGCGAGCGCTCCGTGTTCTCCCTGCGCCGCGAGATCGACAAGGCGCCCGACGAGGACACCCTCGTGAAGCTGGTGGTGGAGGGCGTGCCGCGGCTCCAGGCCTCCCTGCTCGGTGCCGGGCTCGACCCGGTGGACGTGAGCCGGGCGCTGGCGGTGCAGAGCGACACGGTCACCGCGCGGCTCGTGGACTTCGCCTTCGCCAAGCACGGACCGCCGCCCGTGTCCTGGGCGTGGATGGGCCTCGGCAGCGTGGCCCGCCGCGAGATGACGATCGCCTCCGACCAGGACAACGCGCTCGCGTTCGCCGACGACGGCGGGGCGGAGGCCGACGACTTCTTCGCGGCCGCCGCGGCCGACGTGAATGCCGGCCTCGGCCGCTGCGGCTTCGGCGAGGACAACGCCGAGGTGCTCGCGCGCGATCGCCGCTGGCGCATGCCGGCGAGCCGCTGGCGCGGCGTCTTCCAGGAGTGCCTCGAGTACCCGGACTCCTCGCACCTCGTGCGCGCGGCCGTGACGTTCGACTTCCGCCATGTGATGGGCGGGCTCGAGATCGTGCCGCCGCTCGTCAACGTGATGCGCCGCGCGCGCGAGTACCCGGACTTCGTGCGCCGGCTCGCGCGAACCGCCACGGACTGGGAGGTCCCGCTCGGGCGCCGCAGCTCGATCTCCACCGGCAAGGACGGGCGCTTCGACGTGAAGAAGGGCGGCTCGCTGCCGATCGCCAACCTCGCGCGCCTCTACGCGCTCTCGGGTGGCATCACCACGTCGGCGACGCTCGACCGCCTGGCCGCCGCGGAGGAGGTCGGCCAGCTCGACGCGGACACGGCGTCGTCCCTGAAGGAGGCGTTCGGGATCGTGCTGCGGGTGCGCCACGAGCACCATGCGGCGTGCTTCCGCGCAGACGTGCCGGCGACCAACCGCGTGGATCCGGAAGAGCTGTCCGCCCCTCGCCGCGCGGAGCTGATCGAGGCCCTCCGCGCGGTGGCCGACGCTCAGAAGCGACTCTCCGTGGTGCGCCCGCTCCGCATGTAGAAAAGCCACATAGAGGCCTGCCGAATTGTGCGGTCTAGAGCCATGACCGGTGGGCCAGGCCAACACTAAAATCGCTGCAATGTGCGGGATCGTGGGCCTGTTCAGCAAGTCGCTGTCCGTTAGCGAGAGCCTCGGCGAGCACCTCGGCGAGATGCTGCTCGAGCTGTCGGATCGCGGGCCCGACAGCGCGGGCGTGGCGCTCTACCGCAACCCCGCCCCGGCGAGCTCCACCAAGGTCTCGCTCCACTCGACCGACCCCGAGTACGACTGGGAGGCACTGCATGTGGAGCTCGACGAGCGCTTCGGCTCCACCGAGCCCGGCGTGCGCGCCAGCCACGCTGTGTTCGTGGTCGACGCCGAGTCCGCGCCGTTGCAGGAGTGGCTGCGGGAGCGGCGGCCCGAGCTGCGCGTGATGAGCGCGGGCAGCTCGCTCGAGATCTACAAGGAGGCGGGCTCGCCGCGCGAGTTCGTGAGGCGCTTCGCGCTGTCCGGCGTGCAGGCGAGCCACGGCCTCGGCCACACGCGCATGGCCACGGAGAGCGCCGTGACCACCGACGGCTCGCACCCCTTCTGGACCGGACTCGACCTCTGCCTCGTGCACAACGGCTCGCTCTCCAACCACAACTGGGTGCGCACGCGCCTGCGCCGCGAGGGCATCGAGTTCCAGACCGAGAACGACTCCGAGGTGGCGGCCGGCTACCTCACCTGGCGCCTCGCCCAGGGTGACTCCCTCGAGCGCGCGCTCGAGAGCTGCCTCGGGGAGCTCGACGGCTTCTACACCTTCGCGGTGGGCACGGCCGACGGCTTCGCGGTGCTGCGGGACCCGATCGCCTGCAAGCCCGCCGTGATGGCCGAGACCGACGACTGGGTGGCGATGGCATCCGAGTACCGCGCGATCGCCGTGCTGCCCGGCGCGGCGGACGCGAAAGTCTGGGAGCCGGCGCCCGCGACCGTCTACAGCTGGGAGAGGCAAGCGGTCGCATGACGCTGACGAGCCCAGTCACGGTCGACACCGTGGATCTCGACTCGACCCCCCTGCGCGAGCTCAACAAGCGTCTCCACAACCTGGGCGACCCACCCTCCCCGAACTCCTGGCGCGTGGTCAATCCCGGCGGCCGCCACGCCGTGGCGGTGGGCCTCGACGCCGACGTGGAAGTCGAGATCGAGGGCCACGTGGGCTACTACTGCGCCGGCATGAACAAGCGCGCGACGGTGCGCGTGCACGGCAACTGCGGCGTGGGCCTGGCCGAGAACATCATGTCGGGGTCGGTGATCGTGGACGGCAACGCCAGCCAGTCTGCGGGGGCGACCGGCCGCGGGGGACTCGTGGTGATTCACGGCGACGCGTCCTCGCGCTGCGGGATCTCGATGAAGGGAGCGGACATCGTGGTGCGCGGGTCCGTCGGGCACATGAGCGCGTTCATGGCGCAGAAGGGCCGACTCGTGGTCTGCGGCGACGCGGGTGACGGCCTCGGCGACTCGATCTACGAGGCGCGCCTGTACGTGCGCGGCTCCGTGGCGTCGCTCGGCGCCGACTGCATCCAGAAGGACATGCAGGGTGAGCACCTGCTCGAGCTGCGCGAGCTGCTCGACAACGCGGGCTTCCCGGACGCGGACCCCACCGAGTTCCGGCGCTACGGCTCGGCGCGCAAGCTCTACAACTTCCACGTCGACAACGCGGGCGCGTACTGATGGGCGGGAACGGGAACGGCTGGAGCCCCGGGCTGCGCGAGTCCGCCACGTTCGACCGCAACACGATCGCCGAGATCCAGCGCGCGGCGACCGAGGGCATGTACGACATCCGCGGCTTCGGCGCAAAGCGCCGCGTGCCGCACTTCGACGACCTGCTCTTCCTCGGCGCGAGCGTGTCCCGCTACCCGCTCGAGGGCTACCGCGAGCGCTGCGCGACAGACGTGGTGCTCGGCGACCGCTTCGCCTCCAAGCCGCTTCGCCTCGAGATCCCGATCACGATCGCCGGCATGAGCTTCGGCGCGCTCAGCGCGAACGCCAAGGAGGCGCTCGGCCGCGGCGCGTCCGAGCTGGGCACCTCCACCACCACCGGCGACGGCGGCATGACCCAGGAGGAGCGGCAGTCGTCGAAGACGCTCGTGTACCAGCTGCTGCCGTCGCGCTATGGGATGAACCCGGACGACCTGCGCGCGGCCGACGCGATCGAGATCGTCGTGGGCCAGGGCGCAAAGCCCGGCGGCGGCGGAATGCTCCTCGGTCAGAAGATCTCCGCGCGCGTGGCCGAGATGCGCGACCTCCCGGAGGGGATCGACCAGCGCAGCGCCTGCCGGCACCCGGACTGGACCGGTCCGGACGACCTTGAGATCAAGATCGGCGAGCTGCGCGAGATCACCGACTGGGAGAAGCCGATCTTCGTGAAGATCGGTGCGAGCCGCACCTACTACGACGTGGCGCTGGCGGTGAAGGCCGGCGCCGACGTGATCGTGCTCGACGGCATGCAGGGCGGCACCGCCGCCACCCAGGAGGTGTTCATCGAGCACGTCGGCATCCCGATCCTCGCCGCGATCCCGCAGGCCGTGGAGTCGCTGCAGGAGCTGGGCATGCACCGCAAGGTGCAGCTGGTCGTGTCCGGCGGAATCCGCAGCGGCGCCGACGCCGCCAAGGCGCTGGCGCTCGGCGCCGACGCCGTCTCGATCGGCGTCGCAGCCCTGATCGCGCTGGGCGACAACGCGCCGGAGCACGACGCGCAGTACCGGGAGATCGGCTCGGCCGCCGGCTACTACGACGACTGGCACGAGGGCCGCGACCCCGTGGGCATCTCGACGCAGGACGACGAGCTGGCGGGGCGCTTCGACCCGGAGCTCGGCGGGCGCCGCCTCGCCAACTATCTGCGCACGATGGTGCTCGAGACCCAGACCCTCGCGCGCGCGTGCGGGAAATCCCACGTGCACAGCCTCGAGCCCGAGGACCTCGTGGCGCTCACGGTGGAGGCGGCGGCGATGGCCCGCGTGCCGCTGGCCGGCACGAGCTGGATCCCGGGCCTCAGCGGCGCGACCGTCTAGAAGTGCACGCCGCGCAGTAGGTACGCCATCGCCACGGCCTCGGTGGAGATCTCGTCGTCCTTCTGGCCGTCGTCCGCGGCCTTCCCCTCGCCCTCGACGCCCTTCTTGGCGGCCTTCGAGTCCGGGAAGATCTTGTAGGCCGCGTTCATGATCTGGTCCACGGACTTGGGCGACACCGAGTAGAGGATCTGCCCGAACGTCCCGAGCCGGGTGGCCACGCGCTTGGGCTTGTCGAGGATCGCGTCCGCCACGAGCTGCGCGGCCTCCTCCGGCGACAGCGTTGGGAAGGCGTCGTACATCGAGGTGGGGGCGATCATCGGCGTGCGCACGAGCGGCATGTAGACCGTCGTGACGTTCACGCCGTCGCCGATCACCTCGGGGGCCATGCAGCGGGAGAACGCGTCGAGCGCGGACTTGGACGCGACGTAGGCCGAGAAGCGCGGCGTGTTGGTCTGCACGCCGATCGACGAGACGTTGATGATGTGCCCCGACTTCTGCTCGCGCATCGTCGGGAGCAGCTTGAGGATCAGCTTGACCGCGCCGAAGTAGTTGAGCTGCATCGTGCGCTCGTAGTCGTGGAAGCGGTCGTAGGAGGCCGCCACCGAGCGCCGGATCGAGCGCCCGGCGTTGTTGATGAGGATGTCGACCGCCCCGTGCTGTTCGAGGATCTCGTCCGCCACGCGGTCGATGTCGTCCATGTCCGAGAGGTCGGCGGGGTGCACGTGCGCGACGCCACCGGCCTCCTCCACCTCGTTGCGCAGCTCCTCCAGCTTCTCGCGCGTGCGCGCGACCAGCACCACCGTGCCGCCGGCCTCGCCCACCTTCTTCGCCACCTCGCGGCCGATGCCGCTCGAGGCGCCGGTCACCACGATCACCTTGTCCTTGACGGACTTCGACAGGCTGCGCTCGCGAAACAGGTCCGGGTCGAGATTGCGCTCCCAGTAGTCCCAGATCTTGTCTGCGTAGGTCGACAGCGGCGGCACCGCGATGCCGGTGCCGGTGAGCGCACGCTGCGTGTCGCGCGCGTCGAATTCCGCGTCGAACTCGCGGTGCTCGAGCGCCTCGGGTGGGATCTCGAGGTCCGCAAGCACCTGGTTGCGCACGCCCTTCACCGTCGGGATCTGGAGCAGTCCCTTGGCCACCTGCGGCGGCACGATGTTCGTGAGGTTGGCGTCCACGCGCATCGCGAAGCGCGGCGCGTGGGCGGCCTTCGCGAACTCGTTGAGCGCGCGGCCGGCCGACAGCGGCTTCGGATCCACGAGGTGGAAGGTGTTGCCGTACAGGTCGCCGTCGTCCATGTGGGCGATGTGGTCCATCGCCTCGGCCACGAAGTCCACCGGCACGATGTTCAGCGCCTTGCCCTCCGGCCCGGCCAGCGGGAACCACTCCGGCAGCGCGTGCCGCAGCTTCTGCAGCAGCTTGAAGAGGTAGTAGGGACCGTCGATCTTGTCCATCTCGCCGGTCTCTGAGTCGCCGATCACGAGCCCCGGTCGGTAGACCCGCAGCGGCGCCTTCACCTGGGCGCGCGCGAGCTTCTCGGACTCGAACTTGGTCGCGTGGTAGGCGTGCGGCAGCCTCTGGCCCTCGTCGAACATGTCCTCGCGGAAGAGGCCCTTGAACTTGCCGGCCACGGCGATCGAGCTCGTGTGGTGGAAGCGGCCGACTTCGATCGAGTTGGCGAACTCGATCGTGTGCCGCGTGCCGTCCACGTTGGCCTTCCGCAGCGACTCCTCGTCGCTCTGGATGTCGTAGATCGCGGCGAGGTGGAAGAAGTGGTCTATCTGCTGGTCGAAGCCCTCGATCCCGAGGCCCTGCTTGGACAGATCGCCCGGCACCGGCACCAGCCGGTCGCCCGCCCCGAGCCGCTTCGAGAGGTCCTCGACCTTGCCCTTGGATCCCTCGCGCACGAGGACATAGATGGTGCCGTCGCGCTTCAACAGCTCGGCCACGAGATGCCTCCCGATGAAGCCCGTGGCGCCGGTGACGAAGTAGTTCACGTCCTCTCCCTCATGCTTGGACGGCCCCACTGTACCCGTACCCCGCAAGGTGGGCCCTTTGCATCTCGCGCTAGGGATTCCTCAGCGGCTCTGGGGTATTGACCTGCGCCGCGAGCAGGAGGACACTTCGGAGCTGAATTTGGCAGCGGGCCGGATAGTGGGAGGTACAGGTTGCCCTCCGCAAGGCGCTCGAATGCGTCGCCGGCCTACGTCGCGGGACGACTCTCCCGCGTAACGGCGGGACCACGTCACTGGTCCCGCCGTTGTTAGCTTGCGTGGCGATGAGTGACGATCAGCTGACGCTGGCCGAGGTAGCGGCGCAGGCAGGCGTCACTTCCGCGACGCTCAGGCGCTGGGCCCGCGCCGGCGTGATCCCGGACGCAGACGGCGATTCGAGCTGGAGTCCCGTGGCCGTCGCATACGCGCGCATCGTCGCCCGGCTGCGCTCGCGCGGGCACAGCCTTGCCGCGATCCGCAAGGCGGTGGAAGAGGGGCGGCTCGCCTACGGCTTCGTGGAGGACCTGTTCCCGTCCCCGCCGCGCCGCCACTCGATCGACGAGGTGGCGAAGGAGACCGGCCTCGAGAAGGCGCTGATCGAGCGCATCTGGACCACGATCGGACTGCCGCAACGCGACCCGGAGGACTTCTCCGACGAGGACGTGCAGGCGCTCCACTACGTCGCCTCGGTGCTCGACGCGGGCTTCCCGCTCGTCGCCTTCCTCCAGCTCACGCGCGTGTATGGACAGACGCTGTCTCAGATAGCCGACGCGGAGACTCGCCTCTTCCACATCTACGTGCATGAGCCGCTGATGCGCGAGGGCGTTCCCGGGGTGGAGATGGCGGAGGAGATGGAGCACCTTGCGCGCGACCTGTTGCCGCTCGCGTCGCCGATCATGGACTTCATCCACCGGCGCTTCCTCCAGCACTTCGTGGAGCAGGACGTGGTGGGCCACATGGAGGTGGACCTCGGGGAGGGCGACTCCGAGCTCGGCCGCGTTCGTGTGGCGATCGCGTTCTGCGATCTCGCCGGCTACACGCGCTTCACCGAGGAGGAGGGCGAGGAGGAGGCGCTCTCGTTCGTCGAGCGCTTCATCGAGTCGGTCACCGAGACGCTGCCCGACGACGCCCGCGTGGTCAAGACGATCGGCGACGAGGTGATGATCGTCGGCCAGGACGTACAGGCTCTCGTGGACTGGGCGGTGGGATTCCAGCGCCTGTTCGACGAGCGCCCGGCGCCGCGAATCGGGATCCACCAGGGTCAGGTGATCTACCGGGATGGCGACTACTTCGGCCGCGACGTCAACCTCGCCTCGCGCGTGGTCGCGCGGGCGCGCGGCGGCGAGGTGCTCGTCACCGACACGGTCGTGGACATCGTTCGCAACAGCGCCCACCTCGCGTTCGAGGACATCGGGACGGTCAAGCTCAAGGGCTTCGACGAGCCGCGCAGCCTGTGCCGCGCCTACCCGCGCGAGTAGCGTTCGCGGCATGTCCGATCGAGCTCTCGAGGCGGCGTCCGAGAGCGGGCTGATCCACACCGGCGAGCCGCTGCTCGTGATGCTGTCGGGCGGCGCCGACTCCGTGTGCCTGCTCGACTGCGCGCTCACGCTCGGCGCACAGGTGTCGGCACTCCACGTGAACTACGGGTTGCGCGCGGAGTCGGACGGCGATGAGCAGCACTGCCGCCGGCTGTGCGAGCGGCTCGGTGTCTCACTTTCGGTCGAGCGCGTCTCGCTTCCGGACGCCGGCAACCTGCAGGCCGAAGCGCGCGACCGCCGCTACGCGCTGGCGGAACGCCACGCCCCGCCCGGCAGCGACTACGCGGCCGCCCACACCGCGAGCGACCAGGCCGAGACCGTGCTCTACCGGCTGGCGGTGTCGCCCGGGCGGCGCGCGCTGCTCGGAATGGAGCCCCGCCGGGGGCGGCTCGTGCGGCCGCTGCTCGGGGCCACGGGTGAGGACACCCGCGCGCATTGCGGGGCACGCGGGCTCGAGTGGGTCGAGGACGTGTCCAACAGCGACCCTCGTTTCGCGCGCGCGCGTGTGCGCGAAGAACTGCTGCCGATGCTGCGGGAGCTCAACCCGGCGGCCGAGCGCTCGATCGTCGAGACGAGCAGGCTGCTGCGCGACGAGGCCGAGGTGCTCGACGCCGCCGTGGACGACGCCCTCACCCGCCTCGGCGCGCTCGCGCCGCAGATCGAAGAGCTGCGCGCGATCCCGCCCGGACTGGCCCGGCTCGTGCTGCGCCGGCTGGCCGAGGATGCCTCTGGCGGCGCCCACTCGCTCTCGCGCGCGCACGCGGACGAGATCCTCCACCTCGGCGAGGGCGGCGGCAGCGCGTCGCTCGACCTCGGCGGCGGCCTGCGCGCACTGGCGGAGTACGGCACCCTGCGCTTCTCCCGCGACCCAGACGCCGCGCCGCCGCCTCCGGCCAAGCTGCTCGTGCCGGGCAGCGCGCGCTTCGGCAGCTGGGAGGTGTCCGCCGCGATGGGCGAGGGGGGCGAGGCGCTGCTCGCCGCGGAGCCGCTCGGCAGCGCGCTCACCGTGCGCGCCTGGCACGAGGGCGACCGCATGCGGCCCGCCGGCCTCGGCGGCAGCAAGTCGCTGCAGGATCTCTTCACCGACCGCAAGGTCCCCCGTGCCCTCCGCCGCTCGCTGCCCGTGGTCACGACGGAGGACGGCGAGATCGTGTGGGTGGCCGGCGTGGCAGTCGGCGAATCCTTCAAAGCCGCGCCCGGAGCGGCGGAGCTGGTGAGCCTGAGCGCGCGGCAGGTCTAGGTGTCGGGTGCCGGGTGTCGGGTGTCGGAAAGGCCCGACACCCGATACCCGACACCCGAGACCCCGCCCGATAGCCTGCCCACGCATGAGCGACCCAGCCATCGGCGAGATCCTGGTCGAGCCCGACGATCTGTCGGCGCGGGTCCGCGAGCTCGGCGCCGAGGTCTCGCGCGACTACGAGGGCCGCGATCTGCTGCTCGTCGGCGTGCTGAAGGGCGCCGTGTTCTTCCTGTCGGACCTGATGCGCCACATCACGGGCCCCTGCGAAGTCGACTTCATGGCGGTGGCCTCATAC
>DASXCV010000129.1:0-4617 GCA_036491015.1 Thermoleophilaceae bacterium | reverse complement strand
CGGGTCGAGCAGCTCTGGTCGCGCTCCGCCGGCGCGGATCCGCGCCACGAGCGCGTTGCGCTGGGCGAGCGCGCGCGAGTAGTCCGCACGCGCCGAGGCGCGCGACGGCCACAGGGCCGCGACCACCTGGTCGATGTGCGCCCGGCGCAGCGCCGGCGCTCCCTTCACGAGGTCGAGCCGGTCGGGCATGAAGACGCTGACGAGCGGGCGCACCTCCCCAGGAGCCGGGCGCTCGACCTGCGCGTCGTCGATGCGGAAGCGCTTCTGCTCGCCGGGCTCGAAGCCCACGTCGAGCCGGTGCGCGCCATCGTCGGCCTCGACACCGACGGACACGCGCGTGACCTTGTGTCCGAAGCGCACGAGCTCCCGCTCGTTGGACGTCCGGCAGGAGCGGCCCGTGCAGCCGAAGTAGAGAGCCTCCAGCAGATTCGTCTTGCCGGCGCCGTTCGGCCCGCAGATCACGGTGAGCCCGGGCGCCAGCGCCACCTCCGCCCGCTCGTAGTTGCGGAAGTCGCGGAGCTCCACGCGCGTGACGCGCACCATGAGGCTCGACTACACGTTCAACCTGATCGGCATGACCAGGTAGATGAAGCCGCCGTCATCGCCACCCGACTCGATCAGGCCCGGGCGCAGCGGGCTGATCAACTTGAGGACCACCTCTGCCGACTCGGCGCTGTCGAGGCCGTCGCGGAAGAACTCCGGGTTGAAGCCGATCTCGAGCGGCTCACCCTTGAACGGGACCGGCAGGCTCTCACTCGCCTCGCCGACGTCCGGGGTCTGCGCCGAGATCTCCACGGCGCCATCGCTGAACGCCATCCGCAGCGGCGCGTTCTTCTGGGCGAGCAAGCTGATGCGCCGAACCACCTCGAGCATCTCCGGCCCGTTCACGTTCAGCTCGTGCTCGTAGGCCTCCGGCAGGAGCTGGCGGTAGTTCGGGAAGCGTCCCTCGACGAGCCGCGACGAGATCACCACGTCGCCCAGGTTGAAGATCACCTGGTTCTCGAGCGCCGTGATCTCGATCTGCTCGGCCCCTCCCCCAGACGCCACTCGCGAGAGCTCCTGCAAGGTTCGGGCCGGAACGTTTGCCTCCAGCGAGCCGTCCACCGGCTTCTGGAGCGTCGTCTCCTTCACGCTCAGCCGGTAGGAGTCGGTGGCGACCATCCGCAGCTCCTGTCCCGAGGCGGACACCAGCACGCCCGTGAGGTGCGGCCGGGTCTCGTCCCGCGACGCCGAGCGCGCCACGCGCCCGATGGTCTCCACGAACGCATCGGCCGGCACGTGCATCTTCCCGGCGTCACCCGCCTCGGGCAGCTTCGGGAAATCGTCGACGGGCAGCGTGCGGAGGTGGAACTTCGACGGTCCCGAGACCACCTCGACGTCCTGCTCCGAGGTGCGGTGCTCGAGCGTCAGGTCGTCCTGGGGCAACGAACGGACCACATCGAGAAGCAGACGGCCGGGCAGGACCACGGCGCCCTCGCTGTCCGGCGCGGTGTCGACCCGCACGCGGATGCCGAGCTCCATGTCGGTGGCCTGAAGCTCGACGCCGCCGGACTCCGCGCGGATCATCACGCCGGCGAGCGTCTGGATCGCGCTGCGCGTGGAAACGCCGCGGACGGCGATGCCGAGCTGACTCAAGAACTGGTCACGTGAAATAGAGAACTTCATGTAAAGACTCTTGTTGAAGTAGGGGTTGTGGAGAGGTTCATAGCGACGTGAATTGCGCGGTGGGAGTGGAAGTTCGGGTCTGAAGCCTTTGGACGCAGCCTGTTGATTCTGTCAGTAGCGCCGGTCGTCATGAGGTCTGGGCGTCGAGCCGTCGACGGAGGGACTGGACCTTGTGGACAACGGCCTGGTCGCGGGCGAGGTCGGTCTCGATCTTGCGGTGGGCGTGAAGGACCGTCGAGTGGTTGCGGCCGCCGAAGCGGGCGCCGATGGCCGGCAGGCTCTCCTCGGTGAGCTCGCGCGCGAGGTACATGGCGACCTGGCGGGCGAAGGTGAGCGCGGGACGGCGGTCGTGCGCGAGGAGCTGCTCGTGGCTGATGCCGAACTCGGCGGCAGCGGCCCGCTGGATGGCCTCGAGCGAGCAGCGCGGGGGCGTCGTGGCGGGATAGAGGGAGGCGAGGACGTGGCGGGCGAGCTCGGGGGTGGGGTCCTCGCCCCGAAGGGACGCGTAGGCGACTACGCGGATCAGTGCGCCCTCGAGCGAGCGGATGCTCGCGGTCACGCGGCCAGCGATCTCGGCGAGTGTGTCCTCGCTGACGTCGGTGATCGAGTCGAGGCCGGCGCGCTTGCGGAGGATCGCCAGGCGGA
The DNA here is from genome assembly GCA_036491015.1 of Thermoleophilaceae bacterium. Taxonomy (GTDB): domain Bacteria; phylum Actinomycetota; class Thermoleophilia; order Solirubrobacterales; family Thermoleophilaceae; genus JAICJR01. Next base: position 2,307 of record DASXCV010000129.1, on the reverse strand, counting down.
CGTCGAGCTCGGGCGGCTGGATGTCGGCCACGAGGCCCGAGGCGAAGCGCTCGCGCAGGCGATCCTCGAACTCGTCGTGGTCCGCTGGCGCGCGGTCGCTCGTGAGGACGAGTTGACGGCCTGTCTCATACAGGGCGTTGAAGGTGTGGAAGAACTCCTCCTTGGTCTTCAGCTTGTCGGCGAGAAACTGGACGTCGTCGAGGAGGAGGACGTCGGCGCCGCGGAAGCGATCGCGGAACGCAGCGGTGTCGTTCGAGCGCAGCGAGCGGACGAAGTCGGTCGTGAAGTCCTCGACGGTGGCGTACTGGACGCGCAGCCCGTTGCCGTAGACCTGGACGTAGTTTCCGATCGCCTGGAGGAGGTGGGTCTTGCCGAGCCCCGGCGGTCCGTAGATGAACAGCGGGTTGTACGCGTGTGCAGGCATTTCCGCCACCGCCAGGGCTGCCGCGTGGGCGAGGCGGTTGCCGTCGCCGATGACGAACTGTCCAAACGTGTACTTGGGGTTGAGGGTTGAACGCTCCGGCTCGACGGAGTTTTGGGCCATTTGCAGGGAGTCCGTAGGCTGCCAGCGGTCGTCGACCACCTCGATCGAGGCTTTGGGGCCGAGGACGCATTTGACGGCGCGATCGAGGTGCGCGCGATGGCGTTCCTTGACCCAGGTGCGGATGTGGCCGGGCGCGCGGACGAAGAGGTCGAGGTCGGCGCGATGCACGAGCTCGAGCGGCTCCAGCCAGATGTGAAAGGTGAAGTCGGTGACGTCCTCGCGCAGCTCGCGCCGGACGTCATCCCACAGGTTCTCGAGCTCTTCGGGCACGGGTCAGCGACAGCCCTCCGGGGCCGTTCGTGGCAACTGCATGGTGGCCTGGGTTCCTGTGCCTTCCCCAGCCGGTCGCACCGAACTCCCCGAGGCCTTGGCGAGGGCGAGTGTATAGCGAGGCCGACCGCCCGGGCTACCGCCGACGGGGGTCGAGAAAATGGGATGGCGCAAATCGCGGGAAAAGCGAAACGCGGCGGTCGAGGGTGGGTCCGAGGACCGCTGCCTATACTTCGGCACTCGTTCGAGTCGAACTCATGAAGCGCACCTACCAGCCCAAGAAACGTAAGCGCGCCCGGACCCACGGGTTCCGCGGCCGCATGCGCACTCGCGCCGGCCGCGCGATGCTGAAGCGCCGCCGCGACAAGGGCCGCGCCCGCTTGACTCCGTAGCCATGGCGATCCCCGGCGAGGGAGGCGGTGCCCGCCGCGGGAAACGCCGCCGCCTGTCGCGGAGCGCGGAGTTCGATCGCGTCTTTCGCGAGGGCCGCTCGCATGCGAGCCGCTACCTCGTGCTGCACGCCTTTCCGCGCCCGGACGCCGGCGAGGAGGAGCCGCGGCTCGGCGTGTCCGTCGGCCGCAAGGTGGGCGGGGCGGTCGAACGCAACCGGGTGAAGCGACTGCTGCGCGAGGCCTTCTGGGCGTCGTCGGAGGGCCTGCCGTCCGGGCACGACTTCGTGCTGGTCGCGCGCCCCGACGCCGGTGAGCTCGCGCGCGAGCGCGGGGAGTCCGGGATCGAGGAGGCGCTGCGCGAAGTGCTCGACAAGGCCGGCATGCCCGGGACGGCGGAGTCGTGAGCCCGCTGCGAGCGATCGCGATCGCTCCGATCCGCGTGTACCAGCGGGCTATCTCGCCGGCGCTGCCGCGCCATTGCAAGTACCACCCGAGCTGCTCGGAGTACGCGGTGCAGGCCGTGAGGTCCTACGGCATACTCAGGGGGCTGGTACTCGCCGCCTGGCGGCTCCTACGCTGTAATCCTTGGAGCCTCGGCGGCGTTGACTTCGTAGAGGACCAGAACCTCTTCCGCGCCCGCCCGCGCAGCCACTGATCATGTACCTAGCAACGTTCCTACAGCCGCTCGTCGATCTGAACGACGCGATCCTGAAGTTCTGGCACAACACGGTCGGCGTGTCGTGGGGCTTCGCGATCATCGGCCTCACGATCGTGATCCGCGCGGCGATCCTGCCGCTGACCTACCGGCAGGTGCGCTCGATGCAGGCGATGCAGCGGCTCGCGCCCGAGATGAAGCGGATCCAGGAGCGCTACAAGGAGGACAAGCAGCGCCAGCAGCAGGAGCTGATGAAGTTCTACCAGGAGCACGGCGTGAATCCGCTCGGCTCGTGCCTGCCGCTGGTGCTCCAGCTGCCGTTCTTCTTCTCGCTCTTCTACCTGCTGCGCAGCTCGACGTTCAAGGCGGACATCAAGGGCGAGGAGAGCTTCTTCTTCATCCCGAACCTCGCGAAGCCGCTGACCGGGCATCCCGCGGCGCTCGCG